>JBBILY010000006.1:0-39984 GCA_037444705.1 Chloroflexota bacterium | reverse complement strand
GAATCCGTGGAAGATTGAGGGGGGCGGGCCATTTCCTTGGCCTTTTGCCTTCGCTAATGGCATCTTCCCCAGCCTGATTTTTGCCATCGGTGGCCCGGGCGCGCTTCCCCAAATGACCTTGCTCTTGCTCCTGATCTTGGGGCACAAAACATGGAAGGGGGATGCAGCCCTGATTTACTGCTTGGTGTTAGCCTCTCTGGCTCTCAGCGCTGAGCATGTGTTTGTTTTAGTCTGGTTAGGCTTGTTGGTGACCGCCGGGCTGGGTTGGCGGCGTAAGGGCAAGGATATGTACGTGGGCAGATGGGCTGGGATTCTGCTGGGGGCGTTGCTCCTGGCTGTGGTTGGAGGTGGCGTGATCACGGAGGCTGGGCGCAGTTTCCTGAGCGGCCAGGGGGCGACTTCTTCCCCGGAATCTTACGGCTTTTCAGGTTTTGGCTTGCGCTGGCCGCCGGCGCTTCTCTCAGCTCACCTGGGCGTGCTCGAACTTTTTCGTCCTGAGCATTGGATCGTCGCCCTGGCAGAAATTGGCCCCCTGATCTTCCTGGCACCCTGGCTGATTCGGCGCACCTGGCGACAGGCGCGCCGCGCCCAAATGCCCATCGCTGGCCTGGGCTTGGCGGCAGCAATGGGCTTTTTCCTGCCCATGGTCCTGCGCTACGGCGTTGAGCGGGATATTACCCGCTTCAATAGCGTGGCCCTGTTCATCTGGTTGGTCCTGGGATTCCCTTATCTTTGGCTGTTATGGCAGAGAGGGCGGGCGAGCAGGCGCGCTTTATTAGGCCTGGGCGGTTTCATCCTTATCTTCGGAGGGATGACCGTCTTTGCCTTGCAACTGATCGCCATCCCCCGACCCCAGTTTACTTACTTTGTGGATGAAAGCGATGCCAGGATGAGCCAGCGTTATTGGGATAGATTGGAGCCGGGCGCCCAGGTGCTGGATTTTGTCGCCGTGCGCGCCGTCACCCTGTTTGGGCGCAATGGGGGAGAAGCCTTTTTGGATTATTACACCCCCTTGCCGCAACACCAGAACCTTATGGCTGATTTCGATCCACTGCGAATCAGGGAAGCGGGGTATGCTTACATTTATCTGGATCACCACCATTGGCAGGAACTATCTCCGCCAGAAAAACAAGCCCTGGAACAACCCTGTGTCAAACACCTGGAGGGAACCTCGACCTCGAGCGCAGGAAAGGACTTTCGTTGGCTGTTGGATATTCGCGCCTGTCAATGAGATGCTCAGAGTGATGGCTTATGCAAAATTCCAACCTCGTGAGGGGTAGGCATCGTTTGCACCACCTTTTTAGTGGCGGTCTCCTGGACTGGCTGCTACCTCTGGCTTTTTTCCTGACAATTATCCTTTTTTATCCCTTTCGTCAACGCTTTGAATTTGATCCCGACGAGGGGAGCAGCGCTATGATGGCTTTGCTTTTGATGCGCGGCTTTCCTCTTTATTCTCAAATCTGGTCTGACCATCCCCCTCTATTTATCTACCTGTTGGCAGGCGCTTTTCGTCTGTTTGGTTTGCATATTGATGTGGGCAGGGTTTTGGTGCTCTTGCTCTCTACGCTTTTTCTTTGGTCGGCGTGGTGCTTCTTGCAACGGACTTGGGGCATTCTGCCTGCCCTGGCAGGCGTTGCTTTGGTGAGCCTCCTGCCTTATTACATTTCTTTAAGCGTCTCAGTGATGATCGGCTTACCGGCGATTGCCTTGGCCGGGCTATCCATGCTGGCACTGGTAGCCTGGCATCAGCAACGTTGGCAAGGCTATCTGGTCATCTCCGCCATCTTGCTGGCTTTATCGGTGCTGACCAAAATCTTCACTGGCTTTCTCGCACCAATTTTCATCATCGGCATTCTCCTGGGCGAAAAATCCAGAGGTAGGATACCTCAATCCTGGGCTGGCTATTTGCCTGCCATTTTATGGTCTGGGGTTTTTACCCTCTTCAGCGGTGGATTGGGCGTAGCCCTGATGGGGGTGAAGAACCTCTCACCACTGATCACCACCCACATCCTGGCGTGGCGTTCCCAGTCCTACATTGTAAACCCCGAAGTGCAATCCATTACCTACCTGATGCGGCCTGCCTGGCCAATTCTGATTCTGGCATTGCCGGGGGTTGTGTTTATCTACCGACAACGAAGGTGGATAAGCCTATATCCTTTATCTTGGGCGGTGATGGCCTACTTGTTGCTTATATTTCAAGTCCCTGTCTGGTATCATCATCAACTTTTGATCACCTTGCCCGCGGCGATGGTAGGCGGCATAGGCGTAGGTGAATCCGGGCGCTTGTTCTTTGAGAAAGTGCGCCATCGCTCCCTGAACCTTGCGACGTGGATTTATGCCGCCATCCTGCTGGGTTTTATCTTCGTCTCAGCCGAGCGTGCCCGCTCAATTTACCTGGATTTCGTCCTGCCGGCGGATCGGATCGAGCCCGCCGCTCAACCTGCGGCGCGAGAAACTGTGCTGCTGAGCCAGATGGCCCACTATGCGCCTCAGGTTAAGTGGGTGGTCACAGACCTTCCTATTTTTCCCTTTCGCCTGGGTCTCCCGACGCCCCCACCCCTGGCAAACATTTCCGAAAAACGCTTGGCTTCGGGGGAACTGAGTGAGGCGCAGATCATCGCTTACATCCAGGAATACAGGCCAGAGATGGTGCTGGTTGGGCGCTTTAAACTCCTGGCTGTGGAGAGCGCTATCCGCAAGGACTATAAGTTGATTTATACCTGGGGCAGGAAACACCTTTATCTGAGGCGCGATCTCCTCAAACGCCCATGAATCTCCAGGATGTGTTATAATTCAGCGACTGAATTTTGAAGCCAATGGAAAACGAGAACGAGGTCGTCCACGAATTGAATTTGCTCGAGCAGATCGAGCGCGATCCTGACGTGACCCAGGCTTCGCTGGCAGCCCAATTGGGCGTGGCTGTTGGCACGGTGAACTGGTATCTCAAGCGCCTGATCGCCAAGGGGTATATCAAGGTCAAGCGTTTGCAGCGGCGTAAATTGCGCTATATCATCACCCCAGAAGGCCTCGCCTTTCGAGCGCGCCTGACAATTAATTACATTGAAACCTCGATGCGCCTCTACCGCCGCACTCGTCAACAGGTGCGCGAATTACTGGCTGAGGTCAAGCACGCCGGCTTTAACCGTGTGCATATCGCCGGCGAAGGTGACATTGCTGATATTTGCCGTCTGACCTGCCTGGAACTAGGAGTTGTGGTCATAGATTCGTTGGATGGCTCGTCCCCTGATGTGCCGGTTTTGGAGGTTCAGGGAACGAAGGTACATCTGCGCCTGGAGAAACCTGATGCAGCGGCCTGATAGCCAGACGCTTCAATCCGATGAAAAACATATCCTGGTGACAGGCGGTGCAGGGTATATCGGCTCTGCGCTGGTGGGGGCATTGTTGCGCAAGGGCTACTTCGTTACCGTGATTGATGATTTGCTCTTTGGGGGCGAGTCCTTGCTGGCTTATCTGGCTGACCCTCGATTTCACTTTGTCAAAGCCAACGTATGGGAGGCGCGGGCTGTGCGAGACGCCGTACCTCAAGACAGGCCCAGGCCCCAGGCTGTAATTCATCTGGCAGCCATCGCCGGCTTTCCCGCCTGCCAGGCGGTGGGGCGGCAGGTCGCCTGGCGCTACAATGTGGAAGCCACCCAGCGCGTCTATGACCAGGCGACCGAATTGGGAGTGGAGCGTTTTATCTATGCTTCTACCTATAGCAACTATGGCCTCTCACCCGATGGCAAAGCGGTGACCGAAGACTCCCCGCTGACGCCTCAATCGTTGTACGCCGAGACTAAAATCGCCTCCGAACGTTACTTGCTGGGCCAGGCGAGTAGTTCCTGTGCAGCGCTGATTTTCCGTCTGGCTACTGTCTATGGCATCTCGCCCCGTACTCGCTTCGATGTCATTCTCAACCAGTTTGTCTTAGAGGCTTACACCAAACGCCAGTTGTTGATCTATCAGCGCGGCTATTCACGCTCTTTCATCCATGTCCAAGATGCAGTACGAGGCCTATTGTTGGGGTTGGAATCGCCGCAGGCTAAAATTAGCGGCCAGGTATATAATCTGGGCAGCGAAGAGGGAAATGTAACCAAAGACCAGCTCGTCGCCCTCATCTTGAAGCGCCTGCCTGAGACGGTGGTGCAATATAAAGACATGACCTTTGGTGGCGATATGCGCGATATTACTGTTTCATATGAAAAGATCCGTCGAGAATTGGGCTTTCGTGCCCAATTTACCCTAGAGGATGGCGTGCGCGAGGTGTTACACGCCCTGCGCACAGGGTTGATTCAGGAGCCGCACCATCCGCGTTATCGAAATGCTCAATTTATCGTTCAATAGAGAGACCTATGACTCAGCCTCAAACTTCAACTTACTGGCAAAATAAACGCGTCATCGTCACCGGCGGCGCGGGTTTCTTAGGCTCGTTTGTGGTGGAGAAACTACGCCAACGAGGCGCAGCCGAGATTTTTGTCCCCCGTTCGCAGCAGTATGATCTGACCGATATCCACGCTATCCAGCGCATGTATGACGATGCCTGGCTTGGCCCGTCGCGCTTGGCCTCTGCTGCGGAGACCGTGGTAATTCACCTGGCCGCTCTGGCCGGGGGTATCGGTGCCAATCGCGCTCGCCCGGCGGACTTCTTCTATGTAAATCTAATCATGGGTGTGCAGTTGATGCATGAAGCTTGGCGGCGCGGGGTGAACAAGTTTGTCGCTATCGGTACCATATGTGCTTATCCCAAATTTACCCCATTGCCCTTCCGCGAGGAAAATTTGTGGGATGGCTATCCAGAGGAGACCAATGCCCCATATGGTCTGGCGAAAAAGATGTTGCTGGTGCAGGCTCAGGCGTATCGCCAACAATACGGCTTTAATGCCATTTACCTGTTGCCGGTCAATCTGTATGGTCCGCGCGACAACTTCGACCTGCATACTTCTCATGTCATTCCTGCCATGATTCGTAAATTTATCGAGGCTCAAGAAAGAGGCGATAGGCAGGTGGTATTATGGGGCGATGGCTCGCCCACGCGCGAGTTCCTCTACGTGGAAGACTGTGCTGAGGGTATCCTGCTGGCGACGGAACGTTATGATGGCGCCGAGCCGGTTAACCTGGGGTCGGGTATGGAAATCAGCATCAAAGACCTGGCGCACATGATCGCGCGCCTCACGGGCTATCTAGGCGATTTTGTCTGGGATACCAGCAAGCCAAACGGGCAACCGCGGCGCGCTCTTGATATCAGCCGCGCCGAAAAATATTTTGGTTTTCGTGCCCAAATGCCATTCGAAGAAGGCCTGCGTCGCACCATCGAATGGTATCGCCAACAGCGGCTGCAGGAGGTCTCAGGCTAAGCGTTATCGCCTGATAGGATTATGGCTCAGAGTGCGTTAACCCCGAAAACCGAAGAGGTGATTGTTCTGCGCCCCTCCCGCGGCTGGGTGGCATTGAACCTGCGGGATTTATGGCGTTATCGAGAATTGATCTATTTTCTGACCTGGCGCGATATCAAGGTGCGCTATAAGCAAACCGTCTTGGGCGCGGGCTGGGCAATTCTACAGCCGCTGATCAATATGATCGTGTTAGGGATCATTTTTGGCAATTTTGCCAGATTGCCCACCGATGACGTGCCTCGCCCAATCTTCACCTTCACTGCCCTGCTGCCTTGGGGTTTGTTTGCCAAAGCCCTTTCGGATGCCGGCCGCTCGCTGCTCTCTAACCGCAACATGATCACCAAGGTTTATTTCCCGCGGCTGATCATTCCCCTCGCATCCGTTTTGGGAGGTGTGGTAGATTTCCTGATCCAATTTGGCATTCTGATTGCCATGATGCTTTATTATGGCTATGCCCCGACCTCGGCAGTATGGACTTTGCCTTTGTTCCTGTTGCTGGCTTTGGGGACGGCGTTGGGTTTTGGCTTGTGGCTGTCGGCTTTGAATGTGCTCTATCGCGACGTGAATTACATTTTGCCCTTCCTGACCCAATTGTGGGTGATGATCACGCCTGTGGCGTACTCGACCAGGGTTGTGCCTCCCCAGTGGCGGCTATTATATGCCCTGAACCCCATGGTGGGCGTGGTGGAGGGCTTTCGCTGGGCTTTACTGGGTATCCCCACCACCTACGGCCCGATGATATGGGTTTCAGCCGGCATCACCCTCCTGCTATTGGTCAGCGGGATGTATTACTTCCGCCGCATGGAACGCACTTTCGCCGATATGGTCTAAATCCTTAACACCTTGGGCTTATGAGTGACCTTGCCATCCGAGTAGAAAACCTGGGAAAGCAATATAAAATCGGCGCACAATTGGAGCGCTATCGCACCTTGCGCGATACCCTGGTGAGCGCCGTCCAACGGCCTGTACGCATGCTGCGCGGAGGTACCACCACCGCCAACGAGACCATCTGGGCCTTGAAAGATGTCTCCTTCGAGGTGCGTAAGGGTGAGGTGTTGGGGGTCATTGGGCGCAATGGTGCGGGAAAGAGCACGCTGCTCAAAATCCTTTCACGCGTGACCGAACCCAGCGAGGGGTACGCTGAAATTCGTGGTCGGGTGGGCTCTTTGCTGGAAGTGGGCACCGGTTTTCACCCGGAACTGACCGGGCGCGAAAACATCGCTTTAAATGGAGCCATCCTGGGCATGAAACGCGCCGAGATAGAGCGCAAATTCGATGAAATTGTTGAATTTGCCGGCATCGAGAAGTTTATAGACACCCCTGTCAAGCGTTACTCGAGCGGGATGTATCTGCGTCTGGCTTTTGCCGTGGCAGCCCACATGGAGCCGGAAATCCTGGTGGTAGATGAGGTTTTGGCGGTGGGCGACGCCGAGTTTCAGCGCAAATGCCTGGGAAAGATGAGCGATGTGGCTAGCGAAGGGCGCACGGTGCTTTTTGTTAGCCACAATATGTCAGCCATTTTGCGCCTCACCAAAGAGACGATCGTGTTAGAGAAGGGTAAACTGGTGTTGCGCGCCCCCACCCCTCAGGCGGTGGATTTTTACCTGACCTCGGGCTTTGCCCAAAGCGGTGAGCATTATTGGCAGCCCGACGAAATTCCGTCAGATTCAGCTCCCTTCCGCCCGATTGCCTTGCGCGTGCGTAATCCTCAAGGGCAAATTGTGGATACCGTGCGTTCGACCGAACCCGTGACTGTAGAGATTGAATATGCCCTGGATGCCCCCATCCCTGGGTTGCGGGTTGGCCTTTATCTGATGAGCAGCCAGGGGGAGTTGATCTTCACTTCATTTGATACGGACGACGCCAGGCGCTATGAACACCTGGCTGTGCGCCCGCCAGGGCATTACCTCAGCCGCTGTCAGATTCCCGCTGACTTGCTCAACGAGGGGCGCTACGTCTTGGGCGTGAATGCCAGCGTCTTCCGCGTTCGGCGCTATTTTCAGGATGAGCAAGCCCTGGCGTTCAACGTGGACGCCTCAGGTGCGCCAGGCACGCAGTGGTTGGAACCGCGCCTGGGATTGTTGCGCCCACGCTTGGCGTGGAGCGTTGATGAGGCCTGAGATGATGAAACTTAAACCCAGCCTCAAGCGCCTCTTAGGGGAATTGCCCCTGACTGCGGAACTCTACTGGCAAGTGCGCCAGAATGGCAGGCCGTTGAGCCGCAGTTTCTCTCTGCGCCGCACAGAACAACGCCTGCCCGAATGGCGAGCTGCGGTCGAGGCTTCTTTGAAACACGTTCCGAAGGGCAAGAAGGTGCTCATCTTCGCTACCCTGCGCTATTGGATCGAGCACGCCACCTTACTCGGCATGGCGCTGGCGGGGTTAGGTCACGCCGTGAGCCTGGCATACCTGCCCTACGCCAACTGGCACAAACCCCTCAATCGCTTCGATTTGCGCCGCCAAAATGCCTATGCCCGTAGTATCTTAGAAAAAGCCAGGCCATATATCCAGGCCGTCTCATGGCTGGAGGTAAAACCGGCGCCCTTACCTGCATCCCTGATGGAGGCACTTGAGGCGGTTTCTGTACGCGATGTGCAATACACTTTACAGATTGAGGATGTAGATGAAGAAAGCGATCTGTATCGTCTGCGCCTGGCGCGCAATCTGCAGGCCGCGGCGGCTGCCCTGGCGTGGCTAAGTGCTTATCGCCCTGAGGTTGTGCTTACCCCCAATGGCAGCATCCTGGAGATGGGCGCTGTATATCAGGTGGCTCGTGCCCTCAGCATTCCTGTCGTCACCTATGAGTTTGGCGAACAGCGTCAGCGCATCTGGCTGGCGCAAAATGCTGAGGTGATGCGTCAGGAGACTGATACCCTATGGCAGGCACGGAAAGAGGTTCCCTTGAGTGAGGAACAGTGGAGCCAGGTGAAAGCCCTTTTCTCTGCCCGCCAGCAGGCAGATTTGTGGCAAAATTTCTCGCGCCGCTGGCAGGGTATCCCCAGCCAGGGTGGCGTACGCACTCGCCAGGCCCTGGGGTTAGATTCCCGCCCCATTGTGCTCTTGGCGGCCAATGTGATTGGAGATAGCCTGACCTTGGGCCGCCAAGTCTTCAGCCGCAATATGAGCGAGTGGCTCCAACGCACGGTGGCTTACTTTGCCCGTCGCCCCGATGTGCACCTGATCGTGCGCGTCCACCCCGGCGAGCGTTACACACGCGGCCCTTCGGTAGCTCAGGTGGTGCTTCAGGCTCTGGGAGGGCAACCCCTCCCGCCGCATATCCACCTGGTGGCGGCTGATGCCCCTCTGAATACCTACGACTTGATTGAGATCGCGGACCTGGGGCTGGTCTACACCACTACGGTGGGGTTGGAGATGGCTATGAGCGGCGTGCCTGTTATCGTTGCTGGGCAGACCCATTACCGCGGCAAGGGTTTCACCCTGGATCCCTTATCCTGGGAGGCCTATTTTGAGATGCTGGATCAAGGCCTGCAGGATGTCGCCGCTTATGCCTTATCTGAGACGCAGGTGGCTCTGGCATGGAATTATGCTTATCGCTTTTTCTTTGAGTATCCGCGCCCATTTCCCTGGCATTTGTTGCACTTTTGGGATGAATTGGAAGCCTGGCCGCTGCAGCGCGTGCTTTCCCAGGAGGGGCAGGACCTGTTTGGCGATACCTTCCGCTATTTGACCGCAGAACCCGTGAATTGGCTTGAAGTTGCCAGGTAGCCAACTGATGCCTATGACCGAATCAACCTCTCAGATGGATGTTAAACAGCAGGTACGCCAGTTTTATGATCAGATTGGCTGGCAGGAAGTTAGCCAGGGCTTGTATCAGAATGCCCGCTACGAAGACCTGCGCCCGGTTTCGCGTCAGTACATTCACCGCTGCCACCTGCGCCTGTTGCGCCACCTCAAACCCCAGGGGCGTTTCTTCCTGGATGCTGGCTCAGGGCCAATTCAGTATCCGCAGTATCTGGAATACTCAAAGGGCTATCAGTATCGCGTCTGTGCCGATATTTCGTTCACCGCCCTGCAGGAGGCGCGTAAGCGCGTTGGTGAACATGGCCTCTATGTCGTGGCGGACATCGCCAACCTGCCCTTTAAATCCGCAGCCTTCGAGGCCGTGGTCTCGCTTCATACCATCCATCACCTACCTGAGGCTGAACATTTGCAGGCATACCGCGAACTATATCGGGTGCTGATGGCGGGGAGCACGGCTGTGGTGGTCAACGGCTGGCCAGGCAGCCGCCTGATGCGTTGGTTTCAGCCCTTTATGAACCTGAGCCAACGGCTGCGGGCTATCGCCGCTCGTGTCTTTGGGGGGGAGGATGACCAGACGCAGGCAGTACCCCCCAGCCCAACCGCGCCAACCTCGACTCCCAAAGGCACTTTTACCGCCCGCCATGATGCCCAATGGCTCAAAAGCGAGGTCGGGGCGTGGATGAAAGTGGAAATTTGGGTGTGGCGCAGCCTGAGTGTGCGTTTTCTGAGGACGTTGATCCATCCCTGGCTGGCGGGGCGTTTATGGTTGCGCCTGATCTACTGGTTGGAGGAGCGCTTCCCCCACTGGTTTGGGGAGAACGGACAATATCCGCTGATCGTCATTCGCAAAGATCAGCCCGGCTAAAGGCTTATGGAGACATCTAAAATGGATTGGAACGACAAAGTGGTTTTGGTCACCGGGGGCACGGGCTCCTTTGGCAGGAAATTCGTCGAGATCATGTTGCGCGAGTACCATCCTGCTAAATTGATCATCTTCAGTCGCGATGAACTCAAACAATATGAGATGCGCATGGGCGGTTTCGACCACCCCAGCCTGCGCTATTTCATCGGCGATGTGCGCGATGTGGAGAGGTTACGTCGCGCCATGCACGGAGTGGATATTGTGGTGCACGCTGCGGCACTTAAACAGGTGCCGGCTTGCGAGTATAATCCAATGGAAGCCATTAAGACCAACATCCTGGGTAGCAGTAACGTGATTGAGGCCGCCCTGGATAGTGGCGTAAAAAAGGTGATGGCTCTCAGCACCGATAAGGCGGTGAATCCGGTCAATTTGTATGGCACCACCAAACTGGCGGCTGAAAAACTGTTCATCCAGAGCAATGCTTACGCCGCCGGCACAGCCACGCGTTTTAGTTGTGTGCGCTATGGAAATGTCGTGGGCAGTCGCGGCAGCGTCATCCCGGTTTTCCTGCAACAGCGCCAGAACGGCACGTTGACCATCACCGACGCCCGCATGACGCGTTTCTGGCTCACCCTGGAGCAAGGCGTGCGCTTCGTCATTCGCTGCATCGAACAAATGCATGGCGGCGAGGTTTTCGTACCGAAAATCCCCAGCATGAGCATCCTCGACCTGGCCAAAGCCATCGCCCCTGAGGCTGAGGTAGAGGTGATCGGCATCCGTCCGGGTGAAAAACTGCACGAAGTGCTGATCCATGAAGACGAAGCGCGCTCAGCCGTGGAGTTAGAGGATATGTTTGTCATCCAACCGGCTATCGAATTGTGGTTTGGGCATGAGTGGCAAAAAGTTGGTCGCCCTTTGCCGGAGGGCTTCCGTTATGCCAGCAATACCAACCCGGATTGGCTCAGCATTGACCAGATTCGGCAGATAATCGCCCAGTTTGAGGCGGAGGAAAGACAAAAGAACAAAGTAGTATAAGAGATGCGCATCCTAATCACTGGAGTCAGCGGCCTGCTCGGCCTGAACCTGGCTCTGAGCGCAACGACGGAGGCTGGAGGGAACCACGTCGTTTTTGGCACGGTTAAAGAGCACCTTCTAAAAACAGATCGCTTCACCGTCATTCAATGTGACTTGCTCAGTCCAGGCGCAATGGAACGCCTGCTAGAGCAGACCCAGCCCGATTGGGTGATCCACTGCGCGGCGTTGGCAAACCTGGACGCCTGTGAGGCTGCCCCGGCCCAGGCGCGAAAACTGAATAGCGAACTACCTGCCCAACTGGCTTCGCATGTCGCCAGGGGCGGAGCGCGCCTGGTGCACATTTCCACCGATGCCGTCTTCGATGGGCTACGCGGAGATTACCGCGAAGAAGACCCTGTCAATCCGCGCAGTGTCTATGCCCGCACCAAGTGGGAAGGTGAGCAGGCGGTGTTGCAAGCCAACCCTGAAGCCATCGTGGCCCGCGTCAACCTCTTCGGTTGGAGTCTGAGCGGTCAGCGCAGCCTGGCGGAGTTCTTCTTCAACAACCTGAGCGCTGGCAAAGAGGTGATGGGCTTTACCGATGTCTATTTTTGCCCGTTGCTGGCTAACGACCTGGCTTTGATCCTCCTGAGAATGTTAGCGAGGGGCCTAACTGGCCTGTATCATGTGGTCAGCCCGCAATGCACCAGCAAATACGAATTTGGTGTAGCCCTGGCGCGGCGCTTTGGCTTGAATGAACGCCTGATCAAGCCGGTTTCGGTCGCGCAGGCTGGGTTGATAGCGGCGCGCTCGCCTAACCTTCGCCTGCGCAGCGATAAACTGGCCGCCGCCCTGGGAGAGGTCTTACCCGATTGGTCTTCGGGTATAGAGCGTTTTTATCAACTCTACCTGCAAGGGTATCCCCAAAGTCTCAGGGCGATGCAGGCGTAACGCAGGATTAATCCTGTACTGCGCAATAAAAATCCGATTGGAGGTCATTATGGAGATCAAGATTGGAAATCGCCTGATCGGTGAAAAATATCCCACTTATTTTATTGCCGATATAGCCGCCAACCACGATGGTGACCTGGAGCGAGCCAAACTGCTCATTCGCCTGGCCAAAGAGGCCGGCGCAGACGCTGCCAAGTTTCAGAACTTTCGCGCTCCCAAAATTGTCTCAGATTACGGTTTTAGAGCCCTGGGAGGGCAACTTTCGCATCAGGCGAGTTGGAAGAAATCGGTCTTTGAGGTCTATCAAGACGCCTCCATCCCCTTCGAATGGACTCCTATCCTCAAAGAAGAATGCGACAAGGTGGGCATTGATTATTTCTCCTCGCCGTACGACTTCGACGCCATTGACATGCTGGACCCCTATGTTCCGGCTTACAAGATTGGCTCGGGGGAGATAGACTGGTTGGAGGCGCTGGAACGTATGGCCCGTAAGGGCAAGCCTGTCATATTGGCCACTGGCGCTTCGACCATTGGAGAAGTGCAACGCGCTGTGCACACTATTCTGGCAGTCAACCCACAATTGGTGCTGATGCAATGCAACACCAACTACACCGCCAGCCCCGAAAACTTTGATCACATTCACCTGAATGTTTTGAAAACGTACGCCACCATGTTTCCCGAGGTAATCTTGGGGCTTTCGGATCACACCCATGGCCATGCCACGGTGTTAGGAGCGGTGGCTCTGGGGGCGCGAGTCATAGAAAAGCATTTCACCGATGACAATAACCGCATTGGCCCGGACCACAAATTCGCCATGAACCCCGAGACGTGGGCGGAGATGGTAGCGCGCACGCGTGAATTGGAACGCGCTCTAGGGAGCGCGGATAAGTTCGTCGCCGAAAACGAGCGCGAGACGGTGATCGTCCAACGCCGCTGCCTGCGCGCCGCCCGCGATATACGCGCTGGGGAGGTGATCACGCGTGAGATGATTGACGTCTTGCGCCCGGCTACGCCCGGAGCCATTTTGCCGCCTTACATCTCTGCAGTTATCGGCACCCGTGCCCTGCACGACATCCCCCAGGGCAAGGAGTTAAGGTGGGTGGATCTGGGGCAGTGAGTGACGCCTGTGCCGGTTAGCATGCGCCTGCTTTACTTCACTCGCGATTACACACCCCATGACCACCGCTTCTTGAGCGCCCTGGTTCAAAGCGGGGTGCAGGTATATTATCTGCAACTGGAGCGAGGCCCCCGTGCGTTGGAAGACCGTCCCTTACCGCCAGAGGTGGAGCAAATTCACTGGGTTGGGGGACAACGCCCCATGCGTTGGCGCCACCTGCCCTTTTTGCTTGCGGATTTAAGACGTGTTCTGCGCCAGGTCCAGCCCGACTTGATTCAGGCAGGGCCAATCCAGCGCGTTGCCTTTCTAGTCGCCCTGAGCGGTTTCCGCCCCCTGGTGAGCGTGTCCTGGGGCTATGACCTGCTCTACGAAGCGCAGCGCAACACCTTTTGGCGCTGGATGACGCGCTTCACCCTGAAGCGTAGCACCCTGATGCTCGGTGACTGTGACACCATCCGTCAGATTGCCATCTCATTCGGCATGCCCGACGAGCGCATCATCACTTTCCCCTGGGGCGTTGACCTGGGACATTTCAGCCCGCGTCTCACCTCCGCCGCTACCCCTGCCCAAGACACGTTTACCCTGCTCTCCACGCGCGCCTGGGAGCCCATTTATGGCGTGGAGATTATCGCCCGCGCCTTTGCCATCGTCGCCCGAGAGCAGCCCACCCTGCGCCTGATAATGCTCAGCCATGGCTCCCTGGCAGCCCAGTTGCGCCAGATTTTCACCCAAGCCGGGGTCGAGGAACGCGTGTTTTTCCCTGGACAAATTTCGTACAAAGACCTGCCACGTTATTATCAGAGTGCCGATTTATACCTCAGTGCCTCCCACAGTGATGGCAGTTCCATCTCTCTGCTGGAGGCTATGGCTTGTGGTGTGCCAGTGCTGGTCTCCGACATCCCCGGCAACCGCGAGTGGGTACAACCTGGGGTGCAAGGCTGGCTCTTCCCTGATGGGGATGCTCAGGCGCTGGCTCAGGCGATCCTCCACGCGGTGGAAATGCGCCAACACCTGGGTGAGATGGGGCAAGCGGGGCGCGCCCTGGTGGAACAACGCGCTGACTGGCATAAAAACTTCCCCGGCTTGCTCAGGGCTTATGAGCGGGCGCTGGAAATAGAGGGCGGGCGCAAATCCAGCCGTGACCTCTGGCGGGCCACGCCTTGAACTCTCGCTTAGACGACCCTGGGAGTGATGAATTGCCTTCTATGAGACTACCCTATACTGTTGGTATCATTCAAGCCCGTATGGCTTCCTCGCGCCTGCCAGGCAAGGTGCTCCTGGATATTGGTGGGCAGCCCATGCTGGTGCGCGTGGTGGAACGCACCCGGCGCGCCCACAGCCTGCATCAGGTAGTTGTTGCCACCACCCATGAAGTCATAGACGACGCTATCGAAAGCCTGTGCCAGGAGCGTGGTTACCCTTGTTACCGCGGCAGTGTCCACGATGTGCTCGACCGCTATTATCAGGCAGCCCGTCTTTATGGCGCTGAAGTTGTTGTGCGCATTACCGCCGATTGTCCGCTGATGGACGCAGCGGTGGTTGACCGCACCGTATATGCCTTCCTGGGGTTGGAGATGGGGGGTGGGCCTTCTCTGGATTCAGTGGATTTATCTCCCGCCGCCCTGCCCTATGATTTTGCCGCCAACCGCCTGCCGCCTCCCTGGGGGCGCACATATCCCATCGGCCTGGATGTAGAAGTGTGTACCTTCGCTGCCCTCGAACTGGCCTGGCACGAAGCTTCGCTTCCCCATCAGCGCGAACATGTGATGCCTTTCTTCTACGAGAACCCCCAGCGCTTCCGCCTGCTGCTGGTTAACCATGATGTGGATTACGGCGCTCTACGTTGGACCGTGGACACCGCTAAGGATCTTGACCTGTTGCGCCGTATCTACGCCCATTTCGGGGGACGAGATGACTTCTCCTGGCTGGAGGTGCTGGACTTATTTGAACGCCAGCCTGAACTGCGCCAGATTAACGCTCAGGTGGCGCACAAACATTATCAGGCGGTAGACGAACGTTTTAACAAAAGCGAGTCAAAATGAATTCACCCTCTGTTCCTGAGGCTATTTCTCGACCCGTCTCTGCTACCACAGGCTGGTTGCATCCACGGCGGATCAGGCAATCTTTGATCTCCTTGGGCGCCTTCCTCGCTGCAGCAGTAATCTTTGCCCTTTCCTATACCCAGTCTGTGCTTTATGAGGGCAATCAAAACACCAAATTCCTGCACGGATTAGCGCGCGCCGGCTTGGGTCTGCTGCGAGAGGACTGGCTGGCGAATACGATTGATCCCTTGCCAGCGTTCTCCTTCCTGGTGTATCTAACCGCGCGGGTTAATGAGAATTTGTTCTACGTATATTACCTCGTGCTCTTTGGGTTATATGTCTATAGCCTATTGGGGATCGTTTCGCAATTGCATCTGCGCACCTGGAACAGTTCCAAAACGCTTTTGGTCTTCACAGCTTTGCTCTTAATCCACGCCAAGTGGATCATCAACCTGGTGCAGCGCCGTTTTGGCATTAGCCTGGAATTTTTGCAATATGGCCTGGCACAGCAATACTTGCTGGGTGAAGAGTTCCAGAACAGTGTCTTTGGCGTACTTCTCTTGCTATCAATCTATCAATTTCTCAAGCGGCGCTATCTGTGGGCGGTGATCTGGCTGGGGGTAGCCTGTATTCTGCACTCGGCTTACCTGTTCAGTGGGGCATTGATCACCTTAGCCTATCTGGGCCTCATTTTCCAGGAGAATCTCTCCCAACTTGGACAGGGTGAACGGCGCTCGTTAGCGCCTCTGCTGCAAGCTGCCCGCCAGCCCTTCTGGTTAGGCCTGCTGACCTTCATCTTGGTTCTGCCAGTGCTATGGTATAACCAGGTTTATCTCAGCCCCACCTCACCTGAGATCTCGGAAAGGGCGCTTTCCATCCTGGTCAATGAACGCATCCCACACCATGCTCTGCCAAAAGTGTGGATGAACTCTTATGCCTATATCCAGATTGGCCTGATGCTGATTGGGCTGGTGTTGGCGCGTAAGAGCCGCCTGTTCCCGATCATGGCAACGCTATTTGTGGGGGGCGCCATTTTTACCCTGGTGCAAGTCATCACCGCCAGCAACAGCCTGGCGATGCTCGCTCCCTGGCGCGTTTCGGTCTTACTGGTGCCGCTTTCGGTCACCCTGATTTTGGCTTCCCTGGTCAACCTGGGGATAGATAGGCTGGGCCTCGGTCGCCTGCCCTATGCCTGGGTGGTGATCCCATTGACCCTGTGGGTGTCTTTCGTCGCGGTGCGCAACGGCCTCAAAATCCAGGAGATGAACAACCGTAGTTTTCGCGTGCAAAGGCTGGAAAAGTTGATGGATTTCGTCAAAGAAACAAAAGCCCCTGGTCAGGTCTATCTGGTGCCACCAAAAGAACCTCTTTTCGATGACTTTCGCCTGTATACGGGTGCTCCTATCTTCATCAACTGGAAATCGCATCCTTACAAGGATAGCGAAGTGCTGGAATGGTACAACCGCGTGGAGCGCGCCGATGCCTTTTATGATGCTGCCAACCTGGCCCAAAAATGTGACCTGCTGCAAGGGCTGATCCGTGATTATCCCATTACGCATGTGGTGATCAAGAGCAAAGAGATTCATCTGCCTTGTGCTTTTACCCGAGAGATTTTCCACAGCGAGCAGTACACCCTCTATGAGATTCTCAGCCCATGAGCGCCCTGGTAGAACGTTGCCCCTTGTGCGGATGTGAGCAAAGCCGCCTTTTTGACCACCGCCTGTTTTGCGGTCAGCCAGTGGTTAACCGCCTGTGTCAAAATTGTGGCCTGGTTTATCAGTCGCCGCGCATGTCGTCTGATGAACTGGAGGCTTTCTACCAGGAGGAATACCGTCGTTTGTATCAAGGTCAGGAGGGGCCAGGGGTGAAGGATTTGGCTATCCAGCGCTTGCGGGCGGAGATGTTGTTGGCGTTTATTCGCAATGTTGTAGGGAGCATCTCGCGCCATTTGGACGTGGGCTGTTCGGCAGGGGCGCTATTAGAACGCTTTGCGCAGGAATATGGCTGCCAGGCGCTGGGAATAGAACCAGGCGTGGCCTATCGCCTTTATGCTCAACAGCGCGGGCTTAAGGTATATGCATCCCTGGAAGAGTTGAAGGCCCAGGGCGAACAGCGCTTTGATTTGATTAGCCTGGTGCACGTCCTGGAACATTTGCCCGATCCGCTGGCGACCCTGGTCGAACTGCGCCAAGGCTGGCTTGCCCCCCAGGGCTATGTGTTGATCGAAGTGCCTAATTTGTACGCACATCACTGTTTCGAGGTGGCTCATTTGGTCTCATTTAGCCCTCATACCCTGAGGCAAACATTGTCCAAAGCGGGCTACCAGGTCGTGACTTTCAGAGCCCACGGTCTGCCGCGCTCCAGACTTTTACCCCTCTATCTGACTTTGCTGGCTCGCCCTCTACCGAATGGGGCCTCAAATCGGGTTCGCCCAGAGCGGGCGGTGCGTCTCAAACGGCATGGGGGCATGCTGTGGCGCAAGGTGCTGGAGCGCCTGTTGCCACGCATGGCCTGGTTGCCTCAAGCCGAAATTGAGGTATAACTTCAGCCTTCGATGACCTTGACCACACCCTTTATCACCATCTTTACTGCCCCGAAGCCTTTTATTGACCCGCATATAGCTACCATTCAGCTCAATGCCATTCGCTCCTGGCAACATTTGGGAGATGTGGTGGAGGTGTTGCTGGTGGGCGAAGAGCCAGGTCTGGCATCGCTGGCCCAGGAATTGGGCTTGCGCCAGTTAACCCAGGTCAGACGCAACGCCTCAGGCACCCCGCTGGTGAGTTCCATCTTTGAACTGGCGCGCGCCGCCAGCCAAGCACCTCTCCTGGCTTACGTCAACGCTGACATCCTGTTGTTGCCCGATTTTTTGCAGGCGGCGCGCCAGGTTTGGCAGCAAGCGCACAATTTCCTGATGATTGGTCAACGCTGGGATCTGGAGGTGCACGCTTTATTGGAGTTTACCCCAGGTTGGGAGGCGCGCCTCAAGGCGGAGGTCAAAAGCCGCGGACGTTTGCATTTGCCTGCGGGCAGCGACTTCTTCCTCTTTCCACGGCTGCTCTTCAGCCATATTCCCGACTTTGCCATCGGCCGCGCCGGATGGGACAACTGGATGATCTATCATGCGCGCCAACAGGGCTGGCTGGTGATTGACGCCACTCCCTCCGTGATGGTTATTCACCAGGCGCACGACTATAGCCACTTGCCCGGCGGGAAGCCTCATTATGAACTGCCTGAATCGCACTATAACCAGGACCTGGCCGGCGGCTCAGCCAATTTGTATATAGTGTTGGATAGCGACAAACAACTTATTCGTGGACGGATCCGCCCCCCACGATTTACTTTCTTGCGCCTCCTGCGCCGGGCGGAGGTGTGGTTGACCCCGGCCACAGGTGAGCGGCAAGGGGCGCGGTGGTGGCTGGCAAGACGCTTGCGCCGCCTGCGGCGCAGGCTGACCGGCTCTCTTTAGGGTATTTTATATGCGCATTGGCCAAAATCCGGCAAAATCTATCGAGCATGTCCCCCAGCCAGCCAGGGTTACCGTGGCTGTGGTAACCTACATCCCTTTTCTGAGAGGCTATTATGCCCAAAGCCTGGAGGTGCTCAAGGTTTGTCTGGGGAGTTTGTGGGAAAACACGCCACCGCCCTATGATTTGCTCGTCTTCGATAATGCCAGTTGCGCCGAGGTGCGTGCTTATCTCACCCAAGCCCAGGAGCAAGGGCGCATTCAATACCTGGTGCTATCCGACAAGAACGTAGGTAAAGGGGGGGCATGGAATTTCATCTTCCAGGCCGCGCCGGGGGAGTTTATTGCCTATGCTGACAGTGATATCTATTTTCGCCAGGGATGGCTGGAACGCTCGCTTGAGATTCTGGCGGCTTTCCCCCGCGCCGGCATGGTCACAGCGCGCCCATTACGGACGCCACAGGAATTCTATACCCGCACCCTGGAATGGGCGCGTCAACAGGCGGATGTACTCATTGAAGAGGGACAATTCTTGCCCTGGGAGGTGTATCGCGAGCATGTGCTCAGCCTGGGCACCTCTGATGAGCAGGCCCGCCAGTGGTATGCCTCGCGCCAAGACATTCGTCTCATGCGTAATGGCGTTTGTGCCCATGTCAGCGCGGCTCATTTTCAGTTCACCGCTCCCAAGGCGGTTTTGGCACAGTTCATCCCCTTCGATATGGAGCGCCCCATGGGACAGGTGCGCTCTCTGGATGAGCAGATGAACCAGGCGGGTTACCTGCGCTTGTGCACCTGCGAACCTCTGGTAAAACACGTGGGCAACCGCCTGGAAGGTGAAGTCAGCCTTGTTGAGCCTGCATCCAGACGCAAGCCGGATCGCTTGTTTGACTTGCCGCTGATAAAAAAAACCTTGCTAATGCTCTACGACAAGATCTTTAGATTGTATTACCAGTAGACCTCGCTCCTGGGTGAAAGCATGAGAACCGGCACCAATCCTGCCAAGGCAGGCCTTCCTGCTTATCAGTCCCAAAAGTTGGGCATTGCCACGATCGTTTATATACCCTCCCTGGATGGCTATTTCGAGCATTCTCTCGAAATCCTCAAGTACACTCTCGCCAGCCTGCGCGCTACCACCACCCAACCCTTCGATCTGCTGGTTTTCGATAATGGCAGTTGCGCTCAAGTGGTGGACGAATTGCACGCCCTCCACAAGCGCGGCTGGATTGAGTGGCTGATCCTCTCGCGCCACAATGTGGGCAAGGCCGGCGCCTGGAACTGGATTTTCTCGGCCATGCCTAATGAAATCCTGGGTTATACCGACTCGGATGTGCTCTTCCGCCCAGGCTGGCTGGAGGCTTCGCTCGAGATCCTGGGGGCTTTTCCCCAGGCAGGGATGGTCTCGGCCCAACCCAATTTTTATGATGTCATGAAGGGCGAAGGGAAAGCTCATCTGGCGCTTCAAGGGGACGAGGCTTATCATTTCGAGCAATATTGGCCACCAAAAGAGGTGGTGGATGAATATTGCCTGGGTATTGGCGCTTCACAGGAACTGGCTGCCACTTTCCATCAGAATGCCTTGCCCGTGGTGCATCACAAAAGGCAAGGGGTGCGAGCCGTGATCGGTGCTTCTCACATGCAGTTTATCATCCCCAGAGCGGTTGCTCGTCTGGTGGTGCCTTTGCCCGCCACCAGGGGCTTGTTGCACGCTGAAACCAAGGCTCTGGACTTTAAGATTGACCAATTGGGCTATCTCCACCTGTCTACCCTAAGGCCCTATGTGTTTCACATGGGTAACAATCTCAACCCGCGTGTGTTGAACGAAGTACAGCAGATCACCTCTCTTGGCCAAAGCCGAGCGACGCCGCCGAAGAAAGCCCCCCTGCAAGGGAGCAAGTGGCTACGCCTTTTGGTTGCCCTGGCGCGAACCCCTCGCCTGAAACGGGGGATGGTGCGCCTTTACCACCTGCTTTTTCAGGTGTTATATGCCGAGAAGCCAGGAAAGGAAGACTGAACTGATAGTGCCACAGGCTACAGGCTGGGGTGGTGATCCTTTCTTTTTTGGATTTTTGAGTAAATGAAGCCTCTGCTATTGCAATCCCTTCAATGCGAGCGTTGTGGCGATGGATTCGTTCAAGAGAATCAGAGTCTCGCTTGTGTGCAGTGCCGACACACTATCCCGCTTGTGCAGGGGAAGCCGCTCTTTACCGCCCCTCCTGCTGACCTGCAACCCTCCGAAAAAATACTGCGTGGCCCACAGATGGGCACACCCTGGCGTCAGGCCAACTGGCGCTTCCTGGAGCAACAGGTGGCGGCCTTGAAAGACGAAGCCATTGTCCTGGATGTGGGCGCCGGGCGCGGCGACTTCGCCGATCTCTTTCGCTCCAAAAACTATCTGGCTTTGGATGTGTACCCTTATCCAGAAGTGGATTTGGTCTGTGATCTGACCCGTATCAACCCCTTTCGCCCAGCCAGTTTTGACGTCATCTTGCTGATGAATGTGGTTGAGCATATCTATCATACGCACGCCTTGTTTGCCTCGCTGGTACAGATGCTCAAACCTGGCGGTGTGCTGATCGTCGCCATTCCGTTTATGGTCAAAATGCATCAGGTGCCGATAGACTATGTGCGCTATACCCATTTTGCCTTGAGGCGTTTGGGGGAGGAACACGACCTGGTGGTAGAGCACCTGGAAGGTTTTTATGACCCGATCTCTTTTTTGGGCGAAGGGATTGGCAATCTGAGGTGGTCTGTGTTACCGACTTTGCGCGGGGCGCGCCACTATTTGGGGCGCGTTATCACCCTTGGGTTGCGCGCCCACGCTCGCGTCCTGAGATGGGTTATAGGGGTAGGGCAAATCCGTCCACCCGAAGCGATGCGCAGCTTGGCTCCTACGGGTTACCACGTGGTTTATCGCAAGTCACAATAGCCCAGGATTGACCCGGTGCCACTGCGGCACAAAACCAATTTTGTGAGAGAACCTCAACCCCACAATGAAACCAAAGACTGTATTGATCAGTGCTGATCATGGATTAGCCGTTTTTTACTTCTTGCAAAGCGAGGTGGTTTCCACGCTGTTAGAGGGCGGGGTGGAAGTGGTTGTCCTGACCGAAGACACCACCACGGAGCAGATTGCTAACCGCTTTGGCCGCCCTGGCTTGAAGGTCGAGGGCTTGCGCCTGGACAGGGTGCAGCGTTATCAACGCAGCGTGGCGCCTACAGTGCAGTGGTGGCTGGACTTTCTCCGCCGGGCTGGGGCTGCCGGTGGCACCAACCTGGCCGTGGTGGATAGTTATATCCAACAGGTCAAGCATGAAGCCCGTGGGCGCAGGCGGCAATTTTTCCCTGTGATGGAGAGCCTGGCTTATTTCATGCGCCGTTCACGCCCGGCGCGACGCGCCCTGATGCGCCTGCAAAGCCGCTTCACCCCTCACATCTATGCTGACCTTTTCAAGCAATATCAGCCCGCGCTGGTGATCGCCGCCTCTCCGGGCTTTCGCCTGGATCGCTACTTGCTGCGTGAGGCTGCTGCTTATGGGATTCCCACCGCTGCAGCTATCATCAGTTGGGATAGTTCCAGCAGTTATGGCCTGCCTGGCGCCAAGGTGGACTGGACCACCTGTTGGTCCGAGATCCAGAAACAGGAACTGATGGGAGGCGCCGATTGGCCGGCGGAGCGCGTCCACGTCGGTGGTATGCCGCCCTACGACGGCTATGTGCGCCAGCAATGGCTGATGCCACGCGAGGCATACTTCCGCTTGCATGGGCTGGATCCCCAGCGCAAATTGCTCTCTTATGCCAGCAGTTTTGTCTCCTGGTCGCCCAACATTCAAAATGTGGAGGCTCTGGTGCGCCTGGTGGCCACTGATCAACTGGTTGAGCCGGCGCAGTTGCTGATACGCCTGCACCCTATTCACATGGGTGGGCACTATGTGGCTGAGGCAGAGCGCATTCGCCAGTTGGCCAGGGAAAACCCTCACGTCCATGTGGTGGAACCGCTGCCGTTGGGGGCCTTAGGCCACTATTCCGGCGAAGACATGACCGAGAAGACCTCCATGATGGCCCATTCGGATGTGTTCCTTACCGTTTATTCCACCATGTGTGTGGAAGCCTCTTTTTATCAGCGCCCGATAGTCAGCGTGTGCATTGATTCCACCCAGGGATATCCTGGCAAGTATTGGGTGCCCATGTCACGGATCGGGGTATGGCCAACCCATTCCCGTTTCCGCACCTCTGGCGCGGGGCGCGTAGCCTTGAATGAGGACGAACTGCGCCAGGCAATCAATTTCTTTTTACAGAATCCTCAGGCCCATCTGGAGGCGCAACAACGATTTCTGGTGCAGGAATGTACTTACGTTGACGGCAGTGCCAGCAAGCGCACAGCTGCATTCTTCCTTTCTCTTCTAGAACGCTGACTGATTGGAACAACTCATGGCTGACTCCCTGGTTCGACGCCTCAAACTTGCCGCACGAGTGCTGCTCAAAGGACAAATTTCATCTCCCAATCGGAGAGAAGTGCCACCAATCAGCGCCGATGAAGTGGCTCAGGCGCGAGCCTTTTTCCCTCTGGAAAAATTCTTCATTTTTGGTCACGCCCGTTCCGGCACCACCCTGCTCACGCGCCTGGTGCGAGTGCACCCGCAAGTGCACTGTAACTACCAAGCACACTTTTTCACCCGTGCCCCTTTGCTCGAGGCGCTGGTGGCTGATGAGGAAGTAGGTCAGTGGCTCTCGCGCCGCAGCAACCGCTGGAATCGGGGGCGCGATTTGTCACCTCTGGTGTTGCGGGCGGTGAGCGATTTCATCCTGGAACGGGATGCCCGCCTGGCGGGTAAGGGTGCTGCGGGCTGCGTGGTGGGCGATAAAAGCCCCAATAGCCTGTTAAATGGCGAGGCGGTGCGCCTGTTGACCAAGGTTTATCCCGATGCCAGGTTGATTTTCATCGTGCGCGATGGGCGTGATGCGGTTGTCTCTCACCGCTTTCAGGCTTTCATTGATCGCCCCCAACACCTTACCCCAGAAGAGGCGCGCATCCGCCAGGATTTTATCCGTGACCCGCAGCCGTACCTGTCCGGCCAACGCTCGCTCTTCAGCGCTAAGGGATTGCGTCAGGCGGCTGAGGGTTGGGTGCGCAACGTGGTCGAAACCGACCAGACTGCCCGCCAAATGCTGGGCGAGCGCTATTACCCCCTGCGTTATGAAGACCTCCTGGCAGACCCCTGGCGAGAGATGTGCCGTCTGTGGGCTTTCTTAGGGGTAGAGGTTTCTGTGCCGGGCCTGGAAGAGGCCCTGCAGAGCGAATTAAAGCAAAACCCCGACACTGATTGGCAGCAGGAAAAAGCCTCAGACATTGCGCGTGTGCTGACCAAGGGCCAGCGCGGCACCTGGCGCGAACTGTTCACCCCCAGCGACCGCCAGATTTTCAAAGCCGTGGCTGGCCACACCCTGATCGCCTGGAAATATGAGCAAGACCTGAACTGGTGAAAATATGCGTATACTGATCGCGGGCCTGGGTTCCATTGGCCGCCGTCACCTGAGAAACTTGCTGGCTTTGGGGGAGGACGATATTTTGCTCTATCGCACCCATCACAGCACCCTGCCTGAGGATGAACTGGCTGGCTTCGTGGTGGAGAGAGAACTTGCCGCTGCTCTGGCTCATCGCCCGGATGCGGTGATTGTAGCCAACCCCACCTCCTTGCACCTGGAGGTAGCCATTGCGGCGGCGCGCCTGGGGTGTCACCTGCTTTTGGAAAAGCCCATTTCCCATTCTCTGGAAGGAGCGGATGAGTTACAGAAAGCAGTGACACAAGGCGGAGGGGAGGTGCTGGTGGGGTTTCAGTTTCGTTTTCACCCTGGATTGCAAAAAATTAAAGAACTTCTCAGCGCCTCAGCCTCGATCATTGGTCGCCCACTCTCTGCGCGCGCTCATTGGGGGGAATACCTGCCAGGTTGGCACCCCTGGGAAGATTATCGCCAGGCTTACAGCGCCCGCGCTGACCTGGGAGGCGGGGTCATCTTGACCCTGTGCCATCCGCTGGATTATTTGCGCTGGTTATTTGGCGAGGTGGAAGCCGTTTGGGCTTTTGCCGGCCGTTTGGGAGATTTAGAGATCGAAGTAGAAGACACGGCAGAGATTGGCTTGCGCTTCGCGAGTGGGGTTATCGCCAGCGTTCACCTGGATTATAATCAGCGGCCCTCTGCTCATTATTTAGAGATCGTGGGCACCCTGGGGACCATTCGCTGGGACAACTCTGATGGCGCTGTGCAGGTTTATACCCCGGCTCAGCACCTCACTTTTCCTGCTCCGCCTGCCTTCGAACGTAATGACCTGTTCCTGGCGGAAATGCGCCATTTTTTGGCGGTGGCGCGGCGGGAGACCCGGCCTGCCTGTACCCTGGAGGATGGCATCCAGGCTCTACGCCTGGCGTTAGCGGCTCATCAATCGGCCAGAGAAGAGCGTTTGATACCCTTGCAATAAGCGGATTCCTATGGAAGTACTAGCCATCATCCCTGCCCGCGGGGGTTCAAAAGGCATCCCACGTAAGAATATCCGCCCGCTGGCTGGGAAACCTCTGATTGCCTACAACATCGAACAAGCGCGCCGCAGCCGCTATATCAGCCGCCTGGTGGTCTCTACCGACGATGCTGAGATCGCGGCTGTAGCGCAGCGCTTTGGGGCTGAGGTGGTCTGGCGCCCGGCAGAGATCAGCGGCGATACTGCCTCATCAGAGTCGGCTTTGCTCCATGTCCTGGAGCACCTGCAAAAAACCGAGGGGTATCAGCCAGACCTGCTGGTCTTTTTACAGTGCACCTCTCCATTGACCCTGGCTGAAGATATAGACGGCACGATCCAAGCCCTGATGGATCAGGGAGCAGATAGCGCCCTGGCGGTCATCCCCTTTCACTATTTTCTGTGGAAATTAGATGGGGAAGAGGCAGTTGGTATCAATCACGATAAACATCACCGCCCCCTGCGCCAGGAACGCCAGCCCCAATATCTGGAAAGCGGCGCGGTCTATGTGATGCGCGTCCCGGGTTTTTTACAGGCGCGCCATCGCTTCTTTGGTAAGACCGCCTTATACGTCATGCCCGCTGAGCGCCGTTTGGAAATTGACGACCCGGTGGATTTCCAGATCGCCGAGGTGCTGCTACGCCAGCAAATGGCTCAAGAGCGGCTTCAGCGCTTGCCTCAGGTCATCGCTGCCCTGGTGTTGGACTTCGATGGCGTCTTCACCGATGACAAGGTGTACGTCTTCCAGGATGGGCGCGAGGCGGTGCGTTGTGATCGCGGGGATGGCCTGGGTCTGGCCCTGCTGAAAAAGGCGGGTTTGCCTGTTTGGATTTTATCCAGTGAAGTCAACCCTGTCGTGCAGGCACGTGCCGAAAAACTGGGTTTGCCCTATATCCAGGGCGCCAGGGACAAAGGCCAGGCCTTGCGCAGGCTGTTGGAGGAACAGGGATATGACCCTGAGCAGGTGATCTATGTTGGCAACGATTTAAATGACCTGCCCTGTATGACTCAGGTGGGCTGTGCCGTGGCCGTGGCTAATGCGCACCCGCGTGTGCTCCAACAGGCGCACTTGATCCTCGAGCACAAGGGGGGCGAGGGCGCCATCCGTGAGGTGTGCGATCTGATCCTGGAACGCCTGGGACATGGCTTCTAAGGGTATGCCTGATCCCTGAGAAATCCACTACGGAGATAAATATGCCAAAAGCCATTAAGATCGGAGAACGTTGGGTTGGCGAGGGCTATCCCGTTTTCATTATCGCCGAAATTGGCATCAACCATAATGGGGATTTAAATATCGCTAAACGCCTGATTGACGTAGCCTTTATGGCAGGATGCGATGCGGTCAAATTCCAGAAGCGCACCCCGGAGAAAGCCGTGCCCCCTGGCTATCAAAATGTCATGCGCGAGACGCCCTGGGGGTTGATCACTTATCTGGAATACCGCCGCATGGTCGAATTTGGCTATGACGAATATGCTGAAATTGACCGCTATTGCAAGGATAAGGGTATTCCCTGGTTTGCTTCATGCTGGGATGAAGAGTCAGTGGATTTCATTGAGCAATTTTCGCCGCCCTGCTATAAGATAGCCTCCGCCTCTTTGACGGATCGCGCCTTGCTGCAAAAAGTCAAGTCCACCGGGCGGCCCATCATCCTCTCCACGGGCATGTCTACCCTGGAAGAGATCGAAGACGCGGTCAACTTCCTCGGCACGGAAAACCTGCTCATTGCCCACAGCACCAGCACCTACCCCTGCCCGCCAGAAGAACTCAATCTGCGCATGATCCAAACCCTGCAACGCAAGTTTGACTGTCCTATCGGCTATTCCGGTCATGAGGTTGGCCTGCAAACTACTTACGCCGCAGTCACCCTGGGCGCGACTTTTGTCGAACGCCACATTACCCTGGATCGGGCGATGTGGGGCAGCGATCAGGCAGCCTCGGTGGAACCCGGAGGGGTGATCCGCCTGGTGCGCGATATTCGCGTCATCGAAAGAGCCCTGGGGGATGGCCAAAAACGTGTCTACCCCAGTGAACTCAAAGCGCGCCAAAAACTACGCAGAACGTAATCCGCTTCCGGAGCCCATGGGTAGCCTCAGGATAAATCCTGTGCTACTAGAGTGTCTGCGAACATTATCGGAGTGAAAACTTATTTTTGCCCTCTGGAAGCGATGAACATAATCCATTGATTAGGAGAACGATCAGTATGACCCAACGCAACAGTATTTTGATCAGCCCCTATGGGGGAAAACTTGTCAATTTGCTGGTATCCAACGACGAATGCCAGGAGTTGCTGGCAAAATCACGGCGCCTGCCCTCGGTGCAAATCTCAGCGCGTTCATTGTGTGATCTGGAACTGCTGGCGACTGGGGCGTACTCGCCTCTGGAGCGCTTCATGGGCAAGGCCGACTACGAGCGCGTCTTGACCGAAATGCGCCTGAAAAATGGCACCCTCTTCCCTATCCCGGTCACTCTGCCGGTGGATGAAAAAGCTCTGCCTAGTTGGGGCGAGCAAATCACCTTATGCGATGCGCGCAACAATCCTCTGGCTATCATGCAAATTGAAGAAGTGTATCACTGGGACGCGCAGCGCGAGGCTCGCCTGGTGTTGGGTACCACGGATCCGCGCCATCCTCTGGTCTCAGAAATGGTGCAATGGGGCAAGGTCTATGTATCGGGTGAACTCAAGGTGCTTGACTTGCCCAAATATTACGACTTTGTAGACCTGCGCCGCACCCCCGCCCAGGTACGCGCCCTGCTGGAAGAAATGGGCCGTGCCAACGTGGTGGCTTTTCAAACTCGCAATCCTATGCACCGCATCCACGAGGAGTTGACCAAGCGCGCCGCCGAGGAGGTTGACGGTAGTTTGCTGATTCACCCGGTGGTAGGCATGACCAAACCCGGCGATGTGGATCACTACACTCGCGTGCGCGTCTATCGTGCCCTGGTGGAGAACTACTACGACAAGAGCCGCACGCTGCTCAGCCTGCTGCCTCTGGCCATGCGCATGGCTGGCCCCAAAGAGGCCCTGTGGCACGCCATCATCCGCCGCAATTTTGGCGCTAATTACTTCATCATTGGCCGCGACCACGCCGGCCCAGGCAACGACAGCCATGGTCGACCTTTCTATGGACCTTACGAGGCCCAGATGATGGTGGCCCAATATGCCGATGAGATCGGCGTTAAGCCTATTGAATTCAAAGAACTGGTCTATCTCGCCGATGAAGGTCGTTACGAGGAGCAAGATAAAATCCCTGAAGGCGCCCGTATTTTCAATATATCGGGCACACAGGTGCGCGAGGAATATTTAGCCAAAGGCAAGGCGTTACCCGAATGGTTTACGCGTAAAGAGACCGCCGAGATCTTGCAGCAAATGTATCCGCCGCGCCACAAGCAGGGCTTTTGCGTTTGGTTTACGGGCTTGAGCGGGGCGGGCAAATCCACCACAGCCGAGGTGCTCACTGCCTTGCTGCTGGAGCGTGGTCGTCAGGTGACCCTGCTAGACGGCGATGTGGTGCGCACGCACCTCTCCAAGGGCTTGGGCTTCTCGCGCGAGGATCGCGATACCAATATCCTGCGCATTGGTTTCGTCGCCGGTGAGATTGCCCGCCATGGTGGCATTGCCATCTGCGCCGCCATCAGCCCTTACCGTGCCACACGCAACGAGGCGCGCAAGATGGTCGGCGAAGAGCGCTTCATTGAGGTCTTTGTGGACACCCCGATTGAGGTTTGCGAGCAGCGGGACATCAAAGGCTTGTATGCGCGCGCCCGCCGTGGTCAGATCAGTGGCTTCACCGGTGTAGATGACCCCTACGAGCCGCCAGTCAAAAAAGAAATTACCCTATATACCGTGGACACCACGCCGGAGGAGAACGCCCGCAAGATCATCGCTTACCTGGAGGAACGCGGCTTCCTTCTGCCGGATGGGGCCTCACCCAACTCGTCTCAGGATAAGGAGCAACCCCTTGGCGTGGCGGAAAAAACAACCTGATTTTACCCTTTCGCAGGCACACAAGCCGCGGGAGAAGAAAGCCTGTTATGTGTGCTTTATCCCAGTTATTTGATTTGAGCGGCCGTGTGGCCCTTGTCACGGGAGGGGCAGGTCTGCTGGGGGCTGAGTTTTGCCGCACCCTGGCAGAGGCCGGAGCGGCGGTGGTTATCGCCGACCTCAACGCTGCGGCTGCCACTGCGCTGGCTAAAACCTTGCAGGACAGCGGGTGGCGCGCCCTGCCCCTTCCCACCGACGTGACTAACCCTTCATCTGTACAGCGCATGGTTGAGGTTTCGCTGGAGACCTTTGGCCGGCTGGATATCCTGGTCAATAGCGCCGCCTTAGACCCCAAATTCGACCCGCAGCACCTCCAAAGCGCGGGGAGCGAGGCGGCCTTATCGGCTTCCCTGCCGCCATCCTCCTTCGAAAATTATCCCCTGGACCTGTGGAATCAGGCGCTGGCGGTGAATCTGACCGGGGTATTTCTGTGTTGTCAGGCCGCGGTAAAGCCCATGTTAGCCCAGGGGGGTGGGGTGATCGTCAATTTAGCCTCGATTTATGGGCTGGCTGCCCCAGATCAACGCATATACCAGCGCCCGGGCCAACCCCCACAATATAAACCGGTTTATTACAGCGTGACCAAGGCCGGCGTATTAGGGCTGACGAAATACCTGGCGGCTTACTACGCCGGTAAAAACATCCGCGTCAATGCCCTCTCGCCCGGCGGCGTCTATGATGGTCATGATGATGCCTTTGTGCAGGCTTATTCAGCCCGCGCCATTCTGGGGCGCATGGCACAAAAGGATGAGATGAACGGCGCTCTGCTGTTTCTGGTTTCCGATGCTTCCAAGTACATGACCGGCGCTAATCTGGTAGTGGATGGGGGCTGGACGACATGGTGAACACCCAGGTTTTGGCTCTGATCCCGGCGCGTGGTGGTTCCAAGAGCATTCCGCGCAAGAATATTCGCCCGTTGTTTGGCTTTCCGCTTATTGCTTACAGCATCGCCGCCGGCCTGGCAGCGGAGACGGTCACGCGGGTGATAGTGTCAACCGATGATGAGGAGATCGCCGCTATTGCCCGCGAATATGGGGCGGAAACGCCTTTTCTGCGCCCGCCAGAACTGGCCCGCGATGACACTCCAGATCTGCCGGTATTCCAGCACGCCCTGCGCTGGCTGGAGGAGAATGAGGGCTATCGCCCTGAGATCGTGGTGCAGTTGCGCCCCACTTCGCCCCTGCGCCGAGTGCACCACATTGATGCTGCTGTACGCCGTCTGATCGAACGCCCGCAGGCTGACGCGGTGCGCACGGTGTGTGTGCCTTTCCAGAATCCTTATAAGATGTGGAAGATCGGCGCGGACGGTTTTATGCGTCCCTTGATTGAAGGGGAATTTCCCGAAGCCTATAACATGCCCCGCCAGGCTCTGCCTGAGGTGTACTGGCAGACCGGCTATGTGGATGCAGCCTGGAGCGATACCATAATGGTAAAAAACTCGATGACTGGAGACTTTATCCTGCCACTAATCATTGACCCCAGCGAATGGATTGATATTGACACCGCGGATGACTGGCGCCGCGCCGAGCAGTTGCTGGAAAACGGCGAAATTACTTTTGATGATTTAGGGTTTTATATCAAAAAACGATGATTAAATCGCGATGTAGACCATTTCTTTCACTCAAAGCGGAGGTTCTCCATGCCCGTGATTAAAATCGGCGACCGCCTGGTCGGCGATGGACAGCCCACTTATATCATTGCCGAGATTGGCGTCAACCACAATGGCCTGCTCGATTTGGCTCTGAAATTGATTGATATCGCTAAAGACGCCGGCGCCGATGCCGTCAAGTTCCAGAAGCGCAGGCTGGATAAACTCTACTCCAAGAAATACCTGGAGAACGCTAATGCAGGCGAGAAGACCCTGCGCTATCTCCTGCCCATCCTGCAACAGGTGGAGTTGCCTGATGAAGCCTTCTATAAGATTGTAGAACACTGTCGAGAGAGGGAGATCACCTTTCTCTGCTCAGCCTTTGATGCGGAGAGCGCCGACTTCATTGATAGTTTGGGGGTGCCGGCTTTCAAGGTGGCTTCTGCCGATCTGACCAACCTGCCGCTGCTTGATCATCTGGTGAAGAAAGGCAAACCCCTGATCCTCTCCACCGGTATGTCGCGCCTCGAGGAGGTGGAAATAACCGTCAATTTCCTTAATGAGCGCGGGGCTGAGTTTGCTTTACTACACTGTAATAGCACCTATCCGGCGGCTTTCGAGGATATTAACCTGCGCTTCATGGAGCAATTGCGCCGTTTTGGCGTGCCGGTGGGCTATTCCGGGCACGAGCGCGGCATTGCGGTCTCCACGGTGGCTTCGGCATTGGGGGCCAGTATCATCGAGCGCCATCTGACCCTTGACCGTACGATGGATGGCCCCGACCACGCCGCCAGCCTGGAGCCTCAAGGGTTCAAGAAAATGGTGCGTGACATTCGCCAGGTGGCTATGGCATTGGGCACTGGCGAGGAAAAATTCTTTTCCCGCGGCGAAATTCTCAACCGCGAGGTGTTGGGAAAGAGCCTGGTCGCGGCGCGGCGCATTCAGCCAGGTGAAACCATCACACCCGATATGGTGGCTGTTAAAGGGCCGGCCTTGGGCATCTCTCCACAACGCTACACGGAACTGATTGGACGGACAGCCGAACGCGTCATCGAAGAGGACGAGCCCTTCCAGGAGAGCGATTTGGGGCACAAGATCACCCTGGATGTAGATCATACCCTTCCCATGGAATATGGCTTCACCGTGCGCTTTCGTGATGTTGACGAATTGTTGGTCTACAAGCCGCGCATGCTGGAATTTCACTTCACCGATCAAGACCTGGATGAGCACTATAGCGGTGGCGATTACGATTTAAAACTGGTAGTCCATGCCCCGGAGTTTTGGGATCGCACCCTGGTTGACCTGTGTTCGTTCGACGAACGCCAGCGTTGCGACTCGGTTAAACTCGTCCAGAAAACCATCGCTTTGACGCGGGAAATGGCGCCCCATTTTATGGGAACACCCAAGGTGGTCGTTCACCCAGGGGCAATGAGCCTGGATCATCCCATTAAAGATACGGGGGGATTATACGAAAACCTGCGCCGCTCGTTGAGCGAACTGGATGATGAGGGTGTGGAACTGTTGCTGGAGAATTTACCTCCGCATCCCTGGTATTTTGGCGGGCAGTGGCTGACGAACGCCTTTATGGATGCGCAAGAGATCCGCGATTTTATCCTCCCCCTGGGCTTGAATATCTGTTTTGACACCTCCCACGCCAAACTGTATTGCAATTGGGCCCATAAAGATTTCTATGAACAGGTGCAAATATTGTTGCCTTACATTCGGCACTTGCACCTCTCCGATGGCGCCGGCCTGGATGGCGAAGGATTGCAAATCGGAGAGGGGACGATAAACTGGGTGCATTTCTTCAGGGTTATCGGTGAATATCATGGCACGATGATCCCCGAAATCTGGCGTGGCCATCAACGCCGGGGGGAAGGCTTTCTGATCGCCATTCAGCGCCTGTCCGAGGCCTATTTTAAGGCCAAGGGAGCGCAGGGCTAATCACGGGCAGTTGAGAGAGCGAAAATTGCTGAACCCGAAGCACTTGAGTTCACGCTTGCGTTCACGGTATCTTGCCTGGCAAGATCAGCGTCTTTTGGCGCGTCTGGCGCAGCAGGTGAAGTCGTACGCGCTCCAGCGCCAGGTAAAAGGCTCAACCGCCCAGGCGGTGGTCCTGTTCAACGCCTCGACGCGTCTCACTGGCCTGAGTCTGAACGCGGCTTTCCAATTGCTCACTGCTTGGGCGCTGCGTTTGGCCGGGGTGCGGGTGATCCATTTTGTCTGTCAGGAGGGGCTGAGGCCATGCGTCTTAGGCACCAATCGCCAGGATTACAGCGCCCCGCCGCCTTGTGCGGAGTGCCTGAGCCAATCCCAGCGCCTCTACGCAGGAGCCGAGAGCCGCAGCTGGCGTTATGACCCAGACCCCTTGCTGGCTGTGGCTATGCTCAAATTGAATGTGGAACAACTGAGCCATTTGGAGCACCCTCTGCGCGGTTCGGCTTTTGCCAACCTCGCGCCGATCCCCCTGGGTCGTCTGGTGCTGCCTTCCCTGCGTTGGGCGCTGCGCCGCCATACCCTGGCGGATGATGAGAGCACACGCTATCTCTTCCGCCAATACATCCTCTCGGCTTATGGCCTGGCGAATGCCTTTGCAGCCTTGCTGGAGGAAGTGAGGCCTCAGACGGTGGTTATTTTCAACGGGATTATGTACCCGGAAGCCACGGCGCGCTGGGTGGCACGTCAGATGGGGGTACGCACGGTGGCACATGAGGTGGGCTTTCAGGCCTTCTCAACTTTTTTCACCGAAGGGGAGCCCACTGCTTATCCCATTGAGATTCCTCCCCACTTTGAGTTAAACGCTGAGCAAAACGCCCGCCTGGATGCCTACCTGGAGCAACGTTTTCAGGGCAAGTTCACTATGGCTGGGATCCGCTTCTGGCCTGAAATGCGTGGCCTGGATGATGCCTTGCTGGAAAAGATAGCCCAGCACCGCCAGGTGGTGCCAATCTTCACCAATGTGGTGTACGATACTAGCCAGGTACACGCCAATGTGATTTTTCCCCACATGTTCGCCTGGCTAGAGGTGGTGAGCCAGATCATCCAGGCTCACCCAGAGACGCTGTTTGTCATCCGTGCCCATCCGGATGAAATGCGCCCAGGCACAGCCAAGCAAAGCAACGAGAGCGTCCACGATTGGGTGCTGGTACGGGGTATTCACCGCTGGCCTAACGTGGTTTTCATCGATTCACAACAGTATGTGAGTTCCTATGAATTGATTCAACGCTCTAAGTTTGTCATGGTCTATAACTCGTCCATTGGCCTGGAGGCGAGTCTCATTGGACGCCCCGTCTTGTGCGCTGGCAAAGCGCGTTATACGCAATATCCAATGGTCTTCTTCCCCCAAAGTCCGCATGAGTTCCGCCGCCAGGCAGAGGAGTTTTTGGAGGCCGCCGCTATTGATGTCCCCCCCGAGTTTCAGCGTAACGCCCGCCGCTTCCTGTATTACCAACTTTATCGCGCCTCGTTGCCCATGGATGAGTACCTGCAACCCGCCTCTCGCCCTGGTTTCGTGCGTTTGCGCCATTTCACCCTGGATAGATTGCTGCCCGAGAATTCGCCCACGATTAAGGTGCTCCTGGATGGCATCTTGTATAGACAACCTTTCCTAATGCCCGAGGCTTGAACTCATGACCCAAATCCACGAAAAGATCGAGATCCTCTCCACGAGCCTGATAGATGAGCATCGTCCCACGGTTAACGCCTTGAAAAGGCTGGCCGCTTCGCTGGGGTTGGAGTTCGGCTGGCATTATCTGTTAGATTTGACCTGGATTATCGCCCATCTAGGCTCGGTTAAGGGCAAACGCATCTTAGATGCTGGGGCTGGCATAGGGGTGATGCAGTGGTACCTGGCTGAACAGGGAGCACAAGTGATCAGCGTAGATCGCCTTGACCGGGCTGACCTGCCCTTGCAGTTTCGCCGCCGCTTTCGCCTGCGCGGTCTGCGCCCGCATGATCTGAGATCGCCCCGCCAGGCACTGGGCAGCCATCTTTCCAAGATCAAGAACCTCAGGAAGAAGTTGCTCTCCCTGCCTCGCCTCCTGATCTCCTCGGCTTTCTCCCGCCCCTCCCCTGAAGAGGTTGTGCTATACAACCAGGATCTGAGGCACATGCCCGATTTGGAGGCTGATTCTATAGACGCAGTGGTGGCAGTTTCGGCTTTGGAGCACAATGCGCCTGAAGATTTAGAGGCTGTGGTGGCTGAACTGATGCGCGTGCTTAAGCCCGGAGGCATATTGCTAGCAACTCTGGGGGCTGCCAAAGAGCAGGATTGGTTTCATCAACCCTCACGCGGCTGGTGCTACACCGAAGCCAGTCTGCGCCGCCTTTTCCACCTCAACCCACAGGTGCCATCCAATTATCACCGTTACGATGAACTCTTTGCTGCTCTGGTGAACTGCGCCGAATTGCGCCATAACCTGGCGTCATTTTATTTCCGTTCGGGTGATAACGGCATGCCATGGGGAAAATGGGATCCTCAATACCAACCTGTAGGTGTATGCAAGATTAAGGATAAAAATGTATGAACGCAGAGCGTGAGAATATCCTCGTGGAACAAGTGCAAGCCTTGCTGGCAGAGGCACTACAAGTGCCTCAAGAGGCGATTCCCCCCGATTTGAGTTTCGGCGACTTGCCCCAATGGGATTCAATGGGGCACATGGAAGTCATGTTGCGCTTGGAGGAGCGCTTCGGGGTTGAGATCAACGCAGAGACCATCGCCCAATTGACCAGCCTCTCCACTATTTGCGCCTACCTGAAGGAGAACGGGCATGCTTGAGACCCTGGAAATTGCCCCGGCATTGACCATCCCCGATTATTTAGTGGGCGAAGTGCAGTCTAAACTGGCTTATGTGGACGAGTGCATTGTGGGCGCCCACATTGCCCCCTCCGGCGAGCGCATCAGCCTTACCTTAAATCAGCCTCTTCCCCCGGCGCGGCGATCTCAGGTGGAAGAAAAAGTCCAGCGTGTGGTGTTGAGCATGGTGAAAGGGGCGATTAAACCCAAAGTGCAAATCCTGGAGGATAATCTGGATCGCCCCCTGCCCTACCAGGAAGACCCCCAGGAAGAGTTGGTGCGGCGAGGTGAACTTCACCAAGAGGCAGTCGGAGTTTTCACCTTGGGGCCGTTGCTGGCGCGCCTGATTGCCTATTTCGAGAGCCGCTTCCTGGAATTGGCGGACTCCTTTGGCGCTGTGCCTTATCGCTTCCCGACCCTGATCCCAGCCCGCTATTTGGAGCGTGTGAACTACTTCTCCGCCTTTCCCCATTCGCTGTCCTTTGTTACTCACTTGCGCCCCGATTTGGACGTGATTGACCACTTTGCCCAGGAGGCGGCTTGCCAGGAAGATGGCAGGCTAAACGTCGCCGATGCCGCTTTTGCCCCGATTAAGAACTTGCTCTCTCCAGCAGTGTGCTATCACCTGTATTTTGCTCTGGCGGATCGGCCCTTGCGCGGCGATCAAATAGTCGCCACTGCCGTAGGGCAATGCTTTCGCCATGAAGCCAGTAACCTGACCTCCCTGGAGCGCTTGTGGAACTTCACCATGCGCGAGGTGATCTTTGTCGGTAGCAAGGATTTTGTGTTACAGAACCGCGAAGTGGCTCGTCAACGTATGCGCCACATCCTGGATCAATTGGGGCTGGCTTATCGCGTGGAGAGCGCCAATGATCCCTTCTTCATCGGTGAATTCCGCAAGCAGGTCGCCTATCAAAGCGCCTTTCAACTGAAGTATGAGATTCGCGCCCGCCTGCCCTTCAAAGGCTCGACCCTGGCAGTGGGTTCATACAATTACCATCAGGATTTCTTTGGGCGCCATTTGGACATCACCTTATCCGATGGCTCGCCCGCCCACACGGGCTGCGTGGCTTTTGGACTGGAGCGCCTGGCTTATGCCTTCTTGGCCCAATACGGCTTTGAACCCCAACGCTGGCCCTCTGAAGTCAGGCAGGCTCTATCATCTCGGGATTAACCCGATGGAATTTGCGAGTGACCTATGAGCGAGGTATCCTATCGCCTGGCAAACGAGGGGGATTTTCCTGTCTTGAAATCCATGTATGAGAAACTGAACACCTTTTTCTACCAGGTGGGCTATCGCTTACCCCATCCAGAGCAAGTGGGCGATATTTGGCTAAACTCTTTTCGGCGCACTTTGGGGCGCTTCAGCAATGTCTTCGTGGCCGAGATGGACGGCAAAGTGGTGGGCTTTATGCTGTGTCGCCTCAAGCGCGTGCCGGCTTATATGGGTGGAGTGCTGGTGGGTGAGTTAAGCGATATGTGGATCGAAGCCGAGGCGCGGCGCATGGGCATTGGCGATAAACTTTCACGCCTGGCCCTGGACTGGCTACGCCAGCAAGGAGCCCACTCTGTGGAGATTCAGGTGCTCAAAGATAACGAAGCCTCCTGGAAACTCTATGAGCGTATGGGGTTTAAACTCGAGTTTCGCGTAGGGCGACTCTTATGGGATGAATACATCCCCGAAGAGCCGGCCGAAAAAGGTTAACCTACCCCTAACCATGCTGGAGGTGACGAAAGATCAGGTGAAAACCGCCCTGAGGGCGCTTGGGATAAAGGTGGGCGATGGCTTACTGGTGCACTCTGCCATCCAGTTTTTGGGGCGGCCTCAGGGTGGGGTGGGGATGTACCTGGAGGCGCTCTGGGAAACGGTGAGTGGCGAAACCGTTGAGATCTCTAACCCTCAGGCTAAGGGCACCATTGTCGTGCCAACTTTCAACTTTGCCTTTGCGCGGGGAGAGCCCTATGACCCCCAAACCACTCCCTCTCAGGGAATGGGGGCTTTCGCGGAATATGTGCGCCAACACCCCACAGCGCGCCGCACGCCACATCCCATGCAGTCTCTAGCGGTTATAGGCCGCTATGCTGACGACCTGAGCAGCCGCGATACACCCTCAGCCTTTGACCCCGATTCAGCCTTCGAACGCATGTTGCAACTGGATTTTAAACTGCTCTTGCTTGGCGCCGATATCCAGGCGGTTTCTATGTTGCATTATTGTGAACAGCGCGCTCGGGTACCTTATCGCTATTGGAAGGAGTTTAGCGGCCTGGTGAAGACCCCGCGTGGTTGGGAAAAACGTACCTACCGCATGTTTGTGCGAGATTTAGACCTGGACCCCCGTATCGAACTGTATCCAGTGCAGGCTTTGTTGCGATCTCGCCGTCAATGGCATCAGGTGAGGCTTAACTATGGCAACCTGGCTTCCTGTCGCCTGGCGGATTTTGTGGCTGCAGTGGACGAATTTCTGGCGCAGGACCCCTGGTCGCTGATAGTTAACCGCCCTCATCAGACCCTATGACCTCCATGATGGACTTAATCCAGGAATTATGGTTTTTACCCCGCGACATTGTCTCGGATGGCTATGATCGTGCCTTGCGGCGGCTGGCGCAGGAAGTGCCTATGATCATTCACGAGTATCCCAGCGGTGAGGCCTGCTGGACCTGGCGCGTGCCCGAAAAATGGACTTGTCATGAAGCCTATCTGGAGACGCTGGATGGGCAACGGTTGTTGGACTACGCCGATCACCCCCTGCATGTGGTCTCATATTCCCTGCCGTTTGAAGGGGTTGTCAGCCACGATGAATTGCTGCGCCACCTGCACGTGCACCCACGCCTGCCAGATGCCATCCCTTTCGTTTTCAAATACTATGAGCGCGATTGGGGCTTATGCGCCAGCCAGCACCTGCGCGATAGCCTGAACGATCCCGCCTACCGGGTGGTGATTCGCACTTCTTTTGAGGCGAGCACGCTTAAGGTGGGTGAGGTGCTTATCCCGGGTCAAAGCGAAGAGACTTTCGTCTTGGTGGCCCATCTGTGCCACCCGGCCATGGTCAACGACGATCTCACCGGAGTTGTCGTGGGGTTAGAAACGGCGCGGGCTTTGCTTAATCATGCCCTGGAGACACCACTCTATTACACCTATCGCCTGTTGATTGTGCCCGAGACCATTGGTTCGGTGGCTTATCTCAGCCATCATGAAGACCTGATTCCCAAGATGGTCGGTGGCCTCTTCCTGGAGATGCTGGGAAACGCGGCACCTCATGCGCTTCAGGCCTCCTTCCAGCCCCAGAGTCAGCCCGATCGCTGCCTGAGCACAGCCCTGCCTGGCCTTGACCCTCAAGGATATCTGGGGCCTTACCGCGGCATCATTGATAATGATGAGCGCCAGTTTAACGCGCCCGGGGTGCGCGTGCCCATGCTCTCCCTCTCGCGTGTCCAGGCGCCCAAGGCCAGCGGGCTTCCACCTTATCCCCAATATCACTCTAGCCATGATACCCCGGACATCGTCACCCCAGAGCGGTTGGAAGCCTCGCTGCACGTGGTGTTGGGATTGATCCGGGCCTGGGAACGCAACCAGTATGTGGTCAATCGCTTCAAGGGCGAAATCTTCTGTTCGGGCTATGGCATCTGGGTGGATTATCGGGTCAATCCTGAAGGGCATCGGCGCTTGTTCGAGATCATGGAGCGCTGCGATGGCACTCGCACTGTGGCTGACATCGCTACCGAGTTAGGACTAACCTTTCAGGCGGTGTGGGAGGTGGTTTCCCTGCTGGCGCAGAAGGAGTTGGTTGCCTTCAGCCGTACACCGCAACCTACCTCACCGCGTTGAGGTTTTTGCATCACAGTTTTTTCAGGCCATTGCTCCTACGCAAAGACATTATGGCACAAAGCGCATGACGGAACTATATTACACCCTCAAGCATTCCCTTAAAATCGCCCGCTGGCAGGGGCGTCGAGCCATGGTAGCCCTGCGCTGGGGGCCGCAAACCCTGCAACGCTCTCCCATCGTCCTGGGCAACGCCATGCCTAAATCAGGTTCGCACCTGATCATTCAAATCTTGCAGGGGTTGACCCGCCTGGGGGCGTTTGTCAATCCTGGCTTCCCCCCCGTCAACCGCGATGAAGCCAATCGTAAACTCTCCGATCAGGCTGTGCTGGCGAACCTGCTGCGTATGCGCCCCGGCGATATTGGCTATGGCTATATCAGCGCCAGGGAGCCTTTTATCTCCACCCTCACCCAGCCCGGGCGCGCCACCATCTTTGTCTATCGTGATCCGCGGGATATGATCATCTCACATATCTTCTATGCTACGGAGATTCACAAGAACCACTGGATGCACCGTTATTACACCGAAGTGCTCCAGAGCATGGAAGAACGCATTAACGCCGCCATCCTGGGAGTTGACGAGCCTGGCTCTGAACTGACCCCGATCCGCACCCGTTATC
>JBBILY010000005.1:0-41031 GCA_037444705.1 Chloroflexota bacterium | reverse complement strand
TTGGGAGGATTGATGATACAATCCAGATGAACAACCTCAGGGTGGCCACAAGCCCCCGCCCTGCCACGGCCACAAGCCGGAGCCTCTTTGCCCCCAAGGGCAGCAGGTTCTGGCTTTTTTGTTTTCGATCCGGCACAGTGCCCAAACTCGGTGCAAGTCCGGGCGGATCAACTGCCTGCGGTGGCCACAAGCCCTGCAGAAACGTGGGACGTTACCATGGCAAGCTCTCCCCTCTGGGCTCCCCGCCTGCTCCCGCCCCCGTCAACGGGGGTTCGGGGGTAGCCGGGGATCCCAGAGAAAGGAGGTGCCCCATGAAGCCCAGCCTCGCCTTTGCGCTGGCCGCCGTGCTCATCGGGGCGACGCCCCTGGCTGCCGCTGTGTGCCTGAGCGCTCTCAGACTGCTCCTGATCCTGGCACTGAGCCGGGATGCGAGCCAGGCGCGGGAACTGCTGGCGGCCTAACTGGGGCGTGCCCTGGCAGGCAAGAGGCGCTAAGTCCCACGAGATAGGCTACCCGCCTATCTCCCTTTTCCACCCCGCACAGGGCCAGGTGCGGGTGCAAGTCCCGCAGGGGTGACCTCTAGCACCTTAACAAGGTTATATCGCTCGCCTGAGCCTTTTCCCAAACCCGCCCGCACGGGGATCACATCCATCCCCGACGCGGTGCGGGACGCGCCGGGGGAAGGAGGAATGCTATGATCCTTGCCAACCTTACCGTAACCGACGAGGACGTGCAGCGGGTGCTGGCTTATCGCCGCCAGCAAGACCTCCCCAGGGATTGGCAAGACTTCCTGGACTTCCTTGCCGAACACCTCTCCGAGGCGCTCAGACAGCACGTCCACGCCGAGATCCGCTACCTGGCGGATGTTTACCTGGATCAGGAGTAGGGGCGTCCCTGCTCGCTCCCACCCCCGCCGTGCCGGGGAGAAATATTCTCTCCCGGTGCGGCACGGCGTGCCGGGAAAAGGAGACTGACCATGTTCTACTGCGACCTCTGCCAGAAATGGCATCGCCGCGCCAGCGCCCTCAAGCGCACCCTGCAGGGCACCACCGTCCTGACCTGCCTGCGCCAGTGGCGAAAGCATTGCCCACACGAACGCACCATCCGCACCACTCTGGGCAGGTATCACTACACCGCCGGTGAGGTCTGGGACGACCTGCGCGAAGAGGTCTATTGCCTGGACTGCGGCAAAAGCCTCAGGGCATTAGGGGCGTATGGTCATACGCCCTTACTGAAATCCACAGCCCTGCCCGGCTGAGCCTTTCGGGCAGCCGCACCTGCCCGCCGATCCATACTCTTGGGTCGGCGGTGCGGCGCCGACCCGAAAGGAGGAATGCCATGTTGCAAGAAGCCGTTCTGCAGCGTCTGGACCGGGGGCTGAGGGGCATCGCCAGCGGTCTGATCCGCATCCTATCCCAGACCTCAGCCCTCGGCGCCGATGGCCAGCAGGTCTTGATCTGGGAAGTCTGGTCAGCCCAGAGCAGCCGCCAGCGCCCCAAGACCTATAACGTGGGCTACAAGCCCGCCACTGGCCAGTGGCGTTGCACCTGCCCCGACTTCCAGAAGCGGGGGCAGGCCTGCAAGCACATCCTGGTGACCCAACTCTATCACCAGCAGCGGGTGGAGGCCTGAGATGGCTGACTTTCCCCAACCTGGCGATGTTGTAACTACCCGCAGGGCGGATTGGGTTATTGTGAGAGCGGATCCCCACCCATCGCAGGAGAACACTGCAATGGTGTTTCTTCGGCGACCGAAAGGGCAAGTAATCTACTTCGCCCTGTTCATAAAAACCCGGCGAGGGTGGATTATGGCTGACCGCGAACCGACCCGATTGCCTGGGGTTTGGTGACAGGCGAGCGAGTAACACCCGGCAGGGGCTACCCGCCCCTGCCATCCCGAACGTCCCACCCCACCCCCAACCCCCGCTAGCGGGGGCAGGGGGGCGGCCGGTGCAAGTCCGGCGGGGTGATGTCCCGCCAGGGGCAGCACGTTAACAACCGCATCAGCGGCAAGAAGGCCATGGCAGCCTCCCGCCCCACGGCCTCCCTCTGCTCTGGAAGGTTTCCAGGGTGGAGCGAGGCCGTGCGGCCCTCCCCTGACGCAGCAGGGCAAAACACCCCTTTGCCCCCCGCTGCGGAGGGGGGCACAATAGGAGGATCATGCCATGTCCGAGAAAGAGTTTTCCCAAATCCTTGAAGCGCTGGCCGAGCCGTTCCCGTCTGAGTACATCGAGTGGAAACCCCAATCGCTGAGCAAGGACGGCAAGCGCGCCATCGCCGCCACCTATGTGGACGCCCGCCGCTACCAGGAGCGCCTGGACCGCGTTTGCCCGGGCTGGTCGTCCCGCATCGAACTCCTGGCCGATGGTCAGGTGGCCAAGGTGGCCCTCACCATCCAGGGCGTCACCCGCGAAGACGTGGGTGAAGCGGAGGCTTCAGAGGCCAACACCGTCACTACGGCGGTGGCACAGGCCTTCAAGCGCGCCTGCGCTGCCTTCGGCCTGGGGCGCTACCTGTATTTCCTGCCCCTTACCTGGTGCGACTACGACCTCGACAAGCGCCGCATCCTCAACCCGCCCCAACTGCCCGATTGGGCCAGGCCGTCTTCCGAGCGCCGCCAGGCCGCCAGCGAAGCCGCCCGCCAGCGGGTGGCAGCCGAGATGCCTGTGGAGCACCTGATCGAAGAGCTGGGCTTCTCACCTGAGCAGGTCAGGGTGAGCGAGACGGACCCCGGGGCCACCCTCATTCCCTTCGGGCGCAACAAGGACAGGACCCTGGCTCAGGTCTGGGAGAGCGGCGAAGAGGGGCGCAGCTGGGTGCGCTGGGCAGCCAGTAACGATGGCAAGGGCTTCCAGGCGAGAAAGCCGGAGGAAGTCCATCTCCAGCGCAGGGCACGCGCCTTCCTGATGGCCAACGCCGCTTATGCAGGCTAGCACACCCCCTGCGGGAACAAGCCGGGGCTTACCCAGCCCCGGCTTCTCTTTCAATATGCCTGTGAACTGTAAGGCTGAGATGGTTTTGCGATTTGATCTTGCAATTTATCCAGCAAATACTGGTTGGGGCATTTGATCCCACGTTTGCCCATCTAGTAGTCGTCCAGATTTTTTCTTATTTGTCCCTCCCCACTGCTTGAAAAAGAAAGGTACCCCTTGATATATACATTGATCCCGAATTTCTCTAACCCAATCGGGATTGATTGGGCGCGCTTTTGGTCCGGACTCACCACCAACAATGACCCAATCAATATCTGCAAGATTCAGACTTGGTAAGCGACCTAAAAGAGGCTCAAGAGAAAGAAACTTGATCGCAGCATGAGTTTGGCGCAGCAAATCAATTCGATAAGTATAGTCGGCAGTTTCCACGCTGACCCCCATCCATACATTCGAAGGCCATTGAATTTGGGGGTCTAATTCAAATAAGCGCTCCGCCCGCTTAGTTAAAATTTGATATGAGAAGTTCTCACATCACCTAGGGTTTTCTGTCTTTGGGAGGGTTAGGATCATGTCCATGACTTTCTTTATCCTGAATGGTCCCATCTTTTTTGTGAATAACGAGCTCGCTCCCTTCCTTTTCCGCTTCTTGTCTTCCGCTCTTTATAGCCTCGTCCTTATTATTATGTGTAGATGTGGGACGTTGATTACCGGTTTTCTTTACCTTCCATTTACCACCATCATGAACAACATGGACTTCTCGAGATGAACTTTTCTTAGCCAAGGTTAATACCTCCTTCATAAAAACTCCGCCCGCGGCTAGCGGTCACTTGCGCGGGCAGCCAAAATCTGCTAGGGTAGTTTCGCCGCTACGCGCCCTCACCGCGTTGCCACTCCAGCCTCGCCGATGCCCGCGGCGGGGCTGGATTCGTTTTATATATCTTTATATAGTATAGCAAAACTGTGTGTTTTGAAAGGTGAAAAAGTGGCAAAATCCAACCTCAGTTAGACCCGACATAACAAACATTACACCATACAATTAGGAGGTTGGAACCATGCCTTCACTGTCTCATTGCATTGATGAATTTTTAGAGTTCAAAAGGGCTCAACGCCTAAGTCGCTGGACCCTGGTGGATTACGAAATCGTCCTGAGACGTTTTGTCCGGGACATTGGTGATCTTGATATAGGCGAAGTTGATCGAAAAGCAATCACACACTACCTTGCATCGCTCGATTTCTCCAAAAAGAGGGTTAGAAATATACACACGGTCCTTTCTTCTCTCTGGACGTGGGCGGTTGAAGTCGGGTATTGTACCTCTCATGTTGTTCGTCTGATCAAGCCTCCTAAACCTGAAAAGCGTCCGATTCTCCCCTTCACTCGTGACCAAATTCTGAAAATGCTTGAGGCCACATATGTTTCTAAGGAATATTCCGGCCCAGGAAAACGCACATGTCGTAATCGCTTAAGGAGCGGTACGAGGGATAAAGCAATCATTTCGTTGCTGTTAGATACCGGGATCAGAGCTTCGGAACTGTGTGGAATCCAGATAAAAGACATCAAGCCTAACAGCGTTTATATTCATGGAAAGGGTTCTAAAGACCGTCTGGTGCCCTTATCAGAGACTACTCGCTCTGCGCTACTGGATTATCTCGGGGGGCGAAAGGACCCCGAGGACTATGTATTCAAGACAGAGCAGGGTTATGCTCTAAATCGGGATACGCTCAGATTAATTATTCGTCGTATTGGCGATCGTGCTGGTGTGGATGATGCCCATCCTCACCGGTTTCGTCACACGTTTGCCATAAATTTCTTGAGGAACGGCGGGGATCCTTTCACATTACAGGCTATTTTGGGACACGAGACCCTGGATATGGTACGCCGATATCTGGTAATTGCCCAAACGGACGTTGATACCGCGCATCGGCGTGCCTCGCCTGTAAAAGTATGGGGGCTTTGATCCTCATAACCCGAAGGTCCTTGGTTCGAATCCAAGCCCCGCTACTCTTTAGAACCATAGCCTGTAACGCTATGGTTTTTCGTTTTACCCGACGGACTGTGGTGGCAAATCTCTCACAGAACAGGAGAATTTGACATGAACCGCAATTCGTCAGGCTGGCTCATTCCTAGCAAGGCTATCACTGGCTTTTTGGACCTAAAAACAGCCGAAGGGCTGGCTCATAGATGAATCACCTTTCCGGCTTTCTGCATGGCTTCGATAATGTCGGGCATGCCGCCCACGATGCCTACAGCAACTTGTTCAGTCAGCCCGAAATATTCCAGGCAGGTGGAGCATAAGATGAGTTCCACGCCGCGTTCCTGTATCTTCCTTAAATTATCCAGCACAGGCGAACCGTTACACGCCAGTTTGACGCCATCGGTGTAGAACAGGATTTTTGCGGGCAGCGCCTGAGATTCCAGCAGCAACCCGAGAAATTTGTTAGCCAGCAATTGCTGTAATTCCTGCGGGGCGTTCCCCATGCCATTGGCGGTGAAGATCAGGGCTGTGTTATCCGTGTCTCCTCTCATAGACTTCCGAAGTCTCACCGTAAATTTGCTCTCCCAACTCCGCCAGCATTCGCAAGCCTTTCACCTCCTGCGGCAACAGCGGGATTTGCACCAGCGGCAGGCCGAAGCGTTCGCGAATCTCCGCCAGGTATTTTTCCTGCGTGGCGCGGCGAGACTGCACAAACGGCGTGCTTGCCGCTTCGGGCAGGATGACCATGTTGACCACCACCAACCCAGGCTACACACCGACCGTTGCCAGTTCCTGCGCGGCGCGCCAGGCTTCGATAATGGGGGTCGCTTCGGGATACATCACAAAGGCAAAGGTGCTTTGCTCAAGGTCGGACATCATTGCGATGACTTTCCCAAAACGCGCTTTGGCAACCTCGTCGGCGGCGGCCGTATCCACCGATGCGAAGACCTTCACGTCAATCTACTTGCTCCAATCCACGGGCAGTACCAGTAGGCGCAGGGTGTGACCCGTCGGGGCGATGTCGAAGACCACCACCAGCCAGTCATCCTGTGAAGCGTATTCGATGAACTTGTCGAACGCGGCAATTTCTTCAGTGCAGGGTGAGTTGAGTTCCTCCTCCATCACCTTGATTGCCGATTCCGCTCGCCCGCGCTGACGTGCGTCGTCGAGAATACGTGCCCTGTAGGTTTCGGTGGCGGCTTTCAGGTCTTTCTTGACCGCCCACAAATTGGGCTGTCCGATCACAGAGGTCACTTCGTCACCAACAGGCGTATCCAGCACATCGCTCAAATGCGCCGCGGGATCGGTGGTCAATAGCAAAGTCTTGTATCCCTGCCGCGCCAGCCAGATCGCCGTCATGCACGAGGCGACCGTCTTGCCAACGCTGCCTTTGCCGGAGAAGAAAATGAAGGTAGTCGGATAGTTAGATGGTCGGATGGTTTGATAGTCGGATGATCGAGTAGTCGAAGAGTCGTTCGGTGAAAAAGTCATGGGGTATTTGCTCCATTGAGTACGTTGCGGATTTCGTTCTTGTCGCACAACCGTGCCACAAGTCGCTGACTAGCGGCACAAGACAACCCTGCCGCGTAACTGTAACGCAAGTCTCTGACTTGCGGTACAAACTGGAAATTTGGGCTACGATAGCGCGGCTTTGACTTCCTCCAGCGTCGGATACACCCCGACTTTGACGAACTTGCCGCGCACAACCGTAATCGGCAGGGCGTCCATCTGTTTCTCTCGAATCAGTTTCATCACTTCGGCGTTGGCGAGAAAGGCGTTGGGATTGCTTGCCATTTGATAGCGTTCCACGCGCAGGTTGTCTCGCTGGAGAGATAAGATCATCTCATTGACATCCAGCAGGCTCTGGTCGAGGGTCGGTCCGCACAAACCAGTTGGACAGCACATCGGCGGGTCGAAGAGTTCCACATCCACGGGGGCGATGGAAGTCGGCAGGCTGTTCCGCAGGGGGATAACGTCGCTCATGTTGGTTCTCTCCAAAGGCTGGGATCCTATAAAGGGATTGCTTCGCTCTGCTCACAATGACGGTCCTATACTTTACCTGCTGGCTTTATTTGCCTCGGTAATGGAAATTAGATTCCTGGGTCCACAGGTGAGACGCCGCGGTTTGATCCGCGCCGGGTCAAAGAACGCACCCAGCGCTGCGTTGAGTTCTTCCAGCGCGGCGCGGTTGACCGAGTAATATACCCAGCGTGCGTCCACCGCGTCACGTTCTACATCCACCAGACCCGCTTCGCGCAGTTTGCTCAGATGATGCGAAACCAGGTTGGGAGGCATGTCGAGGGCATCGCCCAGTTCGCAGTTGCACTGCACGCCTTCCATCAGCAAGTTGAAGATGAGCAGGCGCTTCGGCTCGGCTAATACTTTCAGGCGTTCTGCCAGCGCTTGCAGGTTAACGGGTGGGGCCGGAATTTGAGCGTCAAAATAGTTCAACATGCGTTGAATTATATTTCAGACCGGAATTTCGTCAATGCAATTTGTCATTTATCCTGGGTGACTTTCCGTGATTAATAACGGCGCTATAATGGTACAGATGTGGATTATTTTCGCTCTTTGCGCAGCGCTGTTGACTTCGTTCAATCCCATCATCAACAAACGTCTGCTGACTGATACCGATATTTGGGTGGTTGCCTGGGCAGGGCAAGCCTTTGGTCTCCCATTGCTGGCGCTCAATCTCATCCTTTTCTTCGGTCCCTTGCCGCGCGTGGATGGCTGGTTCTTCATCGGCGTTCTCGGCTCGGCGGTCTTGAACACATTGGCGCACCTGACGGCAACGCAGGCTTTGAAAGAAGGCGACGCCTCGCTGGTCGCGCCTTTATTTGTCTTCAGCCCCGCGGTCACACTCCTGGTCTCGTCTGTTACCCTGAGGGAGAGACCTTCGCCAGTTCCGCTGATCGGCGTGGGGCTGGTGATAATTGGCGCGTACCTGCTTGCGCTCTCATCCTGGCGTGAGGCGTTTGCGCCATTGCAGGTCCTGGCTCATCAACGGGCATTATGGCTGGCTATCGCCGCCAGCGCACTGTGGGGAATCACACCAGTATTCGAGAAGACCGCGATCCAACACACCTTTCCCCAAAATCCAACCGCCGCGGCTTTTGGCGCGCTGTTGGCATTGACGCTGATCCTGTTTCTGCTTATGCTTTCGCATGTCCGTAACCCGTTTAAGCAGGTGCGCGCCCGCCTGCGCGGTTTCGTCGCGCTGGGCGCAATTGGCGGAATTGCGCCGCTCTTTGGCTACGCGGCTTTCAGTCTTGGGCTTGTCGGCTATGTCGCAACCCTGTTCAAGATGAGTTCGGTCTTCGCGTTATTATGGGCGTTCATTTTTCTGCGGGAAAAAGATGTGCCGCGCCGCTTACCTGGCGCGCTCATCATGGTGGTTGGGGCAATTCTGATCGCGGTATAAAGGAATCTGGATTGTCGCGTTCAGCGAGCCGCCGCTTTACCCCCACGTCGCACGGCAATGATTTCCGCCAGAATTGAGACAGCGATCTCCCCGGGCGTTGGTCCACCCAGATTCAGACCTATCGGGGCATAGACGCGCTTCAGGGCTTCTTCATCAATTCCATCGGCGCGCAGATGTCCCAGAATGGTCTTACATTTATGACGGCTGCCGATCATACCGATATAACGGACGGGGGAATGGATGACCTGCCGCAGCGCGGCTTCGTCCGAGATGTGATCGGTCGTGATCAGGACGATGAAGCTGTCCGCCGTTAATTGGACCGAATCCAACCCTGGGACGTCCGCGCGACCCGGCTCCACATCCACCACAATGACCTCAAACCCGGCCGCTTCGCCCATCACCTTGAGCGGGCGGCCGATATGCCCTCCACCGACGATCACCAGTCGAGGCGGTGGAAGATAGGGCTGGATGAAGACGCGCACCTCCCCGCCGCACAGAGTGCCAACGGCATCTTTGCCGGCTTCGGTGAGGGCATAGTGCTTGAGACGTGGCTGCCCATCGCTCAGGGCAGCATGGGCCTCGGCGATGATCGCCGCCTCAAATTTTCCACCACCTACCGTCCCGACAGTTGTGCCATCCTCCAGCAGGACAATCTGAGCCCCTGTCTTAGCCGGCGAGGCGCCTTGCACCTCTACCACCGTTGCCAGGACGGCAGGTTTTTTTTGCGTTGAATGGCCTCAGCCAGAATAGAAATGGGGTCTGACATGAGCATTACCTCCTGATCTCGGGGAATGGCACACGCCCTTCAGCCACGCAGTGATAAGCAAAAACGTACATCCCCGCCGACCAGGCCTGGTGGGGGTAGCCCATTGGCTGCCCGCTTAGCCCGTGGCACCACTCGTTGAACTCCCACTCCGCCTCGATCCCCAGCCGGTTGACCTCGGCCAGTTTTTCTAATTGGCGGTGGGCCTCGTCCATGCGCCCGGCCTTGACCAGCGATGCGACGTAAAAGCCACCCACAAAAGGCCAGATGCCCCCATTGTGATATTGATGCGGCAGGTTGAGGTTGTTGTTGCGGTAATACTCACGCCAGTCCTTGTCCCCGGGATGGATCACCGGGTGCAACACCCGCACCGGGTAAGGATTGGCGATGTCCACCTGGCGCAGGTAGTCCAGGATGCGCTTCTCCTGGGCCGGGTTGGCGACGTCAAAGAGGATCGCCAGCAGGTTGCCGAACACGTCGCAGTAGTCGCCAAAATCGCGGAAAGCCACATAGGGCAGGAAGAAGGGCCGCTTGACCAACACTGCGTCCACCTGGCTGAGGGTGTGTTTCCATTCGGTATGGCCCGGGCAACCCGGACCCCACTCACTTTCGTTTTCCGGTCCGACCCACAGCACGATGCGAATCTTATGGCGTACATCGTCCGCCATTTCGTCGTAGTGGCTGCCGTCCAAACCTAGAGCGCGCGCCATCTCGGCCATGGCGCGCAGGGCAGCGTACCACAGCACATTGTCGTACAAAATGTTGAAACGGTTCGCCAGCAGGTCCGCCCAATCAGCCGCTTCGTGGACCTCCAGCAGACCGCAGCCATTCGAGTCCTGGTAGCGCAGCCAGAGCAGAGCCTTTTCCAGGGACGGCCATTGCGCCTGCAGAAAGTTTACCTCCCCTGAAGCGCGATACTGAAAAGCGTGCCCCAGGATGAACCACAGGTTGGAATCCACCGAGCCGGCGTTGGTGTGATCTAATCGCCCGGTAGCCACGCTAACGTTGTTAGGGATGGCGCCCAATTCGGACTGCTGGCTGGCCAGGGTTTGTAGAGAAATCTTGAGGCAGGTTTCATGGCCAGGAGAGAGCAGCGCGCCTAGCGAGGTGATAACGCTGTCGCGCGCCCAAACGTGAGGGTAGCCTTCAGGCGAGGCCATCAACCCAATCGGGCTACACTCAGTACTTAGGATGGCCTGCGCCTTTTCAAGGGCAGTTTCAATCAATCGTGTCATAGATTTTTCCTTATACAACTACAACATCGCTTCCAAGGTCGCTCTCCGATCCGTGAAGGCTGCATCGTTTTGGAGAGGAATGCATTCTTCGAGCGCACGCTTGTGCAAGATCAGGTTCACGGCAAACGCCAGGCAGGTGGCTTCGCCGCACTGCTTGCAGTTGGTTTGTGGGAGGAGTGCAAATATATCTAGGTGACGGGGCGCCTGTCTTTTTTCGGTTGCTGGTTTCAAGTTATGGCGCTGCTCCCAAGTGGCGTTGATGGCATCCTTGAGTGCGGCGAGGAGTTCGAGACCTTCTTCGGCATCTCGCACCTGGGTGATATACACTTTCTCCGGGTTAAGTGTCAGAAAGCCTGGCTGGCGGCGAAAGGTCAATGTACAGGTATCGGGATTATAGGCAATGATCCCGGGTAACGTCGCCATATAAGGGATCACCTCGACCAGGGAACGATCCGGTTTGCCGACAACGATGATCTTACCCGGCTCGGCCAGGCAGGGCAGGGTGCGGATGAGAACAATGGATTTAAGGTACATAAAAGTTCCTCAGCGGTTCACTGATGATGCCTGCACCAGGCACCTCGATCAACACTTTTCAGCCGCCTTCGAGCAGGTCACGTGCCTTTCCCTTGAAATGCTGCTTGAGAAATGCTAACGCCCCCTCTGCGTCGTCATCCATCAGGATGCGCATCAACTCGATGACATCCTTATCTTCCACTACAACGGTGAGATTCTTTTTCATGTCGTTCTCGCTTTCTCGTGGCCGATCAAACCTCGGCAGTATACAAAGACACCTCAGGCATTGTTGCGTCAGTGCGGATGGGGATGGGTGCGGTCTGTTCCAGCACGCGGGAGAGGGGCAGCAGTTTCGAGCTGCTCCGTGCGATCACCCAATGAGCGCGGCGCGTTCAGGGTGATGACATGCTTGGTCGCATCCACCTCCTGGATCGTGCCGACCACCCGCCGTGGCTCCGCCAGGAACCAGCGCAACACTACCGTGTCGCCCTCCTGGGTGACGATCAACACGTCATCGGCGATCTTCTCAACCCGCCCATCCGGGTAGCGCAACCAGACACTCGATTGGCACATAAGTTAACTCTCCTCAAGTTTGGCGCCTATTTGCTGCTGGAAGTCTGAACAAAGCGCCAGAAAAACGAAGTTAATCAACCCGACAAGCCCCCGTAAACGCAATTCAAACGCGCGTTCATCATCACCATGGATAGGTTCCAGTTTGACCCTGGCCTATATCATCTGGATAGCGAGCTTCCGGCAAGACGCCCGCCAAGCGTTTTCGCTGCCAGCGCAGTTCTCTTCGTGCAACGATATCCAGATAGATAACTCACCTCTAAGGAGTGCCTTGCTTCCGATCGTTCTGATTCAGTGCCTCTCTATACCATTGGATGACCTCCTCTTTCTTAGGAACCCGGCCAGCGCAGACTAATTTCTCATTGACAACTAACCCGGGCGTGATCAGGATAGGGTACTGCCCAATCTCGTTCCAATCTTCGATGTGCACGAGGGTGGCTTCCAGGTCTGGAATTTCCCGCAGTAGAGTCTCCAGACTAATCGCTGCCACCCGCTCAACGGCGTAGCATTTGGCACAACCTGGGCCGAGTATCTTGATATTGAGCATTCTCAACCTCCCGATTTAGTGTTTGTATCGGGTAATTTCAGACCCTTCTTTTCGCAATCCGCGCATAAGTCCGTCTTACGGTTCGTCCAAAACTTGGCGCCGCACCCTGGACAGGTAACTTTACGAAGGCTATCCATCCAGGATCTTTGACGGGGGCTGAGCTCGGGGGGCAAGGTCGCAAAAGGATCCTGAAGGCAGGTGCACTGCGGTGTTTGCCTCTTGGGCTGTTTCGACTTTTTGTTTTTCGTGTTTTCTGTTTTGGAATTCAGGTGAGGGTTCATCTTCTCATCCTTTTGACAACGGCTTACATGTTGAACAACTTATTTGCAGATTGCCTCGTTCATATGGTGGGGAAAGATTGGGGTGGTCCGGTTCGAGAAACAGGCAATCTTTAAATTATATGATACACCGCGCCAAGGTATAGGCAGCGAGCAGGAACAAAACCACGCTGAACGCTGCCAGCACGCCCAGGTCGAGCGCAGCGGTTGCCCATGAACCGCCCGTAAGCGCGGCGCGCAAGGCTTCAACTGAATAGGTCAGCGGCAGGCAGCGGGCCACCACCTGCAGCCAGAGGGGCAGAGATTCCAGCGGCATAAACGCGCCGCCCAGGAACATCATCGGGAAGCGGATGAAGTTCGCCAGCGTCTGCGCCTCGAAGACCTCCCTGACCGCCACCGAGACGTAGGCGCCCAGCGCGGAAAAAGCCGTCGCCGAGAGCAACAGCGCCAGGAACAGGAGCAGCCAGTCGCTCCCGCGCGAGCCGAAGACGGCCAGCGAGATGACCAGCACCACGAGAGTCACCGTCAGCCCGAAGGTCATCCCGCCGAGCAGTTTTCCGGCCAGCAGGGCCGGCAGGCGGATGGGTGCCAGCAGCAGCCGTTCCAGCGAACCGATGCGCCGCTCGAAGACGATGACGATGGCCTCCATTGAACTGGTGCCAAAAAGGATTGTCAGCCCCAGCAGGCCCGGCACCAGGGCGCGCAGGTCGCCGGGGTTGCGGATGGCGAAGGCCAGGATGAAGGCAAACGGGAAAGGATGCCCCAACCGATGTTGGGCGGCTTAAAATAGTAGGCCTTCAGGTCTTTCAGAGCAATGTAGAACACGCCGCGCAGGTCATCCGTTAGCATTGCCGCCTCCTTTGCCGCCCTTCTCGGCCAGCATCACCTCGGCGCTCAGGCCGGTCAGTTCGACGAAGACCTCCTCCAGCGAGGGACGCAGGGTATCCACGGCCAGGACGCGCCGCCCGCTGGCTTCATCTAGCAGACGCCGCACGGCGGATTCGACGCCGTCCTCGCATGCGAGCCGCCGCTTTTCGGGCTGACCGCCGGTCCCTTCCAACGTCACCTCCACAATGGTCTTGCGCTTCGTCCCAGACCTGAGGCCAGCTACCGTGTCCAGGGCGACGATCCGTCCCCGGACGATGATCGCGACGCGGTCACACAGGCGCTCGGCTTCCTCCAGGTAGTGCGTGGTCAGGAAGACAGTCGCGCCCTCGTCGCGCAGATGAGCAATCATCTGGCGCAGGCTGCGGGCGCTCATCACGTCCAGGCCAGTGGTGGGTTCGTCCAGGAAGATCAGCGGAGGGCGGTGTGCTAGGGCGGCGGCGATGGTCAAGGCACGCTTCATGCCGCGCGATAGTTTGGCGAAGGGCGTATCGCGTTTTTCGCTCAGGCGGAAGCGCTCAAGCAGGGCTTCGGCGCGCAGCTTGCGCTCACGGCGTGGCACACCGTACAACTGCATGGCAAAGACCAGGTTGTCGAAAGCGGTCAGTTCGTCGTACAGGTTGGAAGCCTCTGGCACGACCCCAATGCGCTTCTTGATGCGCGGCAGGTCGGCGGCCAGGTCCAGCCCCAGCACCTGTGCCCTGCCCGCGTTGGGGCGCGAGAGACCGGTCAACATGCGGATGGTGGTTGTCTTACCGGCGCCATTGGGGCCGAGGAAGCCAAAGACCTCGCCCTCGTGGACGGTGAAGTCAATCCCATCCACGGCGCGCAGGGGCGGGCGCCCCTGGACGGTGAAAATTTTGGTTAATCCCTCAACTTGAATGGCTTCGGTCATTGCAAATCCTTTGTCAGCGCCTCAAGGCGGCTTAGGTATCTGCTCCAGCCCGCTGAAGCGGGCTTCCAATCCCTGAGCCGGAGACTTGAGGCCCGCGGCAGCAGCGCATGGCAGACATCCTGACATCCCAGACTGCTGAGACGCCCACCGATCGCGCGATGTTTTCATCAGGCACGGCACGAATTTGCCTCATGCCCAGACTTTCCGCCAGCGAGCGCGGCACGGCAACGGTATAGAGCGCGACGACCTCTTCGGCGCGGCGGCAAGCTTCGGCGGCGGCAAGCCCGATAGCGATGTGGTCGGGATGACCCGAAAGACCGTCCGCGCCAAAGGTCAGCACCTCGACGCGCACGCCCTGCCGCGCCAACAAAGCCACTGTTCCCCCAGGACGGAAGGTTTCATCGTCGGGGTGAGCGAAGACGGTTAAAAGGCGTAAGTCATCCATAAAATATTATTCACCCTCGTCTGAAATTGCGAATTGAAGGATGGCAGGCGGCGTCCCTAGCAGAAGCAGTAAAGTCACAATGACTGCGGAGGTGAGACACCACAGGCACACGGCGCGAATGACGAATGGCTCCAGGTAAGTAAGGTAAAGCGAAAAGAGTACAGCGAAGAAAGCCAGGCTAAAGAAACCGATAGCAGCAGGCTTTTCGAGTTTGGGAAGGAGTTTCCGCGTCAGCCAGGCAACGAGAAGGGCAAAATATCCGAGTAGGCCAAACACGCCAACAGGAAGAACACCGAACAACCTGGCATAGCGGCTTTGCTGGACGGTGTTGCAGTCGCCGACGGGACCGCAAACGGCTTCGATGGCTTGCGTCTCGACATACGAGAGATACGCCGCGATGCCGATGCCAATCACGATCAGGATGGGGACGAGCCAATCTGCCCACACAGGCAGGGATAAGGTTACACCCCGCCAAAGGGCGATCAGGCTGTATAGCAACGCGGCAACCATCAACACCATGGTGACGATTGCCAGCGCGAAGCCATTGGATTGCACCTGCACAGGGGCAGCAGAAACACTCTGAGTGGGCGAGATAGTGGGAACAGGCATGGCTGTCGCGCCGCTGCGCGGCGGCAGGGAGGGGAAGTCTACGCCGCCCTGAGCCAGGTAGGACTCGACCAGCGAGGGCAGTTGGGCGGGAATTTCCTCGACCATCAGCACATGGTCGCCCATGATGAGCAACGGCAAATTCACTTCATCGCTGGAGAGGCCATACCCAGCCGCTACCCGATAGAGATACTCCACATCGGCTGAGTGAACTACATCAATCGTCAGGACTTGCAACTGCTCGCCGTATTGTTGATAGAGCGGGCTCAGCGCCTGGGCAATAATCAGTTGGCAATCGCGGCACTCGGGCGTAGTGAACAGGGTAGCGCGCACGACTAGGCCGCCAATCGCGGGGGCAGCCTGCGAGGTTGGCGTGGCTTGGAGAAGGAATTCGTCCAGGTTGGGGATTTCGGGTCTGTCCACACCGCCCTGAGCAAGATAATATTTGATCAAGCCAGGCAGTCCCTCCGGAATTTGCTGCGAGCCGATCAGCACGCGCTCGCCAATGATGAGAAATGGCACGCCTACCTGCTCACGGGGAATGCCATATGCAGCCGCCACTTCGTAGAGGCGGTTCACGTCTTCCATGCTGACCACTTCTATCAACAAGACATCCAACTGCGCGCCGTATCTCTCCTGCAACGGGGGCAGGACATTTTCCAGCACCTCATGGCAGTGAGAGCAGCCCTTCATCCAGAACAAGATGACGTGGACGACTGGCTGCGGGAGACCCTCATCGCAAATATGACAGGCTTTGTATGTTGGCAATGGATGTGGGGTGGCCTGTGTTTCTGGCGCAGCCTGGGCCGGAATAAAGACCAGGGTAAATATGAACAGGCTTATCGTGAGAAAAAGAAGCGTTGCGGCTCGTTTCACAGTGGAGTCTCCCATAATGAGGGTCTTTTTAGCTTGGCACTGCCCTGATGCCGCACCTTCTCTATCTCGGCCAGGATGTGGTCTTCTTCGCCTTCCTCATGTTCATTCAGATAGGCATGTCCGCCGAGGACAAACGCCACCACCAGGTTGACGACCAGACCGATGACGGCAATCGCCAGCATATCCGCGCTCTTGATGGGTTGTGGGTGGAGCCAGCACTGCCACGATTCGCTGAAAATTTCGATGGCAATCGCGCCGAGGGCGCTGCCGTTGATGAGGGCGGCGAATACTTCCAGGCAGTGATAGCCGTAGGTGTGACGGACATCCGCAGGCAGGGCGGAGAGGCGCAGGGCCAGGTAACTGAGCGCCAGGGCGAAGATGTCCATGAAGACGTGCGCCGCGTCCGAGAGCAGGGCCAGGCTGCTCGTCCACAGTCCACCCACGACTTCGGCAATCAAAATCGCAGCGGTGAAAACCATCGAGAGGGCGAATTCGTTGTCGAGGGTCTTGCTGGGATGAGGGTTCATGATTGCTTAACTTCCAAAACGCCCTGCGGGGTCAGCCCGTTGATGAGGGTGTTGGTGACGGTGCCCATTTGACACACAAGTCGTGCAGTTCTTCCAGTTTTTCGCCCGATCCGGGACTTTTGAGAATCAGCCGATAGCGGATTCCCGTCAGCGCGGGCGGTTCATCGCGGTGCTCGGCTACAAACTCGATGCGGGCTTCGTCAATTTGCAAGCGCATTTTCGCGCCGATGGCATTGACGTTGGTCAGAATGCACGCGCCTAGCGCGGCGAGCAAAGTCTCGGCGGCGTTGAAGCCCGCTTCACCCGCGCCCTTCTTGACGTTGAGCGTTAGGCGGTGTCCGCGCGCTTCCACCAGCGCGTGAGAGTATTCTTGAATCGTGGCAGTGACGTGATAAGACAAGGATACAGTCTTTCTTTTCATACCTGGGCAATCGCTTTCTCGGGGTGATGCGGCGCGTGAGCGAACCACTTTTCCAACTGCGGGGCAATCCGCAGGAAAGTCGCCATGAAGGTAATCTGGATGATGGGCTTGAGCGCCAGCACCAACACTGTCAGCGGGGCAAAGAAGATGGTCGACAGCGCCAGGGCAATCGAGATATTCTTACCTGCCACACCATAGGCATAGGCGACCATATCCTCATAAGTGAATCTCATCCAGCGCGAGAACAGCACCGAGCCGGAGAACAGGATGGCATAAAAGACCGTCAGCGGGACGAGGACGATCAGGAAGTATTGCGGGTTATGCAGGACGTTGTTGGCTTCCAGCGCCATCGAGATGAAAACGATGATGTACATGCCCAGCATGGAAACGCCCGGCAATATCGGCTTGACTTCCTTGAAGCCGTCCTGCCCCCAAAAACGGAAGATGGCGCCGCGGCTCAGGCCGCCCAAAATCAGCGGCACGACCACCGCCAGCAGAATTTCCTTGAACATGCCCCAGGCGTCAATCTGCACATACACGCCCGCCAAAATCGGCATCCAGACGGGAATCATGACGATGCTGACCAGCAGGCTGAGCGCCACAATCACCAGCGCCAGCGCCACGTTGCCCTTGGCGTAGCCCATCCAGGCTGCCACCATCCCTGCGCACGGTACGGTTCCCGTCAAGATCAAGCCGACGGCAAACTCAGGGCGGTTGTGCAGAAAGAGATACGCCAGTCCCGCCGCCAGCAGCGGCGAAAACACAAAGTTGAACAGCATGGACAGGCTGATAAGTTTCAGGTTCATCATCGCCTTGCCCACCTCTTCGATGCGCAGCCCAATCATCATCGGGTAGAGCATGATGAACAGGACCAGGGTTGTATAGTTCTTCAGCCCTTTCGCGGCAGCCGGGTATGCCCAGCCGAAGGCAACTCCCGCCACGATGGAAAGCAACAGGAAGATAACCAGGTTGCCTTCTACAACTTTGGTAGATTTTTGGAAGGTTTTGAGCATAGTGAACCCTTTGTAGTATGTAGCGCAAGTCAATGACTTGCGCTACAGTTTGCGCTACAGCCAATCGAAGATCATCTTTGCGGCGATCAGCCAGAGCAGAACGCCGATCATCTTTTTGAGTTGCGCGCTCGACACTTTGGTCTTCATCAACTGCGAGCCGAGGATGGAGCCGAGCGCTGCCATCAGCGCGGTGATGCCCACGAAAACGGGATCCAGCCTGCCCATCGTGGCGTGACCGAGAAAGCCCGAAAATGAAGAAAAGACGACAACGAGAGAGGTTGTCCCCGTGGCGACTTTTGCGTCGAGTCCGATCCAATTCAAGACAGGCAGGATAAAGTTCCCGCCACCGACGCCGAGCAGACCGCCCAAAAATCCCGCCACGGACCCGACGCCGACTCCCGCGCCGATTTCAGTTGTGCGGCTGAGGCTCTTCTGACGTTGCTTTGGTTTGTAAAACAACATCATAAAGCCGGCAAAAACCAGAAAAGCGGCAAAGAGCGCTAGCAGAATTTTCTTGTCCACATAGGGCGTCAGGCGCGCGCCGAGCGGCGAGAGGATGACGGCGGCAACCAGCACGGGCAGTCCCACCCGCCAGTTGATCAGTTTGCCGCGCCAGTAGTTGAAGGCGGCGAGCAACAGGCTGACCACGTTGAGCAGCAAGGCAGTGGGCGTGGCTTCCGCCAGCGGCACGCCGAGATAGTAAAACAGCGGCACGAAGAGGAAAGCCGCGCCCAACCCAGCCATTGCCATCAAGCCGGAGAAGACGAGAACAAGCATTGCACTGACGATGTAGAGGCTCATTTTATATTCTGTAAATCGAATAAGGCGCCGGCAAAATGTAGTGCAAGTCTCTGACTTGCACTACAAGCCCTAGCCGTTCTTCGCCTGCAAGGTCTTGCGGACTTTGCCGGGCCAGACTTCGGGGATGATGCTGGCATAGCCGCCCGAAATGATGCGGATGTTGTCGAAGCCCTGCGCCTGCAGGTAGGCAAAGGCTACATTCGAGCGGTCACCCGCGGTGCAGAGCGTGGCCACGATTTTGTCGCGCGGAATCTCGTTCAGGCGGGCAGGCAATTCGTTGATGGGAATCTCCAGCGCAAAGGGAAAGCGCAGGAACTCGCGTTCTTCCGGTGCGCGCACATCCAGCAGGACGGCTTCGCCCTTTGCCCACTTCTCGAAGAAGACAGGCGGTTCGATCTTGTGCTGACCAGTGCTCCAATACTCAAAATCAAGTCGGCTCAGCCATTGGGAAAATGTATCGTTGGACATGGAAATCTCCTTGATTTTGGATTTTCAGGCAAGTCGGAGGGGCATAACCCATCAAAGACTGGCCTCATTGAGATGCTCGCGGATGACCTGTTCGATTTTCGCCGACCCACGAAAGCCGACCATGGCCACTTGCTCATTGATCACCAGCAGCGGCGTCGCCATGACGTTGTAGGCCAGGATGCGCTCCACATCCTGCACGTATTCGACCTCCACGTCGAGGCCCTCGCGGGCGATGAAGCGGCTGACGGCCTTGTACATATTGCGGCAGGCGCCACAGTTTGCACCGAGCACTTTGATGCTGGCTTTCGCGCTCAATGCAGACGCTCCACATGGTCAGTCAATTCGCCGCGGGCCGCGGCCAGGGCGGCTTCTTCGATGTTAGCCACGTCGGTGACGATGGGACGGATGCCGGCCTGTTTCATGCTTTCGTAGGCGCCGGCGCCCATGCCACGCGTCAGAAGAATCTGACAATCGGCAATGGCGGCGGCCATGCGGGCATGACGGTTCTGCGCCGCCGGGTCGAAATGCCCCCGCGGGTCTGCGCCATGAGATTCTTCGTTATGCGGTTCTCCGGCGAACTGGGCATGGCCCATCTTGTCTCGGGTCTCGCGAGCGATAATGACTCCATCTTCGACGGTGACGACGACGTAAAACGGGGCGCGGCCAAAATGCTGGCTGATGGTCACGCCGTCTTCGGAAACTGCGGCGATCTTCATCTCTTTACCTCCAAAGTTTTATTCTGCCCTGGCCAGGATAGTGTAGTCCACTCCCAATAAGGCGCTGATCTCGTCGGCAATGTCAGCCAGGTAAGGCCTGATCAAGCGTAATTCGTTCTCTCGTTTGGAAATGAGCGGATGTGTTTGCACCTGACGGCGCAATTCTTGGAATTGCTGTATCTCCTCGCGGCTGATCTGTTCGCCGGCTTGCTGGCGGGCGACTAAAGCGTCATAAGTGGCGTACAACTGTTCTTCGAGTCGCCTGGCTTCGGGGTCGGCTTGGAACGCTTCGAGCGCTTCGAGGTATGCGCGCATAAAATCATCCTGGCGCAGGGATTTTCCCAAAGCCAGGGCTGCGTTTTTGAGTGTTTCTGTCAAATCCATTTTGAACCTCCGCTACCCACAGCATCCGCCGCGTTTGGCGTTCGCCGCAAAAGCCACGCCGGCTTCCTGGCTGATGATCTCATCCACAGCCTGGAACAACCGCCGCACTTCCATTTCAGCCTGGCGATATGTTTTCACCAATGGCAAAGCTTCCATTTCCTGTTCCAGGCGCTCCAGTTCGGATGCGTGCTGGCCGGCGCCGTCGCGGCCCCATTGTAAGGCATATTGGTGGACACGCATCTGCGCCGCGAGCCTTTGGACGGTTAGGTCGTCGTTGACTGCCTTGAGGGCTTGCAGAAAAGCCTCGTATTCCGCCGTCTGGCGCAGAAGACGCCCCAGGGCCTGGGCGGCTTGGTGGGGGTCTGTTTTGACCATTGCGGGAGCGGGTATAGGGTTGATTTGTGAGTCCATAGTTTTTTTCCTTTGTTTAATGCTTGAAAGCCGGGACACTCCCCGTGGTTTGTCACATCGGCAGTGTCCCGGCGTTTCAACCCTGCACCTACCAGATGCGGATGCCAAAGTAGGCGGTGATGAACTTAACCGCTACGTAGAGGAAATACAGGCCAAAGATGAGTTTTAACGTAGCGGGCTTGAAGCGCTTGATCACCGCTGCGCCTACCTGGGCCCCGACGATCGTCCCGGCCGCCAGAATTAGCCCGGTGGCCAAGTCCACAAAGCCCTGGGCAAGTTTGATGCCACCACCGACCGCAGACAACGGGATCATGGTGGCTAGCGAGGTGCCCATGGTGATGTACACCGGCGCGCCGAAGAGGTAGATCAAGCCCGGTACCAGGGCGTAGCCTCCACCTACGCCAGCGATTCCTGTGGCGATACCGACGATAAACCCAAAGACGGCCATCCCCCAAGCCGATGCGGTGATCTTCGCCCCTTCACGCTGGGGCATGGTTTGTTGGACCACGCCTTCATAAACCATGCGAATGGCGGGCCAGAGGAAGATCAGCCCAAGGATCAGGCCCAGAAGAGCGGCGTGGGAGGAGAGCAATGTAAACAGCCAAGAACCGAGCAGCACGCCGAGAACGCCGGCGCCGCCTAACCACAGAAAGGCACGCAGATCGAGATTGCGGCGAACCAGGTGACCGTAGCCACCAGAGAGGGCGGTGAAGAACACAGCAAAAAGAGTGGTGCCGACCGCAATCGGGGCCGGATAACCCATCCAGAAATGGATGACAGGCAGCATCACACTGCAACCGCCAGTGCCAATCAATCCACCAAGCAGGCCGGCCAGAAAGCCGACCACGATCAGTATCACCCCTTTCAAAACGTGCATTGGCGAAACACCACTTGCTGCGCCAATTCCGGTAACCAGCGCCCACACCGTCAGCGCGAAGATGATGATCAGAAGCACTGCGGTGGGGAGTTGCCCGCGCCACCAGGGCGTTGGTTTCATAATCGTTGTCATATCACACCTCCAATTCGAGAGCTAAAGAGAGCAGGGAACGAAATCAACAAATAATGGATGCCAGGGTGGCGGGCGGGATGCCCAAGGGGTGCACCCCCACATGCACAGGCAACGAATTTGAATGCGGCGGAAGGATTTCATGCTCTCATCCTCGCCATCAACGGATCATGCCCCGGATGATCAAATCCACGGCTTCGTCCTCGTCCAATCCGCGCGCCAGGAGTGATTCCAGCTCTTTCCGATTGACAGTCCCAATAGCAGCCTCGTGTGTGACCTGGGCCTGGTCGTCGCGGACAATGACCAGTGGCGTATTGCGCGCCTCGGCGAAATCGCGCACAATTTCTGTGCAATCCATGTGGCCGCGCGCACCAGGAGCATTGCCTTCCATCGTGGTATATACTTGACTTTGGGCCCGATCCCGGACGGCCACGCGAGTCTTGATCAAGCCGCGCGCATGGCTTCCGTTCAGGCCCATCACTTCATTGACGGTGATCTGGTCATCCCCTGTGCCGTAGACCTTGGTGGTCATTTCGGCTACTGCCCCAGCGCCAATTTCTACCACGTAGTCCAGTGCCAGCGTACCCACCCGCCCGCGCGTCAGGCTAAAAGTGGTGATAAAACATCCGCCATCCTCAACGCGCACCTCGGCCCGAGGCAGGACCTCCACCCCGCCGCTCCGACCATGAAAATGTTCCTCGGTATAGGTCAGGCTGGCGTTCCTGCCCACGTGAATGCGCGCCTGCATGCGATGCTGTACCTTCACCGCATTGGGGAAGGAACAATGCGCCAGAAACTGGGCTTTGGCGCCCTCGCCGATCTCGTAATCGGCCAGAATTTCCTGTACGCCCTCGGCCGGGATGACGCCAAAGCATAGATGCACAGGCCGTTCGATCTTTGCACCAGCTTCGATCATGATGCGCGCCTTCACGCCGTTTTCCAGCGACTCCGCCTCGAAGTGAACCCCCGCAATCTCGTGGGCAACCAACACATTGTTAGCACTGACCACCAGGGTTGCCACCTCGGGCAGTTGCAGGGATTGGGGATCGCCGCCCGCCTGCTGATAGGCGTCCAAGATGGCGGTCATTTCATCCGCCCATCCGGGGCGTTGTCCCGCGGCGTGTTTCCTTTCGGCGACGGCTGTCATGTGGTCATTCCTCCTTTGCGCTGAGACGCTGCGCGCCATTGCTGGCCAGCGCCTGCCTGACTTCGGGCAGGGATGGATCCCATGGCTGGCTGCCCAACGCCTCCAGGTGTGGCTTGCAGCGCTTGGCGTAATATTCCCGCGACTCATCAGGATTGCCCGTGAACAGGATTGTGCCAGCGCACATCAGCGAGGCGACATCGGCCGCCTCGACCATCTCGTCGCGGTGGGTGATAAGGAGAACGGCTGTCCCTTCGCGCGCCATGCGGCGGATGAGGACAGCAATGTCGTTCAGCCCCAGGATGTCGATGCCTGAATCCGGTTCGTCCAGGATGGCCAGTCGCGGGCGCATGGCAAATACCACGGCCAGTTCCACCCGCTTGCGCTCGCCTCCTGAAAGTGTGTGGTTTACCAGGCGAAAACCATAGTATTTAGACGGCAGCGCGACCGCCTCCAGCGCCGCGGAGAGCCTCTCGCGATCCGCATCGGCCATCCCCAGGCTGACATACTTGCCAATTGAAATGCCCTCGAACCGGGCGGGTTCCTGCCAGGCCAGGGTGATCCCTAAGCGCGCTCGTTCCGTGATCGATAGACCGTTTAGATCCTTTCCGTCGAACAAGATGCTACCCGAATCAGGTACATACCCTTCACAGCCCATCAGCGCGTAGGCCAGCGAAGACTTCCCTGAACCATTCAGACCGAGCAGCGCATGAACCTGCCCCGCATAAACCAACAGGTTCACTTTGCGCAGTATTTCACGTCCATCTCGCTTCAGACTCAGGTCCTTTACCATCAAAAGAGGTTGGTTCATGGCGCTCCACTTTTGATCTTCTGCTTCACATCGAATTTCTCACGGTTCTCGCGCCGGACATCTTTCGACCGCCGCATGATTCGGTTATTCTTTCTAAACACTCGTTGCGCCACAGGCACAAATCTTTAACGCCCAGATTGGTCTCAGCCATTTTTTCGGCTACCCGAACGCCAGAGAGCCATTCGACCAGCGTTTGGCGGGGCGGAACTTCGCGGGTGCTGGCCAGCACGCCGTCAATAAGCAGACCGGGGATTTCATCCAGAGGTATGTATTTGCGAATACGCCTTTCGTCGCTGACGCGCACGACTTCAACATTTGTTGTGCCAAGCTCTTCGACAACCTCGTTCAACAGCGTCTCGAGCTCGATGCAGTTATAGCAGCCGGTGCCCAAAATTTCGATTTTCATTATGCCCTCCTTATATGACGAACGCTCTACACATTCTCCAGTCTTTGCTGAAGATGATCCACTTTCTCTTTTGCGGCGCGAGCCGCATCCGCGAAGATCCGCGCCAGGGCGATCTCATCCACCGTTTCCATCGGCGTCAGGGCCTTGATTTCGTCGAAGGACAGGTCGGTTTGCAAGGCAAGCGCCGCCGTGCCAAGCATCACCTGCGCCGCTATGCGTCGGGCGTTCGCTTGGCTGAATCCCGCTTCGACCCCAGCCTGGGTCATGCCTTCCAGCGCGGGCAGCAGCGAACGCATGGCCGCCCCACTCAGGCCCACGCACCAGTTGATCAGGTTGTCGCTGACCTCGATGCTTTCACCCAGGCAGCCCAGAATCGCTTCGACCAGGGCGCGCCCTTCGGGCGAGACCCGCCGTCCATAAGCCACTGGGTTCATCCCCTCTCCGACAAGTGAGGCTGCGTTGGGCATTACGCGTGCGACCATGACCCCGGCTGGCAGCCAGGATTCCAGCCATTCTAAAGGTATGGCAGCCGCGAAGGAGACCACGAGTCGCCCGGACTGAAGCTGCTTGCCTGCCGTTCGTAACAGGTCGGGCACAGCTTTTGGCGGCACAGCCAGCAGAATTGCATCGGCAGTCCAGTAGGCTCGTCGCTGAGGGCGATAGGGCGCACACCGAACTGGTTTGCAGCCGCGATCGCCCGCTTCTCGTCGCTGTCGCAGACCATCAGGTTTTCAGCCGGCACCCCTGAAGCAAGCAAACGATTGAGCAGGATTCGGCCGATATTGCCCGCCCCGATGATCGCGACCCGCTTTGTCAGCAGAGCGTTCATGCTTTCTTCTCCTGCCTGGCATAATAGGCCTCATAAGCCCGCCGCAGTGCGACAGCATACTCAGCCTCGATGGACTCCTTATCTGCGATCCAGTTGAATTGGCGCGCCATCCCGACTAATTCGGCGTCGGTGACATCTTCGGGAAGGCGCCCCATCACAACCAACTGCTGAAAAACTTTGTCCAGACCCATCATCCCAACTGTACGGCCCTGCGGCCCAACCTTGAGGTAAGTGACACCATTTACATTAGGAAGACAACAGGCCCCAGAAGCGGGTGGCATACGCGTCATAAGGCTACCCTCCTCTGGGCGAACAGCAACCGCCCCCAGCAGATGATGCTCCCCTGGTGCTTGTGAGCGTCATGACCGGCTTGAAAATCTGTCGCGTCTGCGGGCTACCACAATTTGGACATGCTGGCTGCCAGCCCGATTCTTTCTTCTGGATCGAGGCGAACGCCTCAAATTTGGCTTTACATTTTTCACAGATGTAGCTGTAAACCGACATGACCACGCCTCCTTGGATTAACATCTTTCTCCGCTCTAATCTCCTGGGACAACAAAAGAACTCTTATCGCACCAAAAATATATTCAAATGATTGAATACATTATATTTCCAAAGCCTCATAGATGCAATAGTGATTAATGTCACATATACGCGGCGATGGCGTTCCTTATTGAACCTTAGCCGGGGATCATTTTGATATGTATGAACACGAAAGAATGCTAAAATTATCGTAGGAAAAACCGGCATGCAAGCGAAGAAACCCACTTGCTCCAGCCTGGTTATCTACCTTTTTGGGCATCTGGAGCTTCGACGTGGCGACCTACTGCTGCCGTCTCTAGCCACGCACAAAACCCAATCGCTTTTGGCTTATCTCATTCTTCACTGCAAGCGATCTCACCTCCGTGACGAACTCGCCACGCTCTTCTGGGGCGACCAAGATGAGGCCCACGCGCGCCATTCCCTCGCCACGGCGTTGTGGCGTATCCGCCGCTTGCTCGGTGATGAATACCTCCTGGCAGACACAACCACTGTGCAATTCAACCCCGCTGCTTCGTTCTGGCTCGATGTCGCCGAATTCGAGGCGCTTCTGGACAGCAGCCGCACTGCCCCAGACGAGCAACACGCCGCCGCTGCGCTCCGTCAAGCGGTAGCGCTCTACCGCGGTGATTTCCTGCAAGGTTATTATGACGATTGGTGCATTGAAGAACGCTATCGCCTGGAATCCCTTTATCTCAAAGCGTTAAGGCGGCTGATGGATTGGCACGAAGCCCAGGGTGATGCCAGGGAAGTGCTGATATACGCCCAAAAATATCTTGCCCGCGACCCCCTTATGGAAGATGTCCACCTGGCGGCGATGCGCTCCTTAGTCACATTAGGCGATCTTGCTGGGGCGCGGCGTCAATGGCAGATCTGTTGCGAAACGCGACAACATGAGCTTCACGCACCCCCCTCCTTAGAAATGCTCCGGCAAGCAGAAAGACTGCTTGGTGCCTACTTCACTATTCCTATGCCAGTCGAACTATACCCAGTGAAGCCACCGACGCAAGGGGATGTAATCGAGCGACCGCCTTTCATCGGACGCGAGCGCGAGATGCAAGCGCTACAGGCGCGCTGGGAGCAAGCAGTCCAAGGGCGAGGGGGCATGATCATCATCAGCGGCGAAGCCGGGGTTGGCAAGACGCGCTTGACCGAAGAATTCGCAGCCGTGGTACGTTGGCACGGCGGGATGGTCGCCCGCGGACGTTGCTTCGAACCAGAGCAGGTACTGCCCCACCAACTGTTGATTGAAATCCTGCATGAGTTGACTCAGCAAGCACGCCATGCATCTCTGGAGTTACCAACCTGGGTGCGGAGTGAACTGGCGCGCCTTGTCCCAGAAATGGTTGCCCCGCCGAATCAACCCTTGCCTCCATCCGTCTCTTTAGAGCAGGATCAGCAAGCCATTCTGTATCATGCCATTGCCACACTCGTACGACAATTCTCGGCGCATGCGCCGCTGCTAATCGTTCTGGAAGACCTGCACTGGGCAGCCGATTCGACGCTTGCAGCGATCCATTATCTGGTGAGACAAACGGTTGACGTGCGCGTGTTGTATCTCAGCACATTGCGTCCAGAGGATGTTTGTCAACCCCACGCGCTCTCGAGAATCTCGGCTCAACTGGCACACGAGGGTCTGGCGCAGCACCTGGCGCTGGAACGCCTCTCAGTGGAGGCAGTCGCTGAGCTTGTCAGGCGTACTTTCAAGGCCGATGCGGATGCAGAATTCGTCAATCACCTGTACGCGCAAACCGAAGGCAATGTCTTCTTCATCATCGAGACCTTGCGGGCGCTGGCAGAGATGCCCCGCCCAGACGGCGCCTTGCCCGTGCCCGGCAACGTGCGCGCCCAAATCGCCTCGCGTCTAAGCGATCTATCCTCAGCCGCGCACAAGTGGATCACCTGCGCCGCGGTTGCGGGGCGCGCCTTCGACTTTGATCTTGTCCATCACGCCGAGGGAATGGATGAGGAGACTGCCCTGCAAGCGGTGGACGAATTACTGCGGCGTGGCTTCTTGCGCGAGGGAAGCGGGGTTATTAAGCGTGACTATGAATTTGTGCATCACCTGGTACACAGTGTTACCTACACCGCCATCCACCATCGCCGCCGGCAACGCCTGCACTGCTTGATTGGCGAAACGATGGAGCGCCTGTATACCAACCCCATCGCCCTGGCTGGGGCGTTGGCACACCATTTCGATGTCGGCGGCGTGGCAGAGAAGGCGATCCACTACTATGGACTGGCAGCGCAACAGGCAACGGCAGTGTTTGCCTGGCAGGAGGCAGAAGAGTATCAAGGTCGGATGTTACAACTGCTGGAACAACTGGATCCCGATTGCTCACGGCTGAATTGCCTGCGTCGCCGTGGCCAGATCTTAGCCGACCGCGCCGAATCGCGCTATCTCCAGGCCCGCTTGGGCGATCGTGACGCCGACTTGACGGTACTGAATGCCCTGGCGGAGGCCAGCGGCGATGAGCGTCTGCGCCTGCAAACCCGCATACTCCAGGCGCGCTATCTGAACCTGGATGCGCAGTATGAGGCAGCCATCGTCGCCGCGGAGGAGGGCCTGTCTCTGGCTGATCTTCTGCACGATACGGCGGCGCGGTGCTACCTGCTGACCCAGGTCGGCTTCGCCTGTTACTTCTTGGGGCAACCCCGGCCAGCGCTGGCGGCCCTGGAATCCGCCCTGGAAATGACCCCAGAAGCGGACCGCGAGACGCGCCGACATATCACGCACACACTGGGCTATGTGCACTTTCACCTGGGGGATTATGCCCGCGCCCTCGCCTATCAACAGGAGTCCTACCCTGATCACCAGGCATTCAGCGATTTCAACGGCGTGGCCTGGGCCGGCCTGGACATCGGCGCGATCTACCGCGAGATGGGGTGTCTGACTGAGGCGGAGCGGTATCTGACCGAGCACCTGCACCTGGCGCAGCGCATTGGCGCGCGCTCCGCCGAGGCGTATGGCCTGACCCAGTTGGGGTCCTGGGAACTGTGTCGCGGCAACTATGCGACCGCCCTAGATTTGTTTCAGCAAGCGATTTCCGCACAGCAAGGGTTGCGCACCGAACATGGACTTGTGGCGGCTGAATTAGGGAGTGGCCTGGCTTACTATCATCTGGGGGATACAACGAACGCACTCCACTGGCTGAGGCAAGCCGCCGAATTGGCGCGCCGCATCCGGCACCGTCGGCGGCTCATAGAAGCACTCATCGGGCTGGGGCTGGCGGAGCTCGCAGCCGGGCAACCCATGGTGGCGCAGGTCGACTTGAGCGAAGCCGTGGCCCTGGCCCGTGACAGTGAATCGCGGGCCAACCTGGCAGCGGGACTGGCAGCGCTGGCGCGCACCGAAAGGCGTTTGGGGAATCCCGCCGCGGCTTGCGCCCAGGCGGCCGAGGCCGCGCACATTGGCCGCGAGATCACCGTTCCGAGGTACGAACTATGGGGCGAGTTGGAACTGGGTCTGGCCCGGCTGGCGCAGGACGACCTGCCAGCGGCGCTGGCTCACAGCGGGCGCGCTGTAGACCTGCTCTCCCAGAGCGACGAGAGCTGGATCACAACGGAATATGTCCACCATGCGCGCGGCCGGATTCTGCGGGCTGCAGGCCATATGCGGGAAGCAGAGTCACAAGCGCGCCTGGCAGCAGAGATTGTCGCCTCCAAGGCCAAGCGCATCCCCGACGCCCAGCAGCGACAGCGTTACCTGGAATGCGCCAGGCGCGATCCCTGAATTGAAGACCCATTCCCATTTGATAAATTTTTGATACCCATATGCTAGACTGCTCTTTGATAGGGCAGTCTTTGATTTTTTTCTGGAGACGAAATGCCACACCACCAAGAACAGCCACAAAACACCTTCGTCATTCGTTTCTGGTGGGAATGGCAAGGGGAAGGCTCCAACCGGACCAGGAGCTGGCGCGGGCGTATCGAGCATATTCAAAGCGGTGAGGGAACAGCGTTTCGTGACCAGCATCAACTGCTCGCTTTCATCGAGCGTTTCGTCGCGCCCTTATCAACGCAGTCCTGGGATGAAGGGGATCTTTGGAAGAAAGGAGGTGAATGACGATGGTGCTCTTTGTGGTCAAGTGGGACATCCATCCGGACAAGACGGAAGCCTACCTGGACTGGCTCAAGACCGCAGTACCGCGCACCGTGGGCGGACCAGGCGTGGTCGAGTTCCGCGGCTACCGTGGAGCCGCCGGCGCGCCGCAGCTCGTGGCAACCTATGAGTTCGCTGATATGGCCGCCTGGGCTACCTGGCACTCGAGCGAGGAGATGCAGAAGGTGTGGGCTGAACTGCACACCCTCGCCCTCAATGTGACAGCAGAACTCTGGGGTCCGTCGCCGCTAGTGCCCGCGCCCATCCGACCCGGCAAATAGGCCGATGACGCAGTGACCTTTGCGAAGGATGCAAAAAACCTTCGCAAAGGTTACCTGCTTGAACAGAAGAAAGAGAATGGCCTGTAACCAAAGTCTGACGCCGTACCCCTGCGCTTATGACAATTTAGGACAGGCTTTCAGCCAGTCCAGATGGCTCAAGAATCCAGGAGGAGGTGCATAATGAAAAGCAGATGGACATTCCTGAGCAGCCTGCTGGCTGTGGTGTTGCTGGCCCTGGCTGTGAGTCTCTCCCAGGCCCAGGGGCCGCAACCGCCGCAGGGCGATTCCCTCCCCCCGACAGGGGGAGAGCAGGGTGAGGGTCTCCAGACCGCGCTGGGCACGGCTTTCACCTACCAGGGCCAGTTGAGAAGCGGGGGCGAGCCGGTAACCGACATCTGCGACTTTCAGTTCAGCCTATGGGACGCTGACAGCAGTGGTACGCAGATCGGCATGACGCAGACCTGGATGTACGTGCAGGTGAGCAATGGCTACTTTACCATCCCCAACCTGGATTTCGGCGGCACCGCCTTCCAGGGTGACGCCCGCTGGCTACAGATCGCCGTGCGCTGCCCGGCCGGGAGCGGGAGTTACACCACCTTCTTCCCGCGCCAGGCGCTGACCGCCGCGCCCTATGCGCTCTACAGCAGGACTGCCCCGTGGAGTGGCCTGACCAGCGTGCCACCCGGCTTTGCCGATGGCGTGGATAACGACACCACCTACACCGCCGGGACCGGGTTGACGCTGACCGCCAACCAGTTCAGCGTCAACACGACCGTCATCCAGACGCGCGTCACCGGCACGTGCAGCAGCGGCAATGCCATCCGCGTCATCAACGCCGATGGTACAGTGACGTGCGAACCGGTGGCGGGCGGGGTGGGCAATATTACGGCGGTGTATGCCGGGACAGGCTTGACCGGCGGCGGCGCCAGCGGCGATGTGACGCTGAGTGTGAATTTCGCCGGCAGCGGCTCGGCCGCCACCGTTGCTCGCTCCGATCACAACCACGATGCTGCCTATTGGCGGCTCAGCGGCAATGCCGGCACCAATCCAGCGACGCACTTTCTGGGCACCACCGATAACCAGGCTCTGGAACTGCGGGTGAACAACGCCCGCGCCCTGCGCCTGGAGCCGAACGCCACCAGCCCCAATCTGATCGGCGGCTACAGCGGCAACAGCGTGACCGCGGGTGTGTTTGGGGCAACGGTGGCTGGTGGGGGAGCGAGCGCCTTCACCAATCGCGTGACCGACGAGTATGGCACGGTGGGGGGTGGGCGCAACAACCTGGCCGGCGATCAAGCAGGCAGCACCTCTGACAGACCTTATGCCACGGTCGGCGGGGGCGGCAGCAACACCGCCAGTGGCCTCGCGGCCACCATCGGTGGGGGCTATGGCAGCACTGCCAGCGGCCCCTACGCCACCGTCGGCGGGGGATATGTCAACGCCGCCAGCGGTGACGTCGCTGCCGTCTGCGGCGGTTATTCCAACGGCGCCGGTGGCAACAACGCGACAATCAGCGGGGGCTATTCCAACATTGCCAGCGGCGCCTATGCCACCATCGGCGGGGGCTGGACCAACACCGCCAGCGGCCTCATCGCCACCGTCGGCGGGGGTGGGGCCAACACCGCCAGCGGAGAGGGCGCCAGTGTTGGCGGGGGTGATTACAACGTCGCCGCCGCAGCCTATGCCACCATCGCTGGCGGCGGGCCGTTGGATCCCAGCGCCCCGACCTACACCCGCAACCGCGTCACCGATGACTATGGCACTATCGGCGGTGGCGGGGGGAACCGCGCCGGCAACGACGATGGCGACACGACCAACGATCGCTATGCCACCGTCGGCGGGGGGTGGACAACAGAGCCGCCGGAGGCCAGGCCGCAACTGTGGGGGGCGGCTGGAGCAACACCGCCAGCGGCAACGGCGCCACCGTCGCCGGGGGTTGGAACAACGCCGCCGCAGCCTATGCCACCGTCGGCGGCGGCGCTGCCAACATCGCCGGTGTATACGCCACGGTTGGCGGCGGCTGGATGAACACCGCTGGCAGCTACTACGCCACCGTCGGCGGGGGCTATAGCAACACCGCCAGCAACCAGTCCGCCACAGTGGGCGGCGGCTGGGTCAACACCGCCAGCGGCAACGCCGCCACCGTCCCCGGTGGAGCAGACAATCTCGCCAGCGGGGGGTACTCCTTCGCCGCCGGCGCTCAGGCCCAGGCCACCCACAGCGGGTCGTTTGTCTGGTCAAGCGCCGAGGCCACCTCCTCCTGGGGCAATAACACCTTCACCGTCCGCGCTCACGGCGGGGCGCGGTTCTACTCTGCCTCCGGCACGAGCCTGGGTGTACAATTGTCACCCAACGGCACTTCCTGGGGCTCCGTCTCCGACCGCAATATCAAAGAGAACTTTGCCGATGTGGACAGCGCCCGCCTGCTGGAGGCGCTGGCGGGGATGCCGGTACAGACCTGGAACCTGAAGGCGCAGTCACCGCAGATGCGCCACATCGGCCCGGTGGCGCAGGACTTCAATGGCCGCTTCGCCTACCTGTTCGGACAGGTGGAAGACCCGCTGTACATCAACACGATGGACGCCGTCGGTATCTCTCTGGCCGCCATTCAGGGGCTGTATGAACTCTCGCAGGAGCAGGACGCCCGCATCGTCCATTTGGAAGGGCATGTGGCGGTTTTGGAGGCGCAGATCAACGACCTTGAGGCCCGCCTTACGGCGCTGAAGCGGCAGGCGGGCGGCACATCTGCCTCAGAGAGCGCCGCCCTGCCCATCTCCGCGCTGGCGCTGGGCGGGCTGGTGTTGCTCGGCGTTGTGGCCTGGGGGCGGCGAAAGGAGAGCAGGGGATGAGCACCTTGCGTTTCACGCCTCACGTTATTCGGTTGCTGCTCCTGGCCGCCCTGCTCTCTCTCCCGGCCCTGGCCCTGGCCCAATCCGGCGGGGGCTACGATCTGACCTGGAACACGATAGATAGTGGGGGGTGCACCTTCAGCAGCGGCGGCTCCTACAGCCTGGGCGGTACAATCGGCCAGGCGGATGCCGGCATATCGCGAGGCGGGGCGTTCGCGCTCGGTGGGGGATTCTGGGGCGGAGGTGAGGCGATCGGGTACGGCATTTACCTGCCGTTGGTGGTGAAGGCAACGCCGTAGGCGCCCAACGGCAAATCTAACAATGTCAAGGTAAGAGTGCAGTATTACCAATGAAAGGAGCAAAACAAAGGCTAAGATCGAAAAATCCATCTGGATCAACGCGCCGGTGGAAAAGGTTTTCGACTTTATGGCACAACCGCAGAACCTGCCGGAAATCTGGCCTAGCCTGCAGGAGGTGCGAAACGTGCAACCCCTGCCCAATGGCGGCTATGCCTATGATTGGTCCTACAAGATGGCCGGCGTTCGTTTTGACGGTCACGCCCAGCGGACTGAGTTCGTACGCAACCAGCACATCGTAGACAAGAACGAGAGCAGCATCCCCAGCACTTTCGTCTGGGACTACCGTGCGGAGGACGGCGGCACGCGGGTAACGGTCAACGTTGATTACACCATCCCTGGTGCCGCCCTGGGTAAACTGGCTGAGCCGATCATCCACAAGATGAACGAACACGAAGCAGAAATTGTACTGGCAAACTTGAAAGCCCGCATGGAAGGATAAATCAGGTCCGCCGGCAGATCAAAAGATGTCTGCCGGCGGACAATCCATCCATATGCAGGGGTATTGCCCTCATGCCTAATTCGCTGGCTGGCAGGTTAGAGAGAAACAATTAGCATAAGGATCAACGCCGAGCCAGCCAGTTCCATAGATGGTAAAAAGTCGCCGCGCTGAAAAAGCCAATGGCCAGATTGCTTGTCCACATGGTGATGATCAACACCAGCAAGGCGGTAAACCAGGCCTGCCAACCGCGCAGGTCGCGCGCCAGGAGCATGTGCTGCAGGCCAACATAGGCCAATAGAACCCCCAACACTGGGAAGGGGATGAGACGAAAGACCTGCATGCTGGTTGAACCCCCCAACAGTCCCAGCACCAGGAAAATGCCACCAATCATCAGCGGTGCGCCACCCGTGCGCACGGAAATGCTGAAGTGCGCTGTCAGCCCCCCACAGCCGTGACACAAGGGTACACCTCCCAACACGGCGGTCATGGCATCGGCAGCGCCCATGGTCATCATCAGTTTGCGCTCGGTGACATGAGCGGCCTTCTCGCCGAAATACTGGCGCGCCGCATCGGCTGTGGCATAGATGGAGTTGCCCAGGCTAAGCGGAATCTGCGGCAGAGCCAACAAGACCAGCCCCTGCCATAATTGCCCCCAGGTGGGTAGCAAAGGCAGCAGTTTGGGCGGAGTAAAGTGCACAGGGGGCAGCGCTATACCCGTATGCACACCTGATATTCCAACGCCAAAGATAATCACCCCCAGGGCAGCCCAATCCCGCTTCCAGTACAAGAAGGCCAATAAAAAGAGCAGCGCCCCTCCCACCAACACCCAGGCCCAGGGCAAGGTCTGACTGCTCAGCCTCAAGCCGCCCTGCCAATCTGGCGGCGTTTTGTTGATAAGCGTCCAGGCGGATTTAAACAACAACCATGCCAGCCCCAACTGAATGCCGCGCACCACCGCCTTTGGAAAGACTTTTTGCGCCAAACGGTCCAGGCCCATCAACCCCATGCTTAGAAAAGCCAGGGCATTCCAAATCGCAGCCGAGACGATGATGGCCGGGGCAAGCCCCAGCGCCAGCGCCAAGGCCGAAACCGACTTCAGCGGCTGGACAGGGATAGGCAGACGATAGACTAGAGCTACCAGAATATAGGCAATGCCCACACCCACGAAGGCCGCCGTGGCGTCTACCCCATTGAGAGCAATAAGCCCCAGGATGAGGGGGAGCATCACCCCTAAATCTGCCAGAGCGCCAGAAAACTCAGCCAGGGAAAAGGTAAATCGGTTACCGTGGGTAGGTTTTAGCACAAGGCCCATCCCGTTGGTGGGAGGCTATGACTCCCCTAAATAAGCCGAGGAATAGAGTGTGGGCAAGTGAGCCTTTGACACCAGGGGCTGATAATAAGCCCCATGAGCACAGGCGCGGCACAGAGTCAACCCATCGCGGCACAATTCACGCTCATTGATGATTTCCTCACCACACAGGTCGCATTTGACGCGCACGCCTGGGCGGCTGATGATGGCCTCGATCGGTGTATTCAAAACCACAGGGGTGAGGGTGAAAAGCTCGTCATCGGGCATAATTTGATAAGCGCGCAACTGTGCAAAGTAATGGCGGTGCTCATCTGGCGCATAAATCCAGGCTTTTTGGCGCACATCTGGCGCGGGAGCGAGGCGCAATGCCTGCCCCGTTTGGGCGTCCACAAACGTGGCGGCGATCTTGCCGTAATCCTCCAGGCGCAGGGTGCGATGACCAACGGTGCATCCTGTAGCCGCTGTCACGCCATCGGCAAAACAACCATCCGTCTCGAGGATGATCAACAAGCGCTTGTTGAGCGGCGGGGCGTCGAAACCCAGGGCTTTCATGCCCAATAATCCCATGCGCACGCCGAGGATTTGCCGCGGACACAGATGTGAATGTTGGGAAGCGGATTTTTCGAGCAAGGGTTGGAGGTTCACAGGCATTCTCAATACTCCCACAGCATATTCCTAATCAAAAAGGCCGCCTCCTGGAAAGGAGACAGCCTTTGGAATACGGCAGAGGGGAGTTCTCCTTTCCAAATCCTCTCTCACCGGGCCTCTCTCAGCGAGAAGGGGGTGAATAGAGGGGCGGGAGGCAGGGGCGTTTCCGCACCCCACCCGGTAACACAGGCTTACCCTGTGCTACTGTCCTGCCGCCATGCGCCAATGCGTTTAGGCGGCCAGGCTTCGGAGATTGTGAATTTAGTATAGCATGTTTATCGCTTCATCGTCAGTGACATAAGTCACTGAACATTATCCCGATCTACAGCGAAACTCCTTCCCCAAACTATTCACCAAATATTTGAAATAATGTCAAATATAAGTGACATATATCACTAACATGACACACCGATTTAAATTTATAATATATTCAAAATAGTGAATATTATTACCAGTTGAATAAGGAGGCTACCATGTTAGAGATCAAAGTGCTGGGAACCGGTTGTGCCGGTTGCCTTATCATGGAAAAACTGGTGATGGATGTACTTCAGGAATTAGGCATCCACGAAGCCAGGGTTGAACTGGTTACCGAACAACGCATGATCGAATATGGCCTGATGGCTGACCGCGCTCCGGGCTTGCTCATCAACGGTAAACTGGCATGGGCAGGTTCTGTCCCCCCAAAGGAAGAACTCAAGTCCTGGATCCATGAGGCTATGCTTGTTACTGGATAGTAAGGTTAAAGGTCAAAACACACTGCTCATCAGGGAAATGTTCATGGGGTTTTCAACATCCCCTTATTCTTGAATTCGTCAGGCTTGTCGCTTTTGTTCATAAGAAATAGGCGAATATATAATCAGGCACACGGTGCGTTCGAAGAACAAGTAGTCCCAGGCCCAATTGATTAATACCAGCAAGCGGTTGCGAAATCCAATCAGATTGTACAGGTGGATACCTAGCCATAACAACCAGGCCAAAAAGCCGGTGAAGGTGCGTCCCCACACATGCGCCACAGCAGCATTCCGCCCAAGGGTCACCATTGCGCCTCGATTCTTGAAACGAAAAGGCTCAGGCTCATCTCCATTGATCTGGCGCAGGATATTGCGTGCGGCTGCGTTCCCCTTCTGGGTGGCGACCGGGGCGAGCATTGGCAGTGGCTGGCCTCCTTCCTCCAATAATGCTAAATCGCCAATCACATAGACCTCCGGATGAGTGGGCACCTGAAGCGTTGGCAGCACCCGCACTTGCCCGTTGCGCTCAGTGGGAAGATCTGCAGAGAAAGATAGACCGCGCACCCCTGCGGTCCAAATTACAGTCTCAAGAGGTATCTTCGTCCCATCCTTTAGCCAGATACCATCGGGTTCAATCTGGCTAACCAAGGCACGCAAGTGTATCTCCACCCCCATCTCCGCCAGGTGCTTGGCAGCATAACTGCTAAGGTTTTCTGGAAAGGTGGGGAGCAAGCGATCTGCCGCCTCCAAAAGCAGAACTTGCATCTCGCGCGGATCAAGTTCTGTATAATTCTTGACCAACGGACCCCGAATCAACTCCATAAGAGCGCCGGCAAACTCCACTCCGGTTGGCCCCCCGCCAACAATCGCAAACCTCAGCATTCGCTTGCGCCGTTCGGGGTTGGCCTCGCACAAGGCGCGCTCAAAACGGTAGAGAATATGGTTACGCAGAGCAACGGCTTGCTCCAACGTCTTCAGGGAGAAGGCATGCTCGCTTGCCCCCGCCACCCCAAAGAAATGCGAAACACTGCCACTGGCAAGGATGAGATAATCGTAACTGAACACGTGGTCAGTAGTCCTGACTTGCCTGGAAGCCAGGTCAATTTCGATGACCTCATTCATGAGGAAGCGGATATTTCGCGCTTTAGCCAGGATGCTTCGCAGCGGATAAACAATATCCCGCGGGTCGAGTTCTGCAGCCGCGACTTGATACAGCAACGGGAAGAAGGTGTGGTAATTGTTACGGTCCAGGATGAGCACCTCGGCCTTAGATTGCGCCAGGGCTCGAGCTGCCCATAGGCCGCCAAAGCCGGCCCCAATGATGATCACCCGCGGGCGCGCCGAAACTGGCATGAGCCTTCCTCAATCACCCATACAATTCGTACCGGCTACGACAAGGATCATCTCAAACCTGCCGCGTGTTTGGCTCTGTGAGCGGCGGCTTCCATCGCCGCAAACATTTCTTGAGCTGTCTCAGATGTAAGCCCTCGATCAAGGAGGGGCAGATAGATTTCCTCCTCTTTAGCGAAGTGGACTTTGATCAAGGCATAAACGCCATATAACACGCGCCGCAAGGGTTCGATCTGCTCGGACTTCAAGTCCGCCTCCATGAGATGTTGGCGTAATGTTGCCAGTTCTTCAATGTAGCCTCTGATTTCCACATGATCGCGGCTCATAGTTTGTGTCGCCTCAGAGCAACCGAGCAGCCTTTGAACCGCGGGATAAAGTGCCGCTTCCTCCGCTTCGGCATGAGGTCCCAGATGGTGGGCTAAAAAGTGATAAACCTTCTCCAGCCCCTGGCGGAGATCAGATATGCTTACCTGATCTATCGTCTCAGCCAGTTGGCGGATGCGTTCGATATACGGGAGCAACTCTTTATGCTCTTCACGTAAGGGTTGGGTCAGGGTTTCCATCACATCACTCCTTGTAGTTCTAGAATTTCGCCCTAACTATACCCGCGCGGGATTAAATTGTCTTTGATTAAGATCAAATATCTGGACTGTTTTTGTTAGATTTCAATTATAACAGGCAGGTTTCTTTCCTTGCGGCGCTTTTTGCCACAATTTAATCTCTCTCTTTACCCCCTCACCGCAGACGATTGCCGCCACAGATAATTTGATTACTCTGTGGCGGTCTTTTCTTTGGGTCTGTGATCGGTGGAATAAAAGCCGCTGCCCTTGAAGACGATCGCCGGCGGGCTAAAAAGGCGGCGCACACGCTGATGTCCGTTGGGGCAGCGCGGATTGTCCCCATTCTGACTATAGGGAAGGTATTGTTCAAAACGGCTACCGCAATCGTCACAGATGAAGGCATACGTGGGCATGGCTCACACTCCCAATAACGATAAGTTCAGGGCAGATTTTCGCACCCTGGAATAGTACCCCAGAATTGTTAGATCAATGTAAACGTTTGATTAGCGTTGTATAGAGGTTTCAAGGCTGCTCGTCGGGGTCATCCGAGGAGGCAGAAGCGACGCCCGTCCGCCCCATCTTTTCGCGGCGAAAATCCACAAAACGATAGCCTACGCCGCGTTCGGTGAGGATGTATTGCGGATTGGCCGGATCTTTTTCGATCTTTTGGCGCAGGTAATTAATGTAAAGGCGTACATAATGCGGTTCGTCACGATATTCATAGCCCCACACCCGTGTCAGCAACTGATCATGGGTCAGCACCCAGCCGGCATTCTGTACTAAATGGTAGAGCAAGCGATACTCCGTAGGGCGCAGTTTGACCAGTTTGCCTTCCACCCACACCTCGCGGCGGTCAAAATCCAATTTCAGACGCTCGTCCACCTCGATCACCCCATGGGTGCTGATGGAACTCATCTCTGTGCGCCTCAATACTGCCCGCACCCGGCTGCTCAATTCGCGTGGGCTGAAAGGCTTGGTGATGTAATCGTCTGCCCCCAGTTCCAATCCACGCACCCGGTCTTCTTCCTCGCCCTTTGCTGTAAGCATGATCACCGGCACGGTGCTGATCTCACGGATCATTCGCAGCACCTCGAAGCCATCAATGTCGGGAAGCATCACATCCAGCAATACCAGTTCCGGCATTGCGGTACGTAATTTATCCATGGCTTCCATGCCTCGAAAGGCCTCGATCACGCGGAAACCATCATGTTCCAGGTTTAATCGGATGAACCGCACCATCCGTTCCTCATCGTCTACCACCAGAATGCGCCGGCCTCGAAATTGCGTCTCCATATTTACCTTACTCCCGGACAAAGCCAATTATCTCTTCTTCTTCCTTACCTGCCAGCACCTCAATAAAGTGAATCCGATCCACTGGCCAGTAGACTGTAACCGCATTTTCAGCCAGATAGGGCACATCCTTGCCATCTCGCAGGCGCGGATTGTTGAGCATGATCAAATTATCCGAGGGGTCAGGCAGGTCTTCCATCTCACCCATAACTGGATCGGCATTGAGAATATGTAATATGACGGTATAAGGCACTGCATCCTCCAGATCACGTAAATTTTAATTCTGAATAAGCATTTGAACCTTCAACTTGCCCAGGCTAATCACATCGCCGTGTTGCAAAGGGAAAGGCTGATGGGCAGGGATCTTTTTACCGTTCACCCAGGTGCCATTGGCTGAGCCTAAATCCATGATTGTCACCGCATCCTTAGCGATGTTGATGGTGGCGTGCAAGCGGGAAACACCGCCCTCATAAGCCCCGTATGGGCTCAAATCCACATCCGGCAGGATGGGCTGATTCCCGCTCACCCGTCCCAGGGTGAATTCCTGTCCGCCTTCCAGGGGCAAAATTACCCCGCTGTCGAAAACCATCACCGCCACCTGAAACCCCGGCAGTGGCTGAGAAGTGGGCTGCCGCGCCTGAGGTGCTACTGGCTGAGCCTCCCTGGAGGCTTCTCTTTTTGCGGTGGCTTCCATGAATATTTCGTAACTTAATCGCGCCCCACACTCACTGCAAAACAGAGCGCCAATTATCTCTTCATGCTTGCAGGAAGGGCAGACAATCATGACCCCTCCTCCGCCTTCGAAGTGAGGGAGGCGGGCAAAAGCAAAGCCCGCGTGCCATATTTGATGGCCTTCTTCCCGCCTTCACTCAGGGCGTGGTGTTGCTCGATATTATCCGCCTCTTGTAACGTCATTTGGGCCAGTTCAGGCAACCCGCGTGAGTAGAGGTGGGTAGCCAGGTTATGCAAATTCCTGCGTGCCTGCTCATAATGGCCATCGCTCAAATACTGGTTGGCTCGTTCCTGCATCCGATATAAGGTTAAGCGGCTGAGGGCATCTAGTAACCGCGTGGGCGGTGGCGGGAATTCGGGAACATCACTCACTTCCCGCGATAACTGGAGCGACATAATGCAGTGGGGCCGCTCACGCGTGGGGATATCGAGCATGATTTGACCCTCTGCCAAGGGCAATTTACCTCGATAAGTAACGATGGGATCCAGGAGAAATTCTAACACAAACGCCAATCCAGGCTCTTTAGGGATCATTCCCAGGCGAATGGGGGAGGCGGTATTCAGCGGGCCAGCATCTGGCGAGAGGCGGAAGGCGTAGCGCAATTCTACGCCGGGTTTCACGTCAATGTCAAAGGTCACGCGTTCGGCGTAGATCTGTCCCAAGCCAAGAAACTTCTCTTTGAGGAAACGATGAATGTCAGCAGGTTGCGAAAGATACATGCTGCTCCCACCCGTACGCATGGCTAGCCCATCGAGAAAGGCGTCGTTCCATTCCTGGCCTATCCCCAGGCCGCTGATACCAATGCCATAGATCGCCGCCTGATCAGCCAGGCGCAGGCAGTCTGCCTCGTCGCCATAAGTGCGTCCGTCGGTGAGCAGGATGATGTGATTGATGGCATTGGTGTTGAAACGGCTGCGCACCTCAAAGAAACCGGCTTCCAGGCCGTGATAGATCTCCGTCCCTC
>JBBILY010000004.1:0-48688 GCA_037444705.1 Chloroflexota bacterium | reverse complement strand
GGCTGCGCTCCAATAAATATGTCAGATAGTATTCCATCAGGGCTTCCATTTCCCGCATCTCGCCAGGCGCAATTTGCGCACGCGAGGCCTCGGCAAAGTCGCTCCGCTGGAAGTGACGCAGATACTTCAGGGCGCGCATGGATACCGGGCGGACACCCACCATATCCCGAGCGCATTGTGGGCATATTACGCCCCCCAACTCAGCGGAGAAATACTGGTCTTCAGCCTGAATTTCCTTGCCACACTGAGCACAATTAAACAACCGGGGGCGAAAACCTACCAGGTCCAGCAAGCGCATTTCATAATAGCGCAAGGCCAGTTGCGGATTGGCAGAGGAGCACAAGCGCATCAGCGTATCTACCAACAGGCGATATTGGGCGCGATTTTCCCCTTCCTCATAGGTAAAGCGGTCCAGGAGTTCGACCACATAACAGGCGTACTCCCACAGGTTCAAATCCTGACGCAGAGCAGGAAAGGCGTTGAGGGTCTCGGCCTGGGTGACCAACCAGATTTCGCGCCCCTGGGCCAAGAGCAAAGCCACCTGGGTAAATGGCTCCAGATGACCCGCCTTGCGCGAACGCAGTTTACGCGCTCCTTTGGCGATTGCCCGCACCTTGCCCATCTGGCGAGTGAACAGCCAGAGCAGGCGGTCCGCCTCACCCCAATCGCTGTGACGTAGTACCACAGCCTCCACGCTAAATGAACGCTGACGCGTTGGCATGAGTTGATTATACAATATCTCGTTGACTAGCCTTGCGCCTTCTGGTAAAATCCGCCCTGCCCGCGGCGTTGTACCCTTCGCCCGGGCCTGCATTTGCAGATCTTGATCGCAATGAAAGGGCTTGTGAAATGAAGGTATTGTTATTAGAGGACGTTTACAAGTTGGGTCGCGCTGGCGACATCAAAAAAGTGGCCGATGGCTACGGTCGCAACTATTTGATTCCCCAAGGACTAGCGGTGCTGGCTACCCCTGCCACGCTTAAACAGGTGGAGCATATCCGCGCCCGCGCCGCAGCCAAACGCTCAGCACTCAACCAGGAATTGAGCGCTGTGGCTGAAAAACTTGAAAACCTGGTGCTCACCTTCCCCGCCCGCGCTGGGGAAACGGGGAAACTGTATGGCTCCATCACCCCCCAGATGATCGCGGATGCCGTCAACCAGAGACTGGGCGTGTCCATTGACCGCCGCCAGGTGGATACGCAACCTCTGCGCGCCCTGGGAGAGCACAAGGTGCGCATCCGCTTGACCATGGATCTGGTGCCTGAAATCACGATCCTGGTCCATCGCGAGGGTGAAACGCCTGCGATAAGCGCGGTTGAGACCGCAGTGGAAGCACCTTCCTCAGCCGAAACACCCGCGGCTGAGTAAACCCCTCTTTCGGGGAACAGGTAGCCAATTTCAGGGGCGGGGTTGCCCATCAGCGATGAGGAACTCCGCCCCTTATGCCGCCCCTGGATCCTGTAATCCTATGACAGAGTCGCTCGGTCAGCAATTGCGGCAAGCGCGTCTGGCTCGCTCGCTCACCCTGGAGCAAGCAGCACAGGAGACCCACGTGCGCCTGTACTACCTGCAAGCCCTGGAGGCAGACGACTACGATGCCTTACCTTCTATGGTGCAGGCCCGCGGTTTCCTGCGCCTGTATGCCGACTACTTAGGTCTGGATGCCACCTCATTGCTGACGGCGTTGAATAGCGGCACCTCGGCCCAGGCCAGCCCTGCTGCGCCTGCGGCTGAAGTGAAGCCGACAAAATCAGAGGCCATCACCACCCCTGGAGCAGAGATCCTTCAGCAGATCGGCCAAACACTGAGACAACAACGGGAATTATTAGGCCTATCGCTACAGGATGTCGCGCGCCACACGCGTTTGCGCATTAATAACCTCAAAGCCTTAGAGGCAGGAGACCTGGATCAATTGCTCTCCCCTGTACAAGGGCGCGGCATGTTAGGCACTTACGCCGAATTTCTGGGGCTGGACCCTGAGCCACTGCTCCTGCGCTTCGCTGAGGCTTTGCAAGCCCGCCTGACAGAGCGCCTAGCGACGCAACCTCCAAGGCGACATGCCGTCCGCCCCCACCTGCGCTTGCCAACCAGCCTGCGTTGGGCCTTCTCCATCGAATTGATCTTTGCTGCCACCCTGATCATAGGCCTGGTGGTCTTTTTCGTCTGGGCGGGCATCCGTATCTTAGCCATGCAAGAGGCTCAGTCCCCCTCTCCCACCGCCCCCTCCATTGTCGAAGTGTTACTGGCAACAGAGACACAACCTCCTACTCCTTCCCCCATCCCTTCAACCCCAACCTTGCCTGCACCTCTGGCGATTTTGCCCCAAGAAACTCAGACTACCCCCGAAGTGACCCTTGCTCCCGGGGGTGAGGGAGACGCTGTTCGGGTGTATGTCACCGTGCGCCAGCGTGCCTGGATGCGCGTGGTGGTGGATGGTAAAGTGGCGTTTGAGGGACGCGTTGCACCCGGTTCAGCCTTTCAATATGTAGGCGAACAACAGGTCGAAATCCTGACTGGCAACGCCGCCGCCCTGCAAATCTTTTATAATCAACAAGATTACGGCGTAATGGGACTTTTTGGGCAGGTGGCACATCAAATTTTCACCCGGCAAGGCATCTTGACCCCCACCCCAACGGTGACCGTCACCCCTACCCGCACGCCACGCCCAACCCGTACACCTGTGGCTACCGCGGCACCTTAGAGGACATGCGCAATTATTAACGGTGAACTTATGCGATCAAAGACCTTTCATCTGGTTTCCTTAGGCTGTGCTAAAAATACGGTTGACTCCGAATCAATGGCGCAGTTACTGGATGCAGCCGGCTTTCGCCCGGTGGATCATCCCTCGCGAGCCGAAGTGCTCATCGTAAACACCTGCGGCTTCATTGGACCTGCCAGGGATGAATCCCTGCAGGTCTTAAACAAACTGGCTACCCAAAAGAAAAAAGGACAATTTCTCATTGCCGCCGGCTGCCTGACTCAACGCTATGCAGCCGAGGTGGTTCGCCGCGTCCCTGGGATAGATGGCATTCTGGGCACAAGGCGCTGGATGGACATTGTGGAAGTAGTGCAACGCCTGCGCAATGGTGAGCGACACCCCGAGCCTCTTTACCACCTCCCCGAAGTGCCCACCATCGGCCGCGACGAACGCGGCACTTTACGCGCCGCTATTCAGGGGGCAAGCGCCTATCTCAAGATTGCAGATGGCTGCCGCCGCCCCTGTGCTTTCTGCGCCATCCCCCTGATTAAGGGCACCTCGGTCAGCCGTCCCATGGAAGTCATCCTGGATGAGGCGCGCCGCCTGCAAAACATGGGGGTGCGCGAACTCATTTTGATCGCTCAAGATACGACTGATTACGGTTACGATCTGGGCCTGAAGGATGGCCTGGTGCAATTGCTGGAACGCCTGGTTGCCACCGTCCCCGATATACCCTGGATCCGTATCTTATATGCCTATCCGGGCTACGTGACCGAGCGCCTGATTGAAGTGATGGCTAGCCAGCCTCAAATTATCCATTATCTGGACATGCCCTTACAACATGCACACCCAGCCACATTACGGCGCATGCGCCGCCCCGCCAACATAGATTGGGTCTATCGCACTCTAGAGAAAATGCGGGCCGCTATGCCTGACCTGGCCTTACGCACGACATTCATAGTTGGATACCCCGGTGAGACGGAGGAAGAATTTCAGGCGCTTTTGGATTTCGTGCAAGAAATACGCTTTGATCGCCTTGGAGCCTTTCGTTTCTCCTTTGAACCGGGCACGCCCAGTGAGCCTTTGGGCGATCCCATCCCTCCTGAGGTAAAAGAGGAGCGCTGGCAACGCCTGATGGAGTTGCAGCAGGGCATTTCGCTGGAAAAGAACCAGGCTCTGGTAGGTAAGACATTAGAGGTGCTGGTCGAAGGCCAGGGTGAAATTGAGAATACCGCGCCTCCCCACCGCCGTAGAGAGCCGATAGCGCTGGGGCGCACCTACCGTGATGCCCCGGAAATTGACGGCGTAGTACTCATCGAAGGCGAGGCCCCCATTGGCCAGATTATCCCCGTGCGCATCACCGGCGCTATGACCTATGATCTGAGCGGCATTATAGCCCCGAGCGCCACAAGGGTTAAACCTCTCGTTGCTAAAGAATCTCATGCTCAACTCTGACCTCACGGAACTTAAATTTGCCTGGCACGCTGTGAGCCAGGCCTGCGCCCTGGTACGTCAGATTCAGTCCGAACTGGTGACCCCAGCCCTGACCAAAGACGACCATTCCCCTGTGACCGTTGCCGACTTCGCCGTTCAGGCCCTGGTGGCTGCCTTACTGGAACAGGCTTTTCCCCAAGACCCTTTGGTGGGCGAAGAGGATAGTCTCATCCTGCGCGCTGCCAGCGCTGACGAAAGAGAGAGCGCTAGCCAGACCCTGGACATGGTCACGTATTATCTTCGTCAGGTGATCCCCAATGCCAATGCTAATCAGGTGGTGCAGTGGATCGAAAGGGGTGGCGCCAGCCCTGCCCATCGGTTCTGGACGCTGGACCCCATTGATGGCACAAAAGGCTTCCTGCGGGGTGACCAATACGCCATCGCCCTGGCGCTGATTGTCCGCGGTGAGGTGCAACTGGGGATATTAGGTTGCCCCAAATTGAACCTGGGCAGCCTGGGTGACGATGACGCTCCTGGTGCTCTGGTCTTCGCCGCTCGTGGTCAGGGAACCTGGATGACTTCCCTGGAAGGTGCGCTGACACCCGAACGCCTCCATGTCTCTACCTGCACCGAGCCATCTCAGGCACGCCTGCTACGCTCTTTTGAATCTGGGCACACCAATGTCAATCAGGTGGACGCCCTGGCTCAAATTCTGGGCATACGAACCCCACCTCTGCGCCTGGATAGCCAGGCCAAGTATGCATTGCTGGCAGCCGGCCAGGGAGATTTGCTGGTGCGGCTGCTGTCGCCGTCCAAGCCGGATTACCGAGAGAAGATCTGGGACCATGCCGCCGGGGCCTTGATAGTCGCAGAGGCGGGTGGCAAGATCATTGACCTGGATGGCAAACCCTTGGATTTTACCCAAGGCCGCACTCTGGCGGGCAATCGTGGCATTTTAGCCTCTAATGGCCTCCTGCATTCTGCTGCGTTGCAAGCCCTGCGGACATTGTCGGCTTAGCCATTCGTCCAGAGTTCGTCGCCTCCTATGTCCCGCGCTGATCGTCTGGCATTGTTCCTCAGTCTTATCGCCATACTCGTAACCTATGGCGTGGAAGAGCGCGTCTTCGAACGTCTGCCCCACATCGAAGACGAAATGGCTTTTGTCTGGCAAGCACAAGCCATCGCCCACGGACACCTGACCTATCCCTCACCGCCCGACCCTAAAAGTTTCCTGGTACCCTTCGTGATAGATTATCAGGGCCAGCGTTTCGGCAAATATCCCCCTGGCTGGCCGGCCACCCTGGCACTGGGGATCATGGTGGGAGGGCGCGCTTGGGTTAACCCTGTGTTGGCCGGCCTGGGAATCTGGTTAACCTATCGCCTGGGGAAACGGCTTTTCAGCACAAGCGTCGGCTTGCTGGCTGCCATTCTAAGCCTTTCCTCCCCCTTTTTCTTGATGAACTCTGGCTCTTTGCTCTCCCACCCCTTGGGGCTGATGTTGAGCGCAGCCTTTGCCCTGGCGTGGCTGGAGGCCTGGGACGAACCACGCCTGCCACGCTGGTTACCCTTGAGCACTGCGGCTCTGTGCCTGGGTTTGCTGGCGCTCACCCGTCCCCTGACGGCAATTGGGGTCTGCCTGCCTTTTATCCCCCATGGGCTCCACCTTTGGTTTAAAACCGATAGAATCGGGCGCCGTCATCTGCTCTTCTTTAGCCTGGGTGTGTTGGCTCTGGCCAGCCTGCTCTTCGTGTGGCAATTTTCTGTCACGGGAGATCCGCTTCTCAATCCTTATACCCTGTGGTGGAATTACGACAAAGTGGGGTTTGGCCCTGGCGTGGGGCGGCTGGAAGGAGGCCATACGCTGCATCAGGCTCTCATCAACACCCGTCACAGCCTCTGGGTAGGCTGGCATGATTTCTTTGGCTGGGGCTCCTATTCCTGGGCATTTCTACCCTGCGGCGCGCTGGCGGTCTTGCGCCAGCGGAGATGGAAATCCCTGCCGGTCTTGGGGGTTTTCCCCAGCCTGGTGTTGGTTTATATGGCTTATTGGATTGGATCGTCCCTCTTTGGGCCTCGGTATTATTATGAAGGTTTATACAGCCTAACCCTACTGAGCGCGGCCGGAATAGCCTTCCTGGCCGGATGGCCCACCCATGAAGGCGCATCCTGGCCTATGTACCAAGGCTGGCGCCGTCTGCGCCCGCTGGGGAGCACAGCCATCCTGGCTCTTCTGCTTAGCGCCAATCTACTCTTTTACACGCCTATACGCCTGGGAGGCATGTATGGCTTATATGGCGTGCAGAGGGCGCGCCTGCAACCCTTCCTGGTCGCCCAGAGCCAGGGGTTAACCCCGGCACTGGTCATTGTTCACCCCGATCACTGGACTGAATACGGCACGCTTCTGGAACTTCAAGACCCAGCGTTGAGCACCCCCTTTATCTTTGCCATCAGCCGTGGTCCGGCGGCGGATGCCGCCCTGGCACAGCACGTCCCCCACCGCAAGGTTTACCACTACTACCCGGAAGAGCCCTGGGGGTGCTATGTCACTCCGGTCTCAAAAATAGACGGTGAGCCATAAAAACCTCACGAGGCGCGCGCCAGGGCCGTCAGGGCCAGGATGATCAGTCCCAGAATCAGATTAAGACGTAACATAAACGCCATGCGCATCTGCAGGTGCTGTTCCTGAGCCATCTCTTTTCCCTTTGCCCGATAAAGCGCCAGGCGGCGTAATTTGGGGGTCAAGACCCAGGTGATATAGGCATTGAGGCCAACCACAACGGCGAAGATCAGATGCTTGAGGAAGATGGCCAGCGCCCAGTGGTTCTGAATCTCCAGGAAACCCTGATAATTCGGGTTAGCCACCATCTGAAACAACCCTGTTCCCACCAGGATTAGCAAACAAAGCCAACCTAAAGCCTCCAGGTGGCGTTGAACACCGTCCAGAAAGCGGGCATAAGCGCTCTCATCCAGAGAACGTTCGGCGAGGGGCAAGATAAATATCGAAAGGCTCGCCAGACCGCCCAGCCAAACCACTGTGGCGAGCATATGCAGCCAATAGAAAAGGCTGAGCAGCCAAAGCGAAGTTGCTGTCATGCCCCAGGGGTTGGAGATGGCTCTGGCGGTGGAGGTTCCGTGGGTGGAGCTTCGGTTGAGGGTGGTTGTGTGGGCGGCGCCTCAGTGGGCGTGGGCTGAGCCTCAGGTGGGGCGGTTGGGGTTGGCGTGCTCTCTGCGCCCCCCTGAGGAGGTGCGGACGATTCACCCTCAGAGGCGCCACATTTCTCTAGCGCCTGATCAAGAGCTGCCTCTGCTTTCGCATCAGCCCCCAGGGACAAAGCAGCCTGGAATTGTTCAGCCGCAGCACACCATTCCTTTTGGTCCGCCAGATAGCCACCATATCCAATAAGCGCCAGGCGATAGCGCTCGGTTGCCGTCCAACCAGAGCCATCCCGCAGGTTGGGCATGGCCGGCGCCACCTGGGCAAAATAATAAACCGCCTGCGCCCAGTCGAGTTCCCAAAAACTGGCCCCGGTAATATACAACCTTGCCCAGGTTTGCAGGCTTTTGGAGTCGGCATCTAGCGGGCCAAACTGCTCCGCCATGGTTAAGTCGTAAATCCCGCCCTCCAGGTCACCTTCTTTGAGGATCTTATCTTTGCCACGGCTGCGAAAAGCCACATAGAGCATGTCATCCACCCAAACCGCCTGGTAATTAGGGTCGGCTTTGCGCAGAGAGAGCAAAGTATCAATCGCCATGCTCCATTCTTGATTGGCTAGATGTTGCTGCGCCTGGGCGAAGAGTTCCTGCACACTGCGTAAGTCGGGTGTCGGTGAGGGGGTAGGGCTGGGCACTGGCGTGGGTGTAGCCGTGGTGTTCAGTTGGAGCAGCACATCTGCCAGTTTCTCCGTCACCCCCGGATAATCTGGATCGAGGCGAACCACATACTCGAAGCGTTGACGCGCCAGATCATAGCGCCCGGCCTGCATATCTTGCACGCCCAATTGAAATTGCTCCTGAGCCACCAGAGCCATTTGGGTGGATTCGGCCTCTTTGCGCAGGCGGATGCCTGCGCCATAGCCACTCGCAGCGCTGAGCAAGGCGACCAAACCCAAGCCCACCAGGCCTAACACAGCCCAGGTGCGCAGGGGAAGAGGGCGCTTACCCTTCTCCTGCATTGTGGTGGTTGGCGGGGGTGCCTGAGGGGGTTGAATATCTGTCTGAGTAGGCAGGGTAGCCTCTAAGCCCGCTGACTTATCTTCAGGAGCAACGGACATGGCTACCGTCTGAGCCAGGTCTTGAGGCTCAGGTGGGTTCTCCCCCGTGAAAATCGGCTGAGTTTCATCCATAGAAGTAAATTTATCATCTCTATTTACAGGTTGAGTTTCATCTAAAGCAGTCATGCCGCCCATTATACCGCAGACGCTCTGCCCAAAAGGGGAGGTAACCCGGGCTTCACCCACGAAAAAAACCGTAAAAAGCCGTCTAAATCGGCGATGGCTCTTCCCTATCCCAAAAGTTTTGCGTTTATAATCTCAGTATGTCTGAGTTTCGCTTCTACCACCCCATCGAAGTTAGATATGGAGACCTGGACCCCCAGGGCCACCTCAACAATGCCAAATACTTGACTTACATGGAGCAGGCACGCATCAACTACCTCAAGCACCTGGGCCTGTGGAAGGGAGGCTCATTTCTGGATATTGGCATCATCCTGGCTGAAATACATATTACCTTCCGCGCCCCGGTGCTTTTTGGACAGCCAGTGCGGGTGGGAGTGCGCATCACCCGCCTGGGGAATAAGAGCATGGATATGGAATATATCCTGGAAGACGCCCAAAGCGGCCAGGTGCTGGCGACGGGCACCTCTGTGATCGTAGCCTACGATTATTGCCTTGGCCAATCCATCCCGATCCCAAACGAATGGCGCCAGGTGATCACGGAATTTGAAAAACTGGAAATGGAAAAAGCCTAGAGAATTTTACAGCCCTGCTATTGAGAACCGTTATGACCCGATGGCTGGCCTTTTAGAATACAGGTAATCTCTTATGACCCAACTTCCCAGCATCGATCAAGCCCGCCTGGTGACTTTTCTGACTGATTTACTCAACATCCCCAGCCCCACAGGCTATACCGCGCGAGCCATTGAGCGCCTGCGTCGGGAACTGGAAGCATTTACCCCTCTGGAACTCTCTATCACCCGTAAAGGGGCTTTGCTGGCAACCTGGAGGGGACAAGACGGCACCTCCCCGCGTGCCCTCACCGCTCACATTGACACCTTAGGCGCAATGGTGAAAGAGATCAAACCCAATGGGCGTCTCAAATTGAGCAAAATCGGTGGCTTCGCCTGGAACACGGTAGAAGGGGAAGGGGTTACCATTTTCACTCGCACGGGCCAAGCGGTGCGCGGTTCGCTCTTGCTAGACAAAGCCTCCAGCCATGTTTACGGCAATCAGGTCAACGAGATAAAGCGCGACGATGATCACATGGAAGTGCGCCTGGATATCCGTACCTCCAGTGCCAGCGAAACCCGTCAGGCGGGGATTGAGGTGGGAGATTTTGTCGCCTTTGATCCGCGCCTGGAAACCAACACGGGTTTCATCCGATCCCGCCACTTGGACGACAAAGCCGGTGTCGCCTGCCTGGTCGAAGCTATCAAAGCCTTGGCTGAAGCGGGTGTGCAACCCAGTCTCACCACGCACTTCTACTTCAGCACTTTCGAAGAGGTGGGCCACGGCGCTTCCGCTGGTCTCCCCGTCGGGGTGAGTGAACTGGTAGTGGTAGATATGGCTGCGATCGGCGAAGGCCAGGCTTCCGATGAATTCCACGCCACGCTTTGCGTTAAAGATTCGGGAGGGCCTTACCATCACGAACTGAGCCAACGCCTGCGCCAACTGGCGGAAAAACACGCCATCCCTCACAAGGTGGACATCTATCCCTATTATGGCTCCGATGGAGGCGCTTACTGGCGCGCTGGCAATGACACCGCGGTTGCCCTCATCGGCCCTGGCGTAGACGCCTCTCATAATTATGAGCGCACCCATCTCGAAGCCCTGATGGCCACCACCCGCTGGATCCTGGCTTATCTGCTCTCTCAGGCAGAGGAAAGCAATGGGTCAATTATTTGAACAAGAGTTTTGTGGAAGCGCCCGTGGTTCATGTCATAAGTAGCGATATGGTTATTACACGGTCAAGGGTTCAGAAAATCAAGAAGGGTGCCCCATGAACCGTCCCATTTTCTTTTCCAGCGAGCGAATTAAAATCATTCAAGACGATACGCTAACCACCCAGGAAATCCCTGAGGCCTCTATTGACCTCATTGTGACCTCACCGCCGTATAATGTAGATATCCATTACAACTCTCACAACGAGAGGCTCACATTGAGGCTTTGCCCTTGTTTAAATAAACGCTTGACCCAAACCAATAACCTGGAAAAGAAAAATGCACATTGATGCTTCTCTTCCTCCCACCTCTCTAACCGCCATTCCCGCCATCGCCCGCGCCGCCGAGGCGCTGGGCTTCGACGCCCTCTGGTCCACCGAAACCATGCACGATCCATTTCTGCCGGGGGCTTTAATCGCCGAGCACACCCAGCGCCTGCATTTTGGCACGGCAGTAGCCATCGCCTTTGCCCGCAGCCCCGCCACTCTGGCCTACACCGCCTGGGACCTGGCTCAGGCTTCCGCGGGGCGCTTCATCCTGGGGTTGGGCACTCAGGTCAAAGCCCATATCGAACGCCGCTTCGGCATGCCCTGGCCTGACTCAGTGGTAGGTAAATTGCGGGAACAAATCGCTGCCATACGCGCCTTCTGGCACACCTGGCAAACAGGGGAACGCCTTAACTTTCGCGGGGAATACTACAAGTTAACCCTGATGTCTCCCTTCTTTAATCCTGGCCCCATCTCGCATCCACAAATCCCTATCTACATCGCCGGGGTCAATACCGGGCTGGCGCGGCTGGCCGGGGAAGTGGCTGATGGCTTCCATGTCCACCCCCTGCACTCGGCCCAATACCTTCGAGAGATGATCTTGCCCGCTATCCACGAAGGCGCCAACCGCGCAGGTCGAAAACGGGAACACATCCAAGTCTCTATCTCAGCCTTTGTGGCCACCTCTCCTAAGGAGAGCGCTTTCGTGCGCTCACAGATTGCCTTTTATGCCTCCACCCCTTCTTACCGACCGGTCATGGCGCTACATGGCTGGCAAGAGACCGCCGAACACCTTTCAGCCCTGGCCGCCCGCGGTGAATGGGGCGAGATGCCCGCCCTCATCACAGATGAGATGCTCAACACCTTTGCTGTGGTGGCCGCCCCAGCCGACTTGCCAGCAGCGCTGAGCGAAAAATACCGCAATTTGGCCGATCGCCTGGGCCTTTATATTCCTTTTGTGCCTGGAGAGCGAGACGCTTTCTGGCAAAGTTTGCTAAATCAAATTCACTAAAGTGAGCGTGGACGAAGAGAGTTATTACGAAATCGAACGCCAGCGCATGGTGGAAGAGCAATTGCTCAGCCGTGACGTTCGCGATCGGCGCGTCCTACGAGCCATGCGCGCTGTCCCACGCCACCTCTTCGTCCCCCATGAATACCGCCACTTGGCCTATACTGATGGGCCACTGCCGATTGGCTGCGGACAAACCATATCCCAGCCCTATATCGTAGCCTTGATGACCCAACTGTTACGCCTGCGCGGTGACGAGAATGTATTAGAGGTGGGAACTGGCTCAGGGTATCAAGCAGCCATCCTGGCCCATTTAGCCCGTCAGGTGCACACAATTGAGCGCTATCCCGATCTGGCAGAACAGGCCTCCAGCGTGCTGAAAAGCCTGGGGATCACCAACGTGCAAGTGCACATTGGCGATGGTTCTCTTGGCCTGCCGGAGTATGCCCCTTTTCAGGCGATCATCGTCACCGCCGCAGCGCCCCAGGTGCCGCAGACCCTGCTGGACCAACTTGCTGATGGAGGACGCCTGGTAATACCGGTGGGGGGGAAGATGAGCCAGTTTCTGGAGCGTTGGCGCCGCCGCGGCTCCAGGTTCGACCAGGAAATACTGGCGCCGGTAGCCTTTGTCCCCCTGCGTGGCCGCTATGGTTGGGAAAATGATAACAGAGAGACCTATTAATGAGGGTGGCCAGGAATCAGGCCACCCTCAGCGTTTATTCGGAAGTCAAAATCAGTGACCTAGGGCATGGGATTATTATTCGCCCAGTCTGCCCCCAGGATCACCACTACATCCACCTGGCTGGTGGGATCGTAGCGGCTGAAAAGGCGTTCGGGGGAGATTTTCATCAAGTCCATCAGGTACTTCAGGGTATAGACTTTGCCAGTGTAATCGTAAAGGGTGGTATTCGTATACAGTTGATCGGCGTTGCCCGCTGTAGCCGGGATGCCTTGCGATTGTAGATATTCCATCGTCCGCGCTGCCAACCCCGGCGTAGTGGTACCATTAAGGACTGTTACCCTTGGAGCCTCGGCTTTCACCAGGTCAATGGGGGACATGCTGGCAGCGGCAGGGCTGAGGTATTGCTGATCGAAAAAGATCTCATCCCGCAGGAGGCGGATTTTATCCGTGATGGGTTTGAGCACATCATCCCCTTGGGGAGATTTGACCAAAAGCACCTGTTCCGGCGGACCAATGACGCCGCGCTTGATTTTATCGTCGGGAATTTGTTGTGCCAACCAGGCCAATTTGATGGCCTGCTCCAGGGTCAGATTAGTACGCACCCCCGAAGAAAGTTCTTGATACAAGATAGGGGCCTTACTGATCAAGGTGGGGAGCATGTTCAGGCTGAGGACGCGGTCGCGAATGGCCATGATTACCTGTTGTTGGCGCTGGGCGCGGTCAAAATCACCACCCTCGGTCTTGCGCGTGCGGGCGTAAGCCAGAGCCAGATCACCTGGAAGAACCTGCACGCCGGGCTTCAGTTTCTTGGTATTGTTATCTCCCAACGGGTCAACCACGATGGGTTCCTGGATGTTGACCTTAATCCCGCCAATCTCGTCAATGAAGCGGATAAAGGCGTTGAAATCTATCAGGGCGTAGTAATCAATGGGCACCCCCAATAACTCTTCCACTGTGGCCATAGCCAGACCTGGGCCGCCTCCATCGGGATATTTGTAGGCCTCACCCAGACTGTAGGCAGTGTTGATGCGCCCATACTGAAAACCAGGGATGTTCACCCACAAGTCGCGCGGGATGGAGAGAATGCCAGCGGTGCGCGCCAGAGGGTCAAGGGTTAATAAAATCATGGTATCGGTGCGAGGCGCGCCTTCACCCGTCAGCCAATCGCGATAATCCAGCCCCATGATCAACACCGAGACCCGACTGGCGCCATCCCAGGGCTGAGGCGTAGGGCCTCCCACGGGTTGCAGCGGGGTGTGCAAATCGCTCACTGCCCCACCTCCCGAGGAGGGACTTTCACCCTGGCGGATGGTGATTCCTGGAAGCGAAGTGAGTTCCCAGGAAGTCACAAAATCCCTGATGGCGACAAAGGTCAAATAGGCTATTAGTCCGGCAGCAATCAGAAAAGCCACCGCCATGACCAACAGCAAGCGTTGCATAGAAAGTAAAGAAGTTCGTTTTGGTTCCATAGAAGTCTTTATTTCAGAACAGGATCCATATCCTGTGCTGCTTCCAGTGATTTTTTGTAAAAAGACCTTTTCATGCCCGATAGATCACTTGATGGTCTTTTTACCGCACAGCCATTGGCTTAACGGCTGCGATTATAACACGGTATAATGACCGCAGAAGATATGTCCCTGATCTCTGCCACGAACCTGGCTAAATCTTACGGGCCTAAAGATATTTTCTCCAACATCTCTCTAAGCGTGCCACGTGGGGCACGTATTGCCATCGTGGGACCTAACGGGGTGGGCAAAACCACCCTGTTGCGCGTATTGATCGGATTGGAGGAGCCATCTGCGGGCACGGTGAGCCGGGCGCGCAACTTGCGCCTGGGCTACCTGCCCCAGGAAGCCATTTTAACAGGGACGCATACCTTATGGGAAGAATGCCTGAGCGCGATGGTTGACTTGCGCTCCATGGAATCCGAACTGGCGCAGTTGGAAGCCCAGATGAGCGATCCCGCTCACAGCCAAGAAGCGCTGGAACGCTATGGGCCTCTGCAGGCGGAATTCGAGCGCCGCGGCGGCTATCTTTACGAAACCCGCATCCGTCAGACCTTGAGTGGATTGGGGTTCAATGCGGAGGACTTCCATCGCCCCATAGGCCATCTTTCCGGTGGGCAGCGCACGCGAGCGGCACTGGCGCGCCTGCTGCTCTCTGACCCCGATTTGCTGGTATTAGACGAGCCTACCAACCACCTGGACCTGGCAGCCGTAGAATGGCTGGAGGGCTATCTGAGCCAATGGGAGGGGGCGGTGTTGATGGTCTCTCACGATCGCTATTTCCTCGACCGTGTGGTGGACCATATCTGGGAAATGGGCCCCAGTGGGATCGAGGTATATCGTGGTAACTACAGCGCCTACGTGGAACAAAGGCAACAACGCTGGGAACAGCGCCGCCAACTCTTCCAGGCTGAAAAAGAACGCCTGCTAAAAGAACTGGATTACATCAAGCGCAATATCTCTGGGCAACGTTCACTGCAAGCCAAGGGTAAATTACGCCGCCTGAGCCGTCAGATCGAGGCAATCGAAAGCCTGGGCATCGAGGCGGCGTTGAGCAAGAACTGGGCCGAAGTCAGCCATGAGGCCGATCTCTCAGCGCACTCGATGAGCGTTGAAGAGGCCGAACGCCGTCTACGTGCCTTGAGAGAACCAAGGCAGCGCTATCTACCCCCACGCCTGAACCTGAAAGCGGGGAAACGTTCCGGCGATCTGGTATTGCGCACTTATGGTGTGGCTATCGGTTATCCCGAAAATGGAAAACCGCTCTTCCACGTGCCGGATCTGGTGCTTAAGCGAGGCGAATGTGCTGCCTTAATTGGGCCTAATGGGGCTGGCAAGACCACTTTTCTGAAGACCCTTCTAGGGATCATCCCCCCTCTGGCAGGTGAGGTCGTCCTTGGCGCCAGTTTGAACATTGCTTACTTCGCCCAGGCCCATGAAGGCCTGAACCCCGAACACACCCTAATGGAAGAGATCCAATCCATCGCCCCACAGATGCTGCCGGCCGAAATCCGAGATTATCTGGCACGCTATCAGTTCAGCGGTGAGGAGGTCTTTAAAAAGGTCTCCACCCTTTCTGGTGGAGAGCGCGGCCGCCTGGCTCTGGCCAAACTTGCTCTTTCTGACGCTAACCTGCTCCTGCTGGACGAACCTTCCAACCATCTGGACATTCCATCCCAGGAGATTTTGCAAGAGGTGCTGGCAGAATATCAGGGCACAATCTTACTGGTCTCCCACGATCGCTACCTCATAGATGCGTTGGCAACCCAAATTTGGGAAATCGAAGCGGACGAAGCCGCCTTACGTGTCTTTGAAGGCAGTTACAGTCAATATCGCTTACAAAAAGAGATGGAAAAAGCCATGCCCGATGCCTCGGAAAGACAAGCCATGCCCATCCATAGGTTGCGACCTATACCGGCCACCTCCGAGGAGAAACGTCATCGCGCCCGTCTGAAAGAAGTGGAAGAGGAGATTACCCGATTAGAAGAGCGCTTAAGTCAAATCTCCAGCCAACTGGAAAACCCGCCCTCTGAAGTGGAAAAAGTGCGTTATCTGGGTCATGAATACGTCCAGGTGCAACGCCGCATGGAAACCCTGCTAGAAGAATGGGAAAAACTCCAGCAATCCCTGAGTTCGCAGACCTAATCGGCGGTTGCGCCGGCGCGAATAGGTTCATCGCCGTTATAACGAAGCAGTTGAGGCCAGCGGCGAGCGATCAAGATAGTCACCAGAATACACCCCAACCCACCGCTGATAATGGCAAAAGGTGCGCCGAAAAACTGGGCAGCCAGCCCGGCTTCCACCTCACCTAACTGGGGTCCACCCATAAAGAAGATTTGGTTGATGCTGGTCATGCGTCCACGTAGATAATCAGGTGTATGCAACTGACGGATGGTATTGCGAATGATGGTGCTTATGGAATCGGCGGCGCCCACTGCCATCAAGGCCAACATAGCCAGAGCGAAGGTATGCGCTGCGCCAAAGGCGATGGTGGCCGCGCCAAAGATGATCACTGAGCCCAACAAAATCGGGCCCTGGCGCCGAATCTCATTCAACTGGGAGATGACCATCGCCGCCAAGACCGCGCCAATTGACTGGGCGGCTGAGAGCCAGCCATATTCCAGCGCCCCTACATGCAAGACATCGCGCGCCACAATGGGCATAAGGGTGTTAGCCGATGAGAAAAAGGTAGCAAAGAAGTCCAAAATCATGCTGGAGAGAATAATGGGCTGGCTAACAATAAACCTCACCCCTTCGCGGATGGCCGCCAGGTCAATGGTAGCCTTGTGCCCCGCAGGGGTTTGCTGATGTACTGGCCCCATCCAGAGCAGGGCCAGAATCACTGCCAGATAAGAGATACCGTTGATGAGATAAGTATACGGCTGCCCCCAATAAGCAATTACCAGGCCGCTGAGGGCTGGCCCTACAATAGCCCCCGTTTGAAAAGCGATGGAATTAAGGCTAAAAGCGCTGGGCAGATCGCGCTCTGGCACCAGGTTCGGCACCAGCGCCTGACGGGCTGGCAGGTCAAAAGAGACAACCACTGCCTGAATAGCAGTGAGCAAATAGATCTGCCACAGGGTGATGTGCCCGCTGAAACTCAACCCCGATAGAATCAAGGCAATAAACATGGCGGCGCTCTGGGTGATCAGCATCACGCGCCGGCGATTGGCCACATCGGCCACCGCCCCACCCACCAGCGAAAAGATGACAACCGGCAGGATACGTGCCAGGCCAACCCCGCCCAGGGCGATGGGCTGATCGGTCAGGCTGCGAATGTGCCAGAAAAGCGCCCAGATTTGCATCTGGGTGCCGGTGACGGAGATCATCAGCCCTAACCACAACAGACGAAAACGACGATGTTGAAGTGCGGGAGGTATGCGCAATGTCATAAATTCAAACCATCAAGATAAAATTGACGCCCCAGCGGGCAATTCTAGCACATTACCTTTCCCCCATCTACGTTGATCGCCTGCCCGGTGAGATAGGCCGCGGCTGCGCTGCATAAGAAGAGCACCAGCCCGACCACGTCCTCTGGTCGCCCTAGACGCCCCTGGGGAATATCCTCCAGCCACTTGCGCAACATGGTTTCATTCTGGCGCAAGGCGGCGGTCATCTCGGTTTCGATCACACCGGGACAAACGGCATTGACACGGATGTTATACGCGGCAAATTCACGCGCTGCCTCGCGCGTCAAGCCAATTAAACCCATCTTGCTGGCAACGTAGGCTGCCCGATCCTTTAGACCGTGAGCGCGCCCGGCGATAGAGGCGATATTCACCATGACCCCACCGCCCTGATCGCGCATCACCCGACCCACCGACTGCATCAGGAAGAAAGGCCCGCTCAGATTCACATCAAGGGTGCGGCGCCAGTCCCATTCGTCCATCTCCAGGATCGTAGCATGGGGTTCGACCCCGGCGTTGTTGATGAGAATATCAATCCGCCCCCAATCATCGCGCACCTGCTCAATCATCGCCTGTACCGGCATTTTCAAGGCCACGTCAAAGACATAGCCCTTGCCACGCCCGCCCATAGCGGCAATGCGTTGCAGGGTCACATCTAAATTCACCGGGGTGAGATCGTTGGCAGCCACACAGGCACCCCGAGCGGCAAAAGCCTCAGCGATGGCGCGGCCAATACCACGACCGGCGCCGGTCACAAGTACGACTTTATCCTGAAATTCACTCATCATCCACTTCCACAAGTAAATGCTGTTGTTTTATTCATCTCATTCGGGTTGGATTGCCAAATCCAGCCTCGATCTGCCATAACTGGCAGCGCTTCAGAAAATCCTGTGAAACATCATCCGCGACGAAGGTGCTCAGGGCGGCGGAGAGGTGCTGCCTGGGCGAAACTTGCGGATATTCTCCAGGTCGTCCTCCTTATGATCAGCAAAAATAGCGTCATGCGGCCGCGCGTGATCTCCTGGAGCAGTTTTCCCGCCTCCCGTCCATTTGGGGTAGCCAGGGCTGTCTGGGCGGCCTCAAGCGAATCGAAGTACAACTCATGCATCAACGCAAGGGCTTTGTTCCCATACAACGCAACTTCCACGCGGCTGGTGGTCTCTCGCCGCAAACCGGGCACGCTTTCCACCAGGTGCAGGAAGCGAGGCCAGGCCTCATCAAAGGCATTCCAGTCCTCGGGCGATTCAATCAAAATCACCAGTTTATGCATGGCTCAACCTCCCGCAGATTATACTCCTGTTCAATGCTGCCTTGGCCTTTGTTCATCAGGATTACCTGGGGTGCGTTTGGAAACTCTTGGGAAAAGAAAGTATTCCCAAATTGCATCCTGTATATAAAATTGCATCTCAAAAACTTTACCAGGGCTGCCTGATTTCGTGGTATGATTCACGCCACTGGAGGCATGTCTATGGACGAGAAAATTACGATAATCGAAGGGCCTCCGCCAACCTTCGAAGCGGTTAGCGACGAATGGGTCACCGGATTAAACGAAGGCCCGCGTCTCGGTCAAATCGCCGCCACTCGCCTGCGAACTTTCAATGGGCCAGCCCTGGTTGAGCGTTGTCATCGCGCCTGGCATAACCACCAGAGCATTTATCTGGAATATCGCACGCCCGAAGGCCTCGAGCATCAGACGCCCATCGTCGCCGCCCGCTACATTGAACTTGAGGAAGGGCATTTACTCATCTTGTGGGTGCGATTGATAGACGAAGAGGTGGAGGTGCAATTGGGATACGAGGACGAGGAAGGCGACGATCACGAGAGCGATTTGGATTATCCTGACCTGCCCTGAAATAAACGCCCAGGGGCGGTGGTGACACCGCCCCCCTTTATTTTCATTTTCAATGCTCACCCCGCATTCAAGCCCTGCCATACGGGCAGAGCGCCAATCTGAATGAAGCCATATCCCAGGGGAGATAAGCCAGGTAAAATCTCTCCCCCATCCTAAGTAACCCTGAGGGAGGTGCTATGACCGAGACTCTACTCACTGAAATTAAAGACCATGTGCTCATCATCACCCTCAACCGCCCTAAGGTTAACGCCTTCAACTTAGAAATGATCAAGGCCACTCAGGCAGCTTTCAAGCAGGCACAGCGCCAGCCTGAGGTGAGGTGTGTCTTGCTTACCGCTAGCGGCAATGTCTTCAGCGCGGGGCAGGACATCACCGAAATAAAGCAGGCCGAAGACGCCTCTTTTCGCCATCATCTACAGCATACATATAACCCACTGGTGTTGCAAATCCGCCAACTAGAAAAACCTGTGCTGGCTGCCATCAATGGAGCGGTTTCAGGAGCAGCCCTGGGAATTGCTCTGGCCTGCGATCTGCGCATCGCCGCCGATAGCGCCCGCTTTGTGGTTGGCTTTCTGGGGATTGGGCTAACCACCGACTCGGCGGTCTCGCTCTTTCTGCCCTTGCTCATCGGCCTGGGGCGCGCCACCGAACACGCCTTTATGAACACACCCATCTCTGCTGAGCAGGCCTTGGCGCTTGGTCTGGTCAACCGTGTGGTGCCAGCCGCTGAACTCCAGGAGCAGGCCTTTGAATGGGCCAGCAGCCTGGCACAAGGTCCACTCTACGCTTACGGACTGACAAAACGCGCCTTCAACCGCGCCTTATTACCCCACCTGGAGCAGGTGTTGGATTACGAAGCCAACTTGCAAGATATTGCCGGACGCAGCCCAGAACACAAAGAAGGGGTGAGCGCCTTCCTGGAAAAGCGCCCACCATTGTTTATTCGATAAGATTTCAGGTCTGATAGCCCACACCCAGACTGGAGCACCTCATTCATAGCCATTAGGGTTGGCAGATTGCCAGCGCCAGGTATCGGCGCACATCTCGTCCAGGCCGCGCTCAGCCGCCCAATTTAACTCGCGATTGGCCCTGGATGGATCGGCATAGGTAACAGCCACATCTCCCGGACGACGCTCAACGATCTGATAAGGGATTTTCCTGCCGCTGGCTCGCTCAAAGGCCGCCACCACCTCCAGGACGCTATACCCCCTGCCAGTGCCCAGATTATAGGTGACCAGGCCAGGATTTGTATTCAATCTCTCCAGGGCTTTGAGGTGCCCCAGCGCCAGATCTACCACGTGGATATAATCTCGCACCCCCGTGCCGTCGAGCGTGGGGTAATCATTGCCAAATACACGCAGGTGGGGCAACTTGCCCACCGCCACCTGAGCGATATAGGGCATGAGGTTATTGGGGATGCCATTAGGATCTTCGCCGATTCTCCCACTGGGGTGAGCGCCCACAGGATTAAAGTAGCGCAGCAAGGCAATGTTCCAGGAGCGATCAGCCTGGTAAAGGTCGCGCAAAATGTCCTCGATCATCAATTTCGAGCGCCCATAAGGGTTGGTGGCTGAGAGGGGAAAATCTTCGGTGATCGGAACCCGATGGGGATCGCCATAGACGGTGGCAGATGAACTAAACACCAGATGACGTACACCGAAGGCATTCATTACCTTCAAGAGCACCAGGGTGCCGCTCACATTGTTATGGTAATACCGCAGTGGCACCGCCACCGACTCGCCCACAGCCTTCAGGCCAGCGAAGTGGATCACCGCGTCCACCGCCCTGGCCTGAAAAACGGCTTCCAGCGCCGCCTCGTCAAGTATGTCCACCTGATGAAATTCTAGGCGCTTGCCGCTCAACTCTTGCACACGATTGAGCGATTCGGCCTTGCTGTTGGACAGGTTATCTACCACCACCACCTGATAACCTGCCTGAAGCAACTCAACACACGTATGGCTACCGATGTAGCCCGCACCACCCGTAACCAGGATGCGCATCAAGGCAATCTACCTCCTAGATAGAATCTGAGAGCCACCAACGCCGCAAACAACAGGGCCACCATCACCCCCGCTGTAAAGACGCTGGCACCTTCCCGTTGGTCACTTAATCTTAATGTCGGGAATACTCCCTCCACATGCAGGAGCGGCCCACCAAACCAGGAGAAAAGCGTGCCCCCGATCAAGCCGCCCACATGTCCCCAATTGTCAATGCCCGGTGAAAGGCCAATGATAAGGTTAATCACCGCCACGGAAATGATGTTCACCAAAGCCCGTTGCGCACTCCTGCCAAACAGTTCCCGGTGGCGATATAAGAAAACTCCTTGAGCCCCGATCAAGCCAAAGATCGCCGTAGAAGATCCTAGAGAGTATTCCGGCGAAAAGATGAAAGAGATTACGTTCCCGCTAAATCCACTCAGCAAGTAAAGGGCCAAGAAGCGTCCATGCCCGAAGTGGCGCTCCAGGCCTGGGCCAAGGATGTACAAGGCATACATGTTGAAACCAATATGCAGGATAGAAGTGGTGGAATGGAGGAAAGCCGGGGTAATCAAGCGCCAGAGTTCCCCTTGCAGGATGGCAGCATTATCCTTCAACATCAGCGCTGCAGGGAAATCCATGCCGTGGAACAGGAATTTGCTCAGCAATTGTAACCCGAAGACGAATAGCGTCACCCCAAGCAGCGTGTAAGTTACCCAGGGCCTTCTCGAAGGGGCTTGAACCGCCACCCATTGCGGCGGGACTACATTCGGAGGTGGACTCTGGTGAGAGGTTTCACCCTCATCTGGCACAAATGAGTAGTTATCGGGGGGTTGGTGGCTCACAAGGTTACCTTTCTGGGATGAACGCGATGGTGCTCGGCTTTGATGATCGCCAGGATGGTATCCACAGTTTCATCCAGGTGATTGTCTCGATTGACGACAACATAATCAAATTCACCCACGCGCGTCAATTCCTGGCGGGCAGTGGCAATGCGCAGTTTCAGCCCCTCAGGGGTCTCGGTCTTACGCGCCATTAAGCGGCGAATCATCTCTTCTTCATCGCTCACCGTGACAAAAATTAACACCGCTTCGGGAGACAGTTTGCGCACTGTAGCCGCACCCTGCACATCCACGCGCATAATGACATCCTTACCGCTGGCTAGAGCCTGGCGCACCTGCTCTTTGGGAATACCCTTATAATCGTTATAAACAATCGCATATTCCAACAATTCGCCCTTTTCAATCATTTCGGCAAACTGGTCATGTGAAACAAAATAATAATCTACCCCATGCACTTCTTCTGGGCGCGGCGGGCGCGTGGTGGCAGTAACCACGAAGTGGAAGGGCAGGTTGCGCTCTTTCATACGCTGGATAATCGTGTCTTTACCCACCCCTGAAGGCCCAGAGATAACAATCAGCAAGGGGTCATCACGGTGTAGGTTAAAAGGCGGAGGGTCGGCCATTATTGGCTTGGCTTTATTCATCTTTGGATTAGTCGGAATCCTCTCTGTTGATTGTACTCCTGATTATAATTCTAGCAGGCGCTCTCCAATTGTCTTTATAGCATATTCCTTATAGCGGAGGCGAGATAAGTCATGCCAATTTATCAGTACGTTTGCCTGAATTGCCGCAAGCGATTTGAAACTTTTATCCCATACAATGAATATGGGGCGCGTGCGGTGCACTGCCCCCATTGTGCCAGCCCGCAGGTGCGGCGGCGTATTGGTCGCGTGCGGGTTGCCCGTTCTGAAGAAAGCCGCCTGGAAGACCTGGCAGACCCAAGCAACCTGGAAGGGCTGGAAGATGATCCCAAGGCCCTGGGGCGCATGATGCGTAAGATGAGCCACGAACTGGGTGAAGACCTGGGGCCCGAGTTTGACGAGGTGATTGACCGCCTGGAGGCAGGCCAGAGCCCGGAAGAGATCGAAAAAGCCATCCCCGAACTGGGTGAAGGCAGCGGTGAAGATGGTGGCGAGGATTTAGACGAATTCTAGCCCTCACAGCACCAGCGTGAATGAAGCCACCCCAGGCTAGGCCTTGCCCATTGCCTCCAATCTAGAAAGCACGGCCTGTCGAACAGCGCGTTGAACGCTCTCTGCCGGTTGATCGGCGTCTATGATCACCCAGCGTTGAGGTTCTGCCTGCGCCAGTTGATGGTATCCCTGGCGCACGCGGCGGTGAAAATCCAGATCATAGGCATCCAGGCGATTCCAACCTCCACCCCTGGCACGCCGTTGCAGGCCCAGCTCTACATCCAGGTCCAGTAATAGGGTCAGGTCCGGTTTTAAACCCGCCGTGGCAAACTGGACGATGATTTTCAATTGTTCCAAGTCCACCTGGTGACCGTAGCCCTGATAAGCCAGGGTGGAATCAGCATAGCGGTCGCACACCACAATCCCACCTCTGGACAGGTGAGGGCGGATCACTTGTTCTACCAGTTGAGCGCGCGAAGCCTGGAAAAGCAAGATTTCGGTGCGCGGCTGCATATCCACGTTCTCTAGATTGGAAAGGATGGCACGAATTTGATCGCCAATCGGCGTGCCGCCTGGCTCGCGCGTCGCCAGCACTGCATAGCCCTTCCGGCTCAGAAACTCAGCCAGCATGGCCGCCTGGGTGGTCTTCCCGCTCCCCTCCGGCCCCTCAAAGGTGATAAACATGCCCATGTTCACTCAGAGAAATGCCCGCCTCCCAACTCCAGCCAGGCAGACATAGAATTCAGCCCCCTCACCGACCCGAGAGTAGGCGGTACGCGGGGGCAGCATAAATAGAACAAACGATCTATTAATCTACTCACGATAGATGCGCACTCGACGATGGGGTTCCTTGCCAAAAGAGTGAGAGAGCAGATTCGCCTGGCGCGCCATCTGGTGTTGCAAACGGCGCACGGCCGCTGAGGCCGGCGGCAACTCCACCCAGCGTTCCCCATTCAAGACGGCGTTAATGGCTGCCATGGTCTCCTGACGGATGCGATCCTCCCCTGTTTGATCCAGGCTCGCCTCACTCAGGTTAAACAACCCGCTCAGGAACTGCTGCATCTGGTTGACGGTGTTGGAGCGCAACACGTAGATGGGCATGCCCCGATTCTCGGCATCCACCACCGCCTGCTGCCGCTTACGGTAATAAGAGCGCAGCGTTACCAGGACGTCGGCCTGACCGGGGTCGGTGGCTAAAACGACCGGCACGCCCAGGCGCTTAGCCGCCTGGCTCAGGCGGTTACGCGCTACCCCATAGGCATAAATGCGCACGGTTTGAAGGGGCGTATGCGTCCTGAGACGATCTTCGGAGTACACTTGAGACGCCTGTGGCTGGTATGGGGTTGTATCCTGTGCAACTAAAGGGGAAGTCATCCCCCAACTCTCAGTGGATTGCCGTCGGTAGCCTTGCTGCCCTTGCGGGAAAGCGAAGGTGCGCAGTGGTTGAGGCGGGCGTTCGATATGGATTTGCCCCTGCTCATCGCGTGAGCGAATCTCGGGCGGGAGAGGATGGCCACGCAACAGCGCATCCACCGCGGCAGCCACGTCGGCATGCACCGCCAGCCGATCGCGGGTTTGAATCTCGATCAGCACGTCGAAAGTGGGTGGAGAGCGCCGTTCCAGTACCGTCTTTTGGGTGCCCCGTCGCCGCGCCTCCTCATCCGAGAGGGTGACTGCCTCGATGCCTCCCACCAGGTCTGACAGGGTAGGGTTAAGCAGCAAGTTCTCCAGGGTGTTACCATGGGCGGTGCCGATCAGTTGCACACCCCGTTCGGCAATGGTGCGGGCGGCAGCGGCTTCCAGTTCGCGGCCGATTTCATCAATGATGATGGCCTCCGGATTGTGGTTCTCTACCGCCTCGATCATCACCTCGTGCTGCAGGGAGGGCGTGCTCACCTGCATACGCCGCGCCCGCCCCACCGCGGGGTGAGGCACATCCCCATCGCCACCGATTTCGTTGGAGGTATCCACAATGACCACGCGTTTGGTCTCTGCCAGGATACGGGCGGCCTCACGCAACATGGTAGTCTTGCCCACACCCGGGCGACCCAAGAGTAAGAGGCTTTTCCCACTCTCGATCAGATCCTTGATGATGTCAGTGGTGCCATACACCGCCCGGCCTACGCGGCAGGTCAACCCTACAATGTGGCCACGCCGATTTCGGATGGCAGAGATGCGATGCAATGTTCGCTCCAGGCCAGCGCGGTTATCGGCATCGAACTCACCAATGCGTTCAACCACATAATCAATATCCGCCCGGCTGACCTCAGTGGAACTGAGCACTACCTCCCGATCCACAAAACGCGCGGTGGGCACACGCCCTAAATCCAGAATCACCTCTAAAAGGTTATCACTATCATTGGCTGCCGAAACAGCGTGAGAAATGCGAGGAGGTAAAACATCCAGTAGGGCTTGTAAATCGTCTGTAATCCTTCTCTGTGTCATACGTAATTATTTAACTCTCTATTTGCAGCCATGGCTGTGCTTCTGGCAATGGCTCCTGAAAGCGAGCGCCGCTAATCGGTGCGGAGATCTCAGGATGCCCTCCCTCCAGCGCCGGCAATGGGAAGGGACGAAATGCCTTCTGCGGGACAGCCAGGTGCTTTACCATGATGGCTTGATGGAAGAGTGGCTCTGCTCCCAAGTCGTCTAAAGCCACCTCCAACCAGGATTGATACGAACGCACACACACAAACACGGGGCGGTTTGGGCGCATGGGTAGGTTTTGCAATAGTTCCGCCAGGCATTGTGACCCTACCTCCATATCAGGATGGATAAAGGGTTGTGCCCAAATACCCCGATGTCCATATTTCAACTCGACATACGCCAGCAGGTCGTTACCCTGGCAATAAACCAGGCCATGCAGACGTTCGGCGGGGAATGGCTCCACCTGCTGCACTAAACCTGGGATTAGATTATTATAAAGCGAGCGCACGGCAATCAGATCGCGCTCAGTCGCAGGTCGCCAACCACTTGCCTTAGGTGAGGGGGATGGCTGCTCATCTATTCGCCAGATGTGCTGACGCGCATAGGTGGCAAATCCTACGCGGCGCAAGGCTTCGAAAGCCTGGGTGCGCTCCTCAACCTCAGCTACTAAGCGCAAAGCGCCGTGATCCACCGCCTGGGCCGATAGATGCTCTAGCAAGGCCGGCAAAGCAGCCGAATCCAGAGCAACCTCGGGCGCCAGGAAGGTCAATTGGGCGCATTGCGAGCCCGGTGTATGCACTGTCTGACCAATTAACACCGGGCCTCCATCGCCATCGGCAACGCTCACCGAAGTGAAAATCCCTGTGGCCGGCGACAGTGTAGAGAGCAACGCCCCCGAAAACAACATTGGCCCGCGGGTCAAGAGCAGAGAAGAATGCAAGAAGATGCTCTGCCGCCGGTAACGATGTAAAGTTGGCAAGTCACGCCAGTCAAACGCTCGAATCTTCATTTGTCAACCGCTGTAGCACCGTATTCTTAAATTATAACCTCCTTAAGGATTAACCTGCTAGTCTTAAAAAGTAACGGTGAAAGCGGTCATCCTCTGTCAGTTCGGGATGGAATGAAGTCGCCAGTAATCGGCCCTGGCGGGCAGCCACGATGCGCCCATCCTCCAGGCGAGCCAACACCTGGGCATCTCCCTGGACAGACTTGATTAGAGGGGCGCGAATAAACACAGCGTGATAGGGTCGAGCCTGCGCATCCACTTCGAGTAGAGCAGGCACTTCCAGATCTGTTTCGAAACTGGCCACCTGCCTGCCGAAGGCGTTACGTTCTACGGTGATGTCCATCAAACCCAACAGAGGTTGTGGCCGCGCCGCATCCTTCGATAGGAAAATGGCTCCAGCGCAGGTGCCCCAGATGGCTTTTTCTCGCCCAAACTGGCGCAATGGCTCGATCAAGTTAAAATCCGTGGCCAGTTTACCGATGGTTGTCGATTCGCCGCCCGGAATGATCAATCCATCCAGATCTTCCAGGTGTTGCGGCAGGCGCACCTCCACCGCTGCCACGCCAATGCGACGCAACATAGCGAGATGTTCGGCAAAGTCACCTTGCAAAGCAAGGACACCAATCTTCATCTCCTTATTCACACCCTACCAACCACGGCCAGCAATTAACTCCGCTTCGGGTATGCTGGAAATCTGGCGCCCAACCATGGGCTCACCCAGATTGCGGCTGACCTCAGCCAGAATATAGGGATCATTGTAATGGGTCACCGCCTTGACGATGGCCGCCGCCCGTTTTGCGGGATTGCCGGACTTAAAGATACCCGAACCAACGAAGACGCCATCCATGCCCAGTTGCATCATCAGCGCCGCGTCCGCCGGCGTGGCAATGCCACCCGCAGCGAAATTCACCACCGGCAAACGCCCCAGGCTGCGCGTCTCCAGCACCAACTCATATGGGGCACCGATCTCCTTGGAATAGGTCATCAACTCTTCTTCGGGCATGTTCTGCAAGCGACGGATTTCGCCCAGCACCGCGCGAGCATGGCGCACAGCTTCAACCACGTCGCCGGTGCCTGCTTCGCCTTTGGTGCGGATCATGGCAGCCCCTTCACCGATACGCCGCAGGGCTTCGCCCAGATTGCGCGCCCCACACACGAAGGGCACCTTAAAGGCGTGCTTATTGATATGATGCTCCTCATCCGCTGGGGTGAGCACCTCGGATTCATCAATATAATCTACTCCAATGGCTTCCAGGATTTGGGCCTCGACAAAATGGCCAATCCGACACTTAGCCATGACCGGGATGGAGACGGCATCCATGATCTGCAGGATCAACTCAGGATCGCTCATGCGCGCCACCCCACCATGGGCGCGAATATCGGCCGGAACGCGCTCCAAAGCCATCACCGCCACCGCCCCGGCATCTTCGGCAATGCGCGCATGTTCCGGGGTGACTACATCCATGATCACACCACCTTTAAGCATCTGGGCCAGGCCCTTTTTGACCGCAAAAGTCGCAATCTGTTGTTCCATAACTCCAAACCTCCTGAGTCACGTATGACTCGGTTTTTTGATTCATTCTACCACGCCCAAGGTTGAGTGACAATCCAGCAACCAAGCCAGCCAAGGGTCAGGAGAGCGTTTCTAACATAATATTAACACCGAATAGATCAGGTAATACCTGGCACGCGCCGTCTTCCCCGCTAAAACACGTGGATAAAGATGGCTTATCAGGTTGTCGTAAGATGTTTCACGTGAAACATGTACATTATTCGCCGCGCTCGCGCCCCCAGGCCTCTATCGTCTCCTCTACCAAATCGAGAAAGGCATCCAGCGCTGTCAGGCGTTCGCCAAAGCCATCTCCCCCAAATCCCAATTGCTGGGTGGCCTCATACCAGGCGGACAGGGCGGCCTCACCCTGGGGCAACAAGCGGGTTGCAAGGGTCCACGAATGCAATAATGGCCAGAGAGCATCCTGAGGCTGTTCGCCTTCCAGGAAGGTCTCAATAGCGCGGCGGTAATAAGCCCGACGGGCGGGATGTAAGCGCGGCGGGAGGCTCTCAGCAGGAAGGGCTTCAAGGGTCATATGCCATTCTGAAAGCCACCCTTTAAGCATTTCCCCGTCAACCTGGCGCCCACCCAGGATGCCCAGCAAGGCGGCATACAAGCCGCTGTGTTCTAAGGCGGCCGCCCTTTGGGAAAAGCCCTGAGTAAATCGCCTCTCCGTCAGTGGAGGGCCATTCAGGCTGGCGACTGCGTTTACCGCGTGCTCGACCGCTCTCAGATAAAGGGTTAATTCTCCGGGGCCTACCGCCTGCGGGGTCTCTTCACGAAAACCCAGCCATATCTGGCGCGCATGCTCCGCTTGTTGCCGCGCCCGCTGCAGCACGTAATCCGCACGGTTGAACTGCCCACGCACGGAGGCCTGGATTAAATCCAGAAAATGTTGAGGGTCGTAGAGCACCTTGCAGGTAAAGATTGTGGGGCCAAGCCATGGATGCAGGCGCAATTGGCGTGCCTGGCGATAGAGCTTCTCCTCATGGTGGGCGATGTCCAGGTGTACCTCCTCGGTCAGGCGCACGATTTCCCGTTCAGCCGCCACACTGCCCAGATGGATGAAGGTCAGGTCAATGTCCGCTGTGCCACCCAGTAAAAAATCATCGCCCAGCAGGGAGCCACTCAGGTAAACCGCCAGGATGTCATGTTCCCTGCGGGTGCGTTGGGCTACCGTGTCCTCGGCAATCTTGAGCAGCATCTGACGATTAATGCGCATAGATTAACGCCTCCCTCTTGCCTGTTTTCCCCGCCGGCTATCCCTTCTCGACCTTAAGCGGTAGTTCCTCTTGAAATGGGGATAACCTCAATGCCTGACGGATGCGTTGTTCAATCCAGTTCAACTCCTCTGGCCGACGCACGTAATCAATGCCATTGGTGTCAATGACGAGCACATTCCGCCCTTTGTGCACATCTTGCGGATGAAGGCGCAGAAAATGCTCATCATAGGCGCGGTTGAGCTGGTCAATATATTCCCTCTCCATGTGCCGCTCATAAGGACGATCGCGCAGGGCAATGCGCTGCATCAGCACCTCGGTATCGGCGCGCAAGTAAACGATCAAGTTCGGTTCAGGGATCTTTTCCGCCAGAGCCTCATGCACCCGATAGTACATATCTAACTCGTCCCCCTTCAGGTTGATGCGGGCGAAGAGGGCATCCTTTTCAAATGTATAGTCGGCGATCAAATTCACCCCCCGCGCCAGAATTTCGGGCACCGCCCGTCGCTGTTGATAGTAGCGGCTGAGCAGAAAGAAAATCTGCGTTTGAAAAGCATAGCGCTCTCGGTCGGCATAGAAATCAGAGAGGAAGGGGTTCTCTTCAAACACTTCCAGGAGCAACTCGGCCTGGAACCTGGGCTGCAACAAACGAGCCAAAGTGGTTTTCCCAACCCCAATGACACCTTCGATTGCAAGATACATGGTGACTTGCCTCGGTAGATAGATTTTGATTATGCTCAAGGATACCAGCGAAAGCCAGACTGCGCAACCTCTGTAGACGAAATAAATTCTTTATTCACTTTCCATGAGGTGGTTATATAATCATTGTGAAAGTTGTTTCAATGTTACCCCACAACGAGCCGCTCTGAGAACCGTTATCAACACAATCTTATCTGAAGCAATATATTAAAGGAGGTTTCTATGCCAGAACTCAAAGACGGCTGTGTTAAACCTGCGCGTGGGCCAATTGTGCCCCTACGAGAATCCGCCGCCTCAACGGAAGAAATCAGACTATCACAGGAGGTAAGCCAAATGTTCGCCCGCGTCGGCAAAGAAGCCATTGATTTTGAAGCCAACGCCTACATCGAAGGTGTTGGCTTTCAACCGATTAAACTCTCGGACTACAAAGGCAAATGGATTGTGCTTTGCTTCTATCCGGGGGACTTCACTTTTGTTTGACCGACCGAATTGACGGCAGTTGCCGTCCGTTATGAGGAATTGAAGGCTTTGGGGGTGGAAGTTCTGGCCGTCAGCACGGATAGCCGCTTCGTGCATAAAGTCTGGCAAGAGCAAGAATTATCCCGCATGACGCCGGGTGGGGTGCCCTTCCCCATGTTGGCCGATGCCGGCGGCAAGATCGGCGCTGTCTATGGCGTCTATGACGAAGAAGCGGGCGTTGACATCCGCGGGCGCTTTATCATAGACCCCGACTTCGTCATCCGCGCCATGGAAGTGTTGACCCCGGAAGTAGGGCGCAATCCAGATGAATTGATCCGCCAGATCAAAGCTTTTCAGCACGTACGCGCCACAGGTGAGGTGACACCCTCAGGCTGGCAACCAGGCCAGATCACACTGAAACCCAGCCCTGCATTGGTGGGTAAGGTCTGGGAAGTTTGGAAGCCATAAGGCCTTAGCCTGCCCAGAGCAGATGCGAAAAAAGCCTCCCGCTGAGTTCCTGGCGGGAGGCCGGTATGGCAGGCGGCTAAGGGCTGGCTACCTGCAACGGTAGCGCCTCAAGTTGCTCCAGCAAATGGGCAATGACGTTAAAGCCTCCCTGCCAGAATTCAGGGTCTTTGATGTCAATGCCCGCCTTTGCCAACACGCGCGCTGGGGCTTCTGAGCCACCCGCGGCCAGAATGTTGAGATAACGCGGCTTAAATGCATCACCTTCATTCTTGTATTGTTGATACAGCGAAAGCACCAGTAATTGACCAAAGGCGTAGGCATAGACGTAAAATGGCACCTGGTAGATGTGGGGGATAGACACCCACTCCCAACGAAACTCATCGCTGACCTCGACCGCATCGCCAAATTGCGCCTTGAGATTCTCCATATAGGCGGCCGCGAGGTCATCCACCGAGACGTTCTGGATGACCATGTCGTGCGCCTGGCGTTCAAATAGGGCGAAGAACGCCTGGCGCTGGATAGTGGCGTAAGCATCGTCCATTTGCCGAAAGAGCAGATCGCGGCGCACGCTTTCATCCTCTTCCTCGGCCAGCAGACGATCAATCAGCATCATCTCCCCAAAAGTGGAGGCCGTCTCTGCCAGGGGTAGCGAGGCGTGGAAGGTAAACACGCTATGGTGGGAGGCCAGCATGGTATGGATGGCATGGCCTAATTCATGCGCCATGGTGGCCACATCGTCCGCTCGCCCCTGATAATTAAGCAATACATAGGGCGTCATCTTGGGCACTACCGACCAGCAAAACGCCCCGCTCCGTTTACCTTTGCGCACCTCGCTGTCCAGGTGGTTCTCCCGCAAGACGCGTTCCGCCAGCCTGGATAGAGCGGGGTCAAATTTATTGAACGAATCGAGCACGATCTCAGCCGCTTCGGAAAACTCGTAGCGCTTTTCCGATTTGGCCACCGGGGCATAAATATCATAGCGGCGCAAGCGCTCCATCCCCAACCAGCGCGCCTTCAGGCGAAAATAACGCTGGAACAGACCAGCATTGCGCTGGCATACATCTAAAAGGGTGTCCACCACTTCATCCGCGATGTCGTTGGTCAGGTTACGAGCAGCGATGGGGCTCTTGAAATGGCGCAGGTCCACCTGTTCATTGCGCCAATCTCGCACCAATATCTGGTACATCTGTCCTAAAATTGGACCTTCTTCGCCGTATACGCGATAGAGTTCTTTATAGGCCGCCTCGCGTAAATGGGGATCATGATGGCGCACATAGACCATCAACTCACCTCGCGTCAGTTCCTTGACCTCGCCCTCCACCTCGATCTTGAAGGTATAACGGTTGGTTATGGCATCATACAGATTGGTCAGGGCATTAAAGCCGGTCACATTTTTAATGTTGATGATCTTCTCCTCAGGCTCACTCAGGGTATGAGGCTTGAAATGGCGCATCTCCTCCAGCCAGTAGCGGTAATCCCCGACTTCAGCCATCAGGCGTTCTGCCACGTCATCGTCCAAACCTTTCCACCACAGGTTGAAGAAGAGGGTGCGATTTTGCATGTTAGCCAGGAATTGATCTACCCGCGCCAGCAGGGTTTGCGCTGCCTGATCCTGAGTATTGGCGCTGAAACTCAAGCCAGCGAAGGCGTACAAACGCGCTCCCAGGTCTTGAACTTCTTCCAGCCGCCGCACAAAATCTAAAAAGTCAGGCACTGATATTTGGGGTGACAATTTAGGCCGCAGGCTCTCAAATTCGGCGACTTTCTTTTCCACCTCGGAAAAGGTTCGTTCCAGTTCGGGGCTATCATAAGATGGATAGAGATCGGCAAGGCTCCAACGTGTCTGTGTGTAAGGTAAGGCCATGTTATTTTTCCTTATCAGGTCAATTATATGGGATTATTTTCGGGCTATTATACCCGATGTTCAAATGTTAAAGCGCACGTGCATGATCTCCCCGTCTTGCAAGATGTAATCTTTGCCTTCCAGGCGCAGTTTCCCCCGCGCACGGGCTTCGCTCAGGCTTCCCAGAGCGATCAAGTCTTGATATGCGATAATCTCGGCCCGGATAAAGCCTTTTTGCAGGTCGGTGTGGATCACCCCGGCCGCGGTGTGAGCCGTGTCGCCGCGATGGATGGTCCAGGCGCGCACTTCGTCCGGGCCTACAGTGAAAAAGGACTGCAGCCCCAGCAGATCATAGGACAAACGAATCACTTTGGACAGACCCAATTCTTCGATACCATACTCAGCCATGAAAACCTGGGCATCTTCGGGTGACAATTGGGCCAGTTCCATTTCCAGGCGGCCTTGCAGTGCCACCACAGCGCTGCGTTGATGGGGATAATGGATCGAGGGCGGCGATTGTCCATCAGCCAGGTTCAGGATGATCAATACCGGTTTGCGGGTGAGAAAACCGAACCCGCTCAAGGTTTTTTCTTCCTCTGGCAAAAGTTCGAGATCTCTCAGGGGTTTTTCCTGTGAAAGGACTTGATGCAGTTTCTCGAAGAGGGCTATCTCGCGCTCGATGAGGGCTTTCTCGCGCCCACCACCCTTGCGCTTCTCTTCGGCCAGACGCTCTAATTTGCGCTCAACAGCGATCAAATCATTTAACAAGAGTTCAGCATCCATAGCCTCGATGTCCCTGCCAGGGTCAACGCGGCCGGCGGGATGGGGTATGCTGGGGTCCTCAAAACAACGCACCACATGCACAAAGCCGTCCATCTGGGTCAATTGATTGAGTAAAGGCCCGGATATGCCGCCTTTGCTGGCGCTCCCCTCCAGGCCGGCGATGTCGGCATAAGTCACTTTAGCATAAATGACCTTTTGAGGGCGAAAGATGGCTGCCAGGCGATCCACCCGTTCGTCGGGTACATCCACTACTGCCGTGTGCACCTCAAAGCGTCCTCCGCTGACGGAAGTGGGCACATTGCCACGCGTAAGAGCATTGAAAATCGTGGTCTTTCCCGATTGAGGTAAGCCGATAATCCCAAGGCGCATGAGGCTTTAATCCTTCATCTTTTCAATTGGTGGTGAAAATCTTGACCCTGTGTCCACTTTTGATTATACTAAAACCACTCAGGCCGAAGTGGCGGAACTGGCAGACGCGCACGACTCAAAATCGTGTCCCCTCGGGGGTGTGGGTTCGATTCCCACCTTCGGCACCAGCATTATAGCATGGGCAAAGCGACGCACGAGGTGAACGATACTCGTGCGTTTTATTTTCTTCAGTGGTCTTCAGCATCCCCTGTAAAAGAGGTTACCTATGACATCTTTAGACAACGTTCTGGCGGTGATCCTGGGCGGCGGGGCAGGCAAACGCCTGTATCCCCTGACCAAACTGCGGGCTAAGCCGGCCGTCCCCATCGCCGGCAAATATCGCCTGATTGATGTGCCCATCAGCAATTGCATCAACTCGGGCATTTACCATATCGCCGTGTTAACCCAGTTTAACTCCGTCTCCCTGCATCGCCACATCACCCAGACCTACACCTTCGACGACTTTCATCGCGGTTGGGTTCAAATCCTGGCCGCAGAACAAACGCCGCGGAGCACGGACTGGTACCAGGGCACATCCGACGCGGTGCGCAAGCAGTTGTTCGAGATTAAAGTCACCGGCGCCGACACCGTGCTCATCCTGGCTGGCGATCACCTCTACCGGATGAATTATGGAGCATTGTACGCCTTTCATCAGGAATCTCAGGCGGACATTACCATCGCTGTGCAGGCAGTACCTTCCCAGGAAGCCAGCCGCTTCGGCCTCTTGAAGCGCAACTCCGATGGGCGCATCGTAGCCTTTGTGGAAAAACCCAAAGATCCCCAGGTTCTAGCCCAATTTGTCAGCCGTGATGATCCTGATCGCCCCTATCTGGGCTCAATGGGAATTTACCTCTTCAAAACTGAGGTGCTGATTCAGGTGCTTGAGGGTTCGAGCGCCGAAGACTTTGGCGGGCAGGTGATCCCCAGCGCGATCCAAACCCACACCGTTTATGGCTTCGACTTTGACGGCTATTGGGTGGATATTGGGACAATTCGCTCTTTCTATGAGACCAATCTCAGCCTGACCCAACCCGATGCGCCTTTTAACTTCTATGACCCCCTGCGCCCCATCTACACTCGCCCACGTTACCTGCCAGGTTCGGTGATCAATGGCGCTACCTTGAAAAATGTACTTATCGCCGATGGTTGCCAGATCCATCAAGCGGAGATCCAGGATTCCATCGTTGGTTTGCGCAGTCAGATTGCGGCGGGGGTGCGCATGAGTCGCACAATCCTGATGGGGGCGGATTACTATGACGACCCTGATTTGCCCCCGCGCGCTGGCATCCCTCTGGGCATCGGACCGAACTGCCAGGTCGAAGGGGCTATTATTGATAAGAATGTGCGCATGGGAGAGGGTGTGATCATCCAACCCTTCCCGCGTGGCACAGAATTAGACGCCGGCACCTGGGTGGTTCAAGATGGGATCGTGGTCATCCCTAAAGACACGATCCTCTATCCGGGCACCTTCATTGGGCCGGCGTAGCAGTGCATGCCATCTAAAAGGCAGTTATTGCTCTGCCGTTTCCAGCGTGCGCGTGTAAATCTCAAACTGGGGTGGACGCTCCATGTGCTTCTTCACTGCGCACAGATCGGCGGCACGCACCAGCGAGGGCAGATACTTCTCAGGGAAGGTGGGCGGCACCTGAATCTCCAAATCTATCTTACCCACCATGCCGCTCATTGGGTCGCTGTAAACCCGCTGAATGATGCGAATGCCCTCGGTCGGCAGTCCACGTTGCTGACAAAAACCCAACACATAAATGCCTGCGCAGGTGCCAATCGAAGCCAGGAAGGTGGCAAAAGGCGTTGGTGCAGTGGCTGAAGGGGGCTGGTCGGTTTTGACGGTGAAGGGCCCAAAATGAGCATCAACGCGCGCCCCGCCAGGAAAATCAATAATCATCTCCATACGGATGACCTCCAAGAGGATATCGTGTTCAATAACACAATTATTTAGATGCACCCCTTTGAGAAAGGTTGCAAAAGGTGGTTCTTATCAATGCACAGCCTCTCAAGAGGCCTCTATCTGCGCCCGATTCATTCTTGACACAGGAACAGATTTAGGTTATTATCTATTTAGATAATTATCTAAATTAGAGCAGCGTCTTTCTTAGGCATATATCTGGGTTTCTAAGGAGGCAGATATGAACGAGTGGTACTATCGCTATGCTCATGAACATCACCAGGAATTGATACGTATGGCGCAAACCGAACGTGCCATACGTTACCTCTATTGGCACTCGCCTGGGTGGCGAGACCGCCTGCTTTTCGCTTTAGGCGATCTTCTGGTCGCCCTGGGGAACAGGCTGAAATCAGGCTCATCTCTGGATGAATGCGCGCAGGAGGGCGTATGAAAAGGTCAAAAGATTTAAAGCACACCTCTAATGAGGCTATGTTCACCCCCAACATCAGGTGGGATGTGGGCACTGCCTATGATTTTTTCATCAGCCTGGAGGTGCTGCATGAACCTGAAGCCTATGGCTTACGCCCTTCCTGGGCGGCGGGGGTGCGCTCCCGCTTACCCCCCGTTGAACGCAAATTTTTAGAAGAAGTGCAGCCTTTCATCTGGCCATATCATTGGGTTTACAACCTCACCTCACCCAAGGATGCCCTTAGCGCGCTGTGGGCTTTACGCCGCCTGCCGCCTGAGCAACGCCCTCAGGTTCTGGTAATCAATCCCGAAACAAAAGATGAGGTAGCTCAGTTACTGAAACGGGTTGCTAATCAGCGCCGCTGGGACGAAAAAGATGTAGAAGATTTCAAGCGCGCTGTGCAAGAGCACAAACGTGCCCAGGTCCAGAAAATTCTGCCCCGCTTTTTGAATTGGTGGGCGCAGCCCGAGGCGTTCGGTGAATTGGTCTTATCAGCCTTGCAGTCCTATTATCAGGTCTTCTTTGCCGACGAGGAGAAACGCCTGTCTACCTATCTTCAGAGCGGGTTGACAGGCGCTCAGGAATTGGCTAAAAAATTGAGCCCGGCTGAGTTACTGGTAGAGTTGTCCCAGGGCGTGCATTTCGAAACCACACTCAAAACCTCCGAGTTGATTTTAGTCCCGGTTTTTTGGAGCACACCTCTGGTGCTCTTCACCCATATTAGCCCGGATCAGATGCTCTTTATGTTCGGAGTGCGGCCAACCGAGGTCTCCCTGATCCCAGGGGAGATCATCCCGGATACGATGTTGCGCGCCCTTAAAGCCCTGGCAGACCCGACACGCTTGCGCATTTTGCGCTACCTGGCGCAAGAATCTTTGACGCCCGCCCAACTGGCGCGACGGCTGCGCCTGCGGGCTCCCACGGTCACTCATCATCTCAACGCTCTGCGCCTGGCGGGTCTTGTGCATCTAACCCTGGAGCCCGATGAAGAACGGCGCTATACGGCGCGTCTGGAAGCTATCCAGACTATCTTTGATCACCTGCAAGTGTTTTTAAAGAGCAGCCATGACTTCCAAAAGGATTAGATATTCGGCGTTAGCGCGGCTCACGCGCGAGTACCTCTCGCATTTGCGCGCCTTCAGCCCGAATGCCCGCCTCTATCTTTTATATGTGTTCATCAGCGGCGCAGCCATGGGGGTCTTCCGCCTCTTGTTTAACTTCTATGTGCTCAGCCTGGGTTATGACGAAGCCTTGCTCGGCAATTTGATCACCCTTAGCAGCCTCACGGCGCTGGTCGCAGCCATTCCCATGGGCTATTTGGCGGATATTTTAGGACGAAAACTGGCGTTGCTCATCTCAGCCGTTTTGATCGCGTTATCGGTCCTGGTCATGGTGTTCTGGCCAACGCGCTCGGTTTTCTATACGATGAACGTGCTGTCTGGATTGGCTCAGGCTTTAGCGGCTGTAACCATGGCCCCCTTCCTGATGGAAAACAGCAACGAGGGTGAGCGCACTTATCTTTTCAGTTTCAGTTTTGGCCTCCAGACCGCGGTGGGCTCCATTGGCAACTGGGTTGGAGGTTATTTACCCACCTGGATCGCCCGCGCGAGCGGCTCTTCTCCAACTAGCAGTGTTGCTTATGGAGGCGCCTTGCTGGTGGTCGCCAGCGTCGCCCTTATTGGCGTTTTACCCTTGGGCTTGATCCGCCTCCCACGCCTGCACAGATCGGAGCGATCTCTGTTCTCGCCGTTAGCCTTTGCAGCCCAGCAACCCATCCTTTTGGGTAAGTTGGTGCTACCCATGCTGCTCACCTCCATTGGGGCGGGTCTGATTATGCCCTTTATGAACGTCTTCTTCCGCGTTGTGCATCATCAATCGGATGCGGTGATCGGGATACTCTTTGCCTGGGGTTCTCTAGCCATGGGGATTGGCTTGATGTTAGCCCCGCCACTGGCAGATCGCCTGGGTAAGATTCAGTTTGTTGTGGTTACCCAAGGCCTCTCCATCCCATTCCTGGTTTTGTTGGGCTTTGCTCCGTCGTTTTGGTTGAGCGCCATGGCTTTCTATGTGCGCCTGGCGTTGATGAATATGGGCGGGCCAGTGTACGAAACCTTTGTCATGGAGCATGTTGAAGCCTCGGCCCGCGCCACTGTGGCCAGCCTGGTGAGCATGGCCTGGAACTTTGGTTGGGCTTTCAGCCCTACAATTAGCGGCTGGTTGCAGGTACGCTATGGTTTTGCTCCGCCTTTCCTGGGCACGATCATCCTGTATAGCCTTTCAATTACCCTGTATTGGGCATTCTTCTGGCGAGAGAGCCGCCAAGTCCGTGCACAGGCGCTTGTCGGAGATTAGATCATTGTTTTAATATCCCCCATATATAGAAACACATACTCTGGTGCATAGAGGGCGAAATTCGCTTAAATTGTGGAAAACTCATGGAAAACTGTGGATAACTGCCTCATTATGGGGAAAATCTTAAATTTGCACCCCTCATTCCCTTTATCTATCACCCCTATATATGGGGGTTAGTTTCAATAATTGCCCAAATATTTCCCGCGGCTTCTATATCCCAAAATCCCCGCTTTTTATCACCCCTCTTTCCCCAATAATCTGGGGATGATTTTCACAGCAGAACATCCCACATCTATTCCGTCTTTCCGCTGTTCCCCTATACCTGGGGTCTTTTCCCTCCACAGTTTGCTCTTTCCACATTTTCCCCATCTCTACTATGACTACGGTTAACAATTATCATCTTACAAACGATGTTTCAATCTGTGAATATCTGAATAGCCGACTGAATTCATCTAAGGAGGGTTATTGAAATAAGTATTAAATATTGAGGATAAGTCTTGATGAGATGAACGCCTTAACAAGTCAAAAAAGTCTTTACTTGTAGCAATGTGGTAAGCGCTCTGATTTACATATTTGCTCAGGAAGGTAAAGAAGGCTTGATCGCCCATGGTAGTTCGCAGATCGTCAAAGAATCTGGCACCATTAAGGTAAACTGCGTCACGATAAGCGCGGTATCCTCCACTTTCATAAATGCTACGGTTGATCCATCCCTGGGGTTCATAGAAAAGCACGCGGTATTGCCACCACCAATCCAGGGCCTCGGGATGCAGGCGTTCGTAATAAACCTTTTCGTTGTAAGTGCAAAGGGCTTCGTCCAGCCAGGGCTCCAATGCTTGATCATTACCCACTAGGGCATAGAACCATTGATGAGCGGTCTCGTGGGCGGCGATGGCCACCAGATATTCGCCTGGTGTACCTTGATAGATGTTATAAAAACCATTGCTGAGGAAAAACAGGCCATCGAATTCCATGCCATCTAAAAAATCGGCTTCCACAACGCTCAATGTAGAGCGCGGGTAAGGGCCATAGAGTTGACTATAGAGAGTCAGGGCTTCGGCTGTGGTGTTGAGCGCAGCCTCGCCGGCCTGAGGGTGAAAGGGGAAAAAGTAACTGGAGATGGTTACCCCTTGCACGCTGTGAGTTCTCACCTGGTAATCGGGGCTGACCGACCAGGCAAAATTGCGCGCCTTTTCATGCCGGTAACGATACCATTGGCCATCACGTTGTCCAGGAGCTGCAGCCGCGATAACCAGGGTTGGCTGCTCCTGGGGAAGATGGATGTTCACTTCAAAATCGGCAATATCATAGACCAGATGCTCGCCAAAATAGCCAGGTGGGTGAGCCAACCAGCCCTGGCCGGGCTTGTATGGAGGGATGAAAGGGTACCAATCTACCAGGTTTGCCTGACGGGCAGTGTAGCCGAAAGGGATAGGGCGGACATCGGGTGAGGGGACAGGTGATGGGAGGAAAAGTTCATAAGTCAGGGAGATATCCGCGCTTGCTCCCGAGGGCAAGGGTTGCTCAAGAGGCAGGTGCATCTGGCTACCATCCAAGGTGTATCCCTGGATAGGCCGGCCATCTTGCCAGGTCAGGCTGTTGAGTCTGAAAACGCCCGGATAATTAAGCGGCTCGATGACGAGCAGCAATTCATTGAGCGTTTCACCGCTGCGGTTGATATAGTGAATTTGCTCATCCACCGCCAGGTAATGTTGCGTGTAGTTGAGCACGGCGGTTAAAGTATAGTGAGAGAGAGGTGTGGCGGGTAGATCGGCAGGTGTTGTGGGCGAGAGGGAAGGGGCGAGGGTTGCTGGCAGGATGGTTGTGGGTGGGCTTGAGGTGATCAATGCTGTCGTGGGTATTGGCCGATCGCTATTGGTAGGAGAGGGGCGATCTGCAGCGCAGGCCGTAAGGGTTATCAAAAGGAGTAAGGGCCAGGAAAAATGCAGCAGTTTCATCCCCGTTCGCACAAATGCGTTCCCCTCAGGCCATTTACCCGGCCATCTCCTCGCGCACCTTTTGATAGAGCGATTCGGCTTTAAGTTCGCTCAAGGTGTAACAAGGGGCGTGCAAATGGTGAGCCAGAGCTTGAGCCAGCCCCTGGTCAAAAGCAGCATGCTCCATGTTGATGACTACGCTGCGGATGTTATCCTCGGCGATTTGCTCGGCGATGAGATGAGCTTCTTCTTGCGGGGGCAAGCCGCTCATCGAGACGTTGCCGGCACCATCTGTGAGCAGGATGATCAGCGGCATCACATCCGGATGCACCAGGCGTTCCTTTTGAATCACCTGATGAGCCAGATACAAGCCGGCTGAAAGCGGGGTCTTGCCACCGACGGGGATATCGGCCAGGGCGCGCTTGGCTAACTGAATAGAATTCGTGGGAGGTAAGACTAACGTGGCGCGGTCTTTTTGGAAGACTGCCAGACCCACGCGGTCGCGCCGCTGATAGGCATCGGTCAGGAGCGAGAGGATGGCGCCTTTGGTGGCTGCCATCCTCTCAGCTACCGCCATGGACCAGGAGGCATCCACCACAAAGAGCACCAGGTTTGCGGCTTTTTTAACCCGCACCTTGCGTTGATAGTCGCTGGAACGGATGGCAAAAGCCACCCGTTTGCGCATTTCGCTGCGCTGTTTTTGATAGGGGGCAGCGGCTCTCAAGGTGGCGTCGAAAGCCAGGTCGTCTGCTTTGCCTGGCGAGGGGCGCGCCTGGATATAACGTCCGCGCTTGCGCTGGGTGAGGGTGCGCGAGCGCCTACCTCCCTGGCGGCGCGTGATTTTGTCTAAGGGATTTTCGATGCGGCGTGGTACAAAGGTCTGCCCAATCTTGACCTTCTCCCCGCCTTCCCACCAGTTGGCGTTGCCGCTTTCGAAAATCTTTTGGGAGGAGGACTCTGTTTGGGTTTGCTTAGAGTCCTCTTCCTGTATCTCCCCAATCAGTTCTTTTTTTTTTCGAGGCTGGGTTGTTTGCGCTCCTCAGGCACGGGTTCGGGTTCGCCCGTGCTGAGAGCCGCACCCTGAAGTTGTTCGATGCGTTCCTGCAGTTCTTCCATAGTGACTTCGGCCTGGAGGAAGGGGCCGCGCTTGATGCGGTGTGGCAGGGCCAGTTCTGCGGCCAGGATGATATCGCGCTCACTGATGGCTTTACGCCCTTCGAAGGCAGCATGGGCTCGGGCTGTCTTCAGGATTACCAGATCGGCGCGATGGCCTTCTACATTGAGCGAGGCGCTCAAGGCCGCAATGGATAGCAGATCGCGCTGAGTATAGGTCACCTTATCCACCAGGGTGCGCGCCTCTTCGATGCGCCGTGAGAGTTCCTCCTCTTTGGGCAGCCATTGTTTGCGGAATCCTTCGGGATCGCTTTCGAAAGCCAGGTTGCGCTCCATGATCAGCACGCGCTCGCGCGCATCGCGTACACCGTGAATTTCGACCGATAGGGCAAACCGATCCAGCAGTTGGGGGCGCAGGTCTCCCTCTTCAGGGTTCATAGTGCCCACCAGAATAAAACGTGCAGGATGGGCAAAAGAAATGCCCTCACGTTCAACGATATTCATCCCCATGGCTGCTGAGTCGAGCAGCACGTCTACAACGTGATCATCTAACAGGTTAACCTCGTCAATGTAAAGCAGACCGCGATTTGCGGCTGCCAGGATGCCTGGCTCGAAGTGGCGTTCGCCTTTTTGAATGGCTTTCTCAATATCGAGCGTTCCTACCACGCGATCCTCTGTGGCAGAAACGGGTAGATTAACGAAGGGTGTAGCACGCAGTTCGACCGGCAGTGATTCACCCTTGGCCACGCGTTCCCGACATTCGGTACACCATGTGGTAGGCCGATCGGGGTCGCAGCCAAAGCGGCAATCGGCTACTACAGCCACTTTAGGCAGCAGGGCAGCCAGGGCACGCGCGGCTGTGGATTTGGCAGTGCCACGCTCACCACGTATCAACACTCCACCAATACGCGGATCCACCGCGTTCAAAATCAGAGCGCGTTTCATCCGCTCTTGGGCAACAATAGCAGTAAAAGGATAAATAGGCGGCATATTTACCTCTTGTTTTTTTCATTATAATCCACTCTTGTTCTTATCAAAAGGTTGCCAAGTTTGTTTTTAGGATTTATAATGAACACAATCTCAATCGTATGCGGAGTTTACTTAATGATGGAAAATAATCATATTCTCTCCGGGCAGGGGGTGGAGCCCGAAGTTCATCCATTAGTTCAATCAACATCCGAGGAACGGCCAAATTCTGAGACTAACTCGATGGAGACCCTTTTAGGGCAGCAGGAATTTGACCTTCCTAAAGCAGGCGAAATTCGTACCGGAATTATCGCTTCAGTTGGTGAGAACGAAATTCTGGTGAGCGTGGGCACCAAGTCCGAGGGCATTATTCCTGGACGTGAATTGGAGCAAATTCCGCCTGAGGAGCGCGCCACCTTCCAGGTAGGGATGGAGATCCCCGTTTATATCGTGGTTCCCGAAGATGCTAACGGCAACGTTCTGCTCTCCTATGTGCGCGCCCGTGAGGCGAAAGACTGGGAAGAGGCTGAAAAGTTGCTGAAAGAGGCCAAGGTTTTTACCAGCAAAATTGTTGGCTATAACAAAGGCGGCTTCCTGGTGAGTTTTGGTCGGCTGCGGGGTTTTGTGCCTTCATCTCAGATCAGCATGCTGCGCCGCGCTGCGCTGGGTGGAGACACTCCTGACCAGCGTTGGTCGAAAATGGTGGGTGAATCGATTAGTTGTAAAGTGATCGAGGTGGATCGCGAACGGCGACGCCTGATCCTCTCGGAACGGGCTGCCTTACAGGAGACGCGTGAGGCCCTCAAGGATCGTCTGCTGGAGCAACTCAAGGAAGGGGATATCCGTACCGGACGGGTAACCAGCGTGGCTGATTTTGGCGCTTTCGTCAATATTGATGGTGCTGATGGGCTGGTGCACCTATCCGAAATCTCCTGGGAACGGATCAACCATCCCAATGAAGTGCTCAAAGTTGGCCAAGAGGTCCAGGTTAAAGTGATCAGCATTGATCACGAGCGCCGCCGTATTGGCCTCTCCATCCGACAGACCCAGGAAGATCCCTGGCTAAAGAAGGTGAAGCATCTGCGCGAAGGGCAATTGGTGGAGGGCACCATCACCCATCTGACCAAATTTGGCGCTTTTGCCCGCCTGGAAGAAGATCTGGAAGGGTTAATCCACATCTCGGAATTGAGCGAACAGCGCATTAATCACCCTAAAGAGGTGGTGAAGGAAGGGGATGTGGTTACCTTGCGGGTGATCAAAATTGACCCTGAACGACGGCGGATTGGCTTGAGCCTGCGTAAAGTGGACTCCCCAGCCTACACCGATCTGGATTGGAAGATAGCCCTGGCCGAAGAGGTGGAAGAACTCAAGGGTTCAGAAGCAGAAGAGAGCCAAGAACCCCGCCCTCCTGAAGAAGAATAACATGGACTGATGAGAAACCCTTGCGAAAAAGGCGCACCTTATAGCAGGTGCGCCTTTGAAGTATTTCTAAGAATCGTGTTAAAAGTTCACCGTGGATAATTAAAAAGGCATTTGCTCCTGGCAAACTCTGGTAGAATCCATTTGGACTAAAAGTCTCGTAATCAATGGATTGTCGCGCAGCGGTGACAATGGCTGCGGACAATCTGGGAGGTTGTACCTTGGCTGGAATGGAACGTTTTACACAACGGGCAAGACGGGTGCTCAGCCTGGCCCATCAAGAGGCCGAGCGCATGCGTCATAATTATATTGGTACCGAGCACCTGCTTCTGGGTCTGATCCGCGAAGAAGGGGGCGTTGCCGGACGGGTATTGCGAGAATTGGGCCTGGAGCCCGATCGTGTGCAAGAGATCGTCGAACGCCTGACCGGCACCGGGCAGTACCGCGGAGGCAAGTTGGATCTATCGCCTGGCACGCAACAAGTTTTGGAATATGCCGTGGATGAAGCCCGGCGTATGGGGCATCATTACATTGGCACGGAACACCTGTTGTTAGGCCTGGTGCGTTATGGCGAGGGTGTGGCGTTGGATGTGCTGCGCCGCCTGGGCGTGACGCCAGAGCAGATTCGCCGCCAGACGCGCCGCGTCTTGCAAGAGAGCACTGCTTCGCGTCGCACTAGCACCGCAGAACCCCAGAAGGCTGGCCGGGTTGAACAACAGAAGCCAAAGACGCCCATGGTGGACCAATTAGCCACGGATCTGACCGCCTTGGCCGAAGAGGGTAAACTCGACCCCGTGATCGGCCGCCAGATGGAGATCGAACGCGTGATCCAGGTGCTGGCCCGTCGCACTAAAAACAATCCGGCCCTAATTGGTGAGCCCGGCGTTGGCAAGACAGCCATTGTGGAAGGGTTGGCACAACGCATTGTGGATGGCGATGTGCCGGCGCCTCTTTTAGGTAAGCGAGTGCTGCAATTAGATGTTGGCTCACTGGTGGCGGGCACTATGTATCGCGGCCAGTTTGAAGAGCGCCTCAAACGCGTCATTGATGAACTCAAGTCGTCAGGTGCCATCCTCTTCATTGACGAAGTGCATATGTTGGTGGGCGCGGGGGCGGCCGGCTCATCGGTGGACGCAGCCAATATCTTAAAGCCGGCTCTCTCGCGCGGCGAACTTCAGGTTATTGGCGCCACCACTTTGGATGAATATCGCAAATATATTGAGAGCGATGCTGCCCTCGAACGCCGCTTCCAACCCATTATGGTTGAAGAGCCAACTGAGGAAGAGGCCATTGAAATCCTGCGCGGTATCCGCAGCGCCTATGAAGAACATCATCGTCTCACCATCTCCGACGAAGCCTTGGTGGCGGCGGTGCGCCTTTCGGCGCGCTATGTCACCGAGCGCTTCCTGCCAGATAAAGCCATTGATCTGATTGACGAAACCTCTTCACGCGTCCGCATGTACAAGAGCGCAGCCGCCAAGACCACCAAAGAGATCATGGAAGAGTTGCGCGAGTTGCGTCAGAACCACGCCATGGCGCTGGAAGACAACCGCTATGATGACGCCCAGGAATACCTGGAGCGCATTGAGGCTCTAGAACGACAATTGGAGCGCATGCGTACCGTTTGGGATCGTTCGAACAGCCCGGTGGTCTCCGCGGATGACATCGCTGAGGTGGTCTCCATGTGGACTGGCGTACCGGTGATGCAGATTGCCCAGGAGGAATCTCAACGCCTGTTACAGATGGAAGCCGAATTGAGCAAATACATCATCGGTCAGGAAGAGGCTATCCAGGCTATCTCCAAAGCGGTGCGGCGCGCCCGTGCCGGCTTGAAGGACCCGCGCCGCCCCATTGGTTCCTTCATCTTCCTGGGACCAACTGGTGTGGGTAAAACCGAATTGACCAAGGCCATGGCGCGCTTCCTGTTTGGCAGTGAAGAAGCCTTGATCCAACTGGATATGTCTGAATTTATGGAGCGGCATACGGTGAGCCGTCTGGTGGGTGCGCCTCCCGGCTATGTGGGATATGAGGATGCCGGACAACTCACTGAGGCCTTACGCCGCCGCCCTTATTCCATCGTAGTCTTCGATGAGATCGAAAAAGCCCACCCAGAGGCTCACAACATGCTGCTACAGATCATGGAAGAGGGCCACCTCTCGGATGCGCGTGGGCGCAAAGTGGACTTCCGCAACGCCATCATCGTCATGACCTCCAACGTTGGAGCGGATATGATCAAGCGCCAGACGTCTATTGGCTTCGCCCTGAAGCGCGATGAGCAAACCGAAGAGCGCATGGCGTACGAGGAGATGCGCAAGAAACTCCTGGAGGCGCTTAAGCGCGTCTTCCGCCCGGAGTTCATCAACCGCCTGGATGCCGTAATCGTCTTCCGCTCGCTGAACAAAGAAGACATTAAGAAGATCGTCCAGCTGGAACTGGACAAGGTCAGTTTCCGCCTGCGGGAGCACGAGATCTCCCTGAGTGCCTCGCCTGCAGCCATTGATCTCCTGGCCGAGTTGGGCTATGACCCGGAGATGGGCGCCCGGCCTCTGCGCCGCATCATTCAGCAGAAGGTCGAAGACCCTCTCTCTGATGCCCTGCTGGCGGGCGAATTTGACGATGGCGATGCTGTTTTGGTGGACGTAGTGGAGGGCGAAATTAAATTGCGTCGCTTCGAAGAACGCGCCCCGCAAGAGACGCTGGCTACCCCCTCTTAAGCTGTCTCTTCTAAACCGCTTGTAAGACCTGGCAGGCTTTCGTAGCCTGCCAGGTCTTTGCATTATAATAACCTCATGCCCAAAACTTATACCCAATATGTATGCCAGCAATGCGGCCGAGTCTCGGTGCGCAGCATGGGGCGCTGCCCGCAGTGCGGCGCCTGGAACAGCATGGTCGAGGAGGTGGTTTCCCCACCCGCGGCAACCACAACCCGACCAACGTACCTCCTGACAGGACGCTCTGCGCCGCAACGTCTGGCCGATATTGGAGAAGAGGTCGAAGAGCGCCTGCCCCTCTCTATGGGCGAATTTGCACGGGTGTTGGGTGGTGGGATTGTGCCCGGTTCGGTGGTGTTGATTGGCGGCGACCCAGGTATTGGCAAGTCAACCCTCTTGTTGCAGGTGGCCTTGAGCCTGGCTTCCCAGGTTCCGGTGCTCTATGTTTCAGGGGAGGAGTCAACGCGGCAGATTAAGATGCGTACCTTGCGCCTGCAGCGTGATAGTGACGGGAATAGTATGCCCTTCCCCGAAGACCTGTATCTGGTGACCGAAACCAACCTGGATGTTATCCTGGAACACGTGACCGAGATCAAACCCCGCTTGCTGGTCATCGATTCGATTCAGACCACCCTCTTGCCCGAACTGGAATCATCCGCGGGTTCGGTTTCTCAGGTGCGTGAGTGCGCTTCACGCCTGCGAGAACTGGCCAAATCTTCGGGCATCACCGTGTTTTTGATCGGGCATGTGACCAAAGAGGGCGCTATTGCCGGGCCGCGTATCCTCGAGCATATTGTGGACACCGTGCTCTATCTCGAAGGCGACCGTTTTCAGTCTTACCGACTGCTGCGCTCGGTCAAAAATCGCTTTGGGGCGACCTCCGAAGTGGGCGTATTTGAGATGCGCGAACGTGGCATGACCGAGGTGCCCAATCCCTCCGAGGCTTTTCTCGCCGAGCGTTTGGTGAACACACCCGGTTCGGCGGTGGCGGTGACCATGGAGGGTACGCGCCCTCTGTTGGTTGAGATTCAAGGCCTGACTACGTCCACCTCTTTCCAAAACCCGCGGCGCACCTCCAACGGTGTGGATTTCAACCGCCTGTTGTTGATTGTGGCCGTGCTCACGCGGCGCGTTGGTTTGCGCCTGGGCGATCAGGATATCTTCGTCAATGTGGTGGGAGGCCTGCAGGTGGATGAGCCGGCGGCTGATCTGGCCATTGCCGCGGCGATTGCCTCCTCAGCCCGCAACGCTCCAGTGCGCGCCGATACGGTGTTGATCGGCGAGGTGGGCCTCTCTGGTGAACTCCGTATGGTAGGACAGATGGAAGCCCGACTGCGCGAAGCCGCTAATCTGGGCTTTAAAGTCGCCATTGTCCCGCGGCGCATGCGCCGCGGCGAACCCTGGCCAGAGGGGATTCAGGTCATCGAGGTGCGTTCGCTGCGCCAGGCGCTGGAACAGGCCTTGCTTATGGAGCAAACGGACTGAGCGTAGGTTAGGGGGAGAGTCTATCCTCACTTTTCTCTATAGAAAATCTACGTAAACTTACATTGACGATCTGCTAAAATACTTGATAAATTTGGGTAGAATTACCCCCACCCTCGATCTTCAGAGAGTTATGATGTGGCTTAAACGCTTTCAATTAGGTCTGGTGCATGTGGCTGTCGCTATGACCCTGGTGCCAATTAACAGCACTTTGAACCGCGTGATGATTAAAGAACTGGCTGTTTCAGCCGCCCTGGTAGCCATCCTGGCTTCTCTCCCCTACCTGTTTTCTCCCATTCAGGTTGCCATTGGTTCGTTTTCCGATCGCCATCCCTTACTTGGGTTACGCCGCACGCCCTATATCCTTCTAGGGTTACTTCTATGTGTGGCGGGGGTGATCTTATCGCCTCTGGCAGCCTTTCTTTTCGCCCATAATTTTTGGGCTGGCGTCGGGTTAGGAGTGTTAGTTTTTGGCGCCTGGGGCATGGGCTTCAACTTCGCCAGCGTATCTTACCA
>JBBILY010000003.1:18197-51073 GCA_037444705.1 Chloroflexota bacterium | reverse complement strand
TTGGCCAACAGAATAGGGATGAAGGTGATGCCAATTACAAACAGCGCCACCACAGTAGTCACCGGGCGTTCGCGCGGTCGCGTCAGCTGACTGAAGATCCAAATCGGCAAGGTAGACTGCTGACCGGCAGTGAATGTGGTGACAATGACTTCATCGAATGAGAGGGCAAAGGCCAGCATTCCCCCCGCCAGCAAGGCTGTGGCCAGGTTAGGTAGAAGGACATAGCGAAAAGTCTGAAAGGCATTGGCACCCAGGTCCATAGAGGCTTCAATTTGTGAATGACCCAGGCGGCGAAAGCGCGCCAGAACGTTGTTATAGACCACCACCACACAAAAGGTGGCATGCCCCACCACAATCGTCCAGAAACTGAAGGGCAGGTTGCCCAGGCTGATCGCCGAACGCAGCGCAATGCCGGTCACAATGCCCGGTAACGCCAATGGCAACACCAAGAGAAAAGAAACGGCTTCCTTGCCAAAGAAATGGCTACGGTAAACCGCCGCAGCCGCCAGGGTGCCCAAGATAAGGGCGATCAACGTAGCGACACCCGCTACGCGCCTCTCCATCCCCGGCTCACAGACTTAGAAAGCAACTCTCCCCGGCCATTGGAATAATTCGGACAAGTAGGGGCGTTTTTGTAGATAGCGAGAGTATACACGATTTAATCACAGTGTCAATAGAAATAGACCTGTCCTGGGCTACTGACAAGTGGGGTACAATATATATCCCCATGGACAGAACCCGGAAATTTCTATGGCTTCTTTGGTTGGCATTGCTTCTCCCCCTGAGCGCTTGCCTGCCTCAGGAGGACTTTATAAACACGGAGGGGGAAGCCGGGTCTGCTTCCGCGGCTGGCAGCACCATAGAGCAGGTTGCCCTGGCAGCCGCACCCACCCCCCTACTACAACGTCCGGTTTACCAGCCAGGGGAACTGGTGGATTACCTCGCTCAGCCCGGCGACACCCTACCCGCCCTGGCAGTTCACTTCAATACCACCGTTGAAGAAATTCGCCAGGCCAACCCCTTCATCCCCGAAAGCGCCACTACCATGCCTGCGGGCATGCCGATGAAAATTCCGATCTACTATGCTCCTTTTTGGGGTAGCCCTTATAAAATTCTGCCCGATAGCCTGTTTATCAATGGGCCAGCTCAGATAGGCTTTGATACCCAAGAATTTATCGCCTCTCAACCCGGATGGCTGAAAACTTACAGCGAATACGCTGCCGAAGCCAACCGCAGCGCAGCCGAGATTGTGGACCTGGTGGCGCTTAAATTCAGCCTTAGCCCACGCCTGCTGCTGGCCTTGTTGGAATACCAGTCGGGGGCACTCACTCAAGCCCAACCGGAGGAGGCAGCCCTGGCTTACCCTCTGGGCTATCGCCAGACAAACCGCCGTGGGCTATATCGGCAATTGCTCTGGGCGGCAAACCTGCTCAATAATGGCTATTATGGCTGGCGCACCGCGCGCCTGATTTCGATGGAACATGAGGACGGGCGCATCGAACGCTTTGACCCCTGGCAAAACGCGGCCAGCGTCGCTTTGCAATATTTGTTTAATGCCCTCTATTCTAAAGAAGACTACCTGCGGGCGATTTCGCCGCAGGGCTTTGCTCAAACCTATGCCACCTTGTTCGGCGACCCTTGGGCGGCGGATCAGCCCCATATCCCCGGCAGTCTGGAACAACCACCCTTACGGCTGCCTTTCCCTCCAGGCAAGGTATGGGCTTTCACCGGAGGCCCTCACACAGCCTGGGGCACTGGCGACCCTCTGGCTGCCCTGGACTTCGCGCCACCGCTGGTCGTAGGTGGCTGCCGCAACACCGAGGAATGGGCTATCGCTGTCGCCGATGGCGTCGTGGTGCGCTCAGAAACGGGCGAGGTGATGCTGGACCTGGATGGCGATGGCGATGAACGCAGTGGTTGGAACATTTTTTACCTGCACCTGGCCACCGAGGGGCGAGCTCCCCTGGGCGCCCAATTAAAAGCCGGCGACCCCATTGGCCATCCCTCCTGCGAGGGCGGTTCCAGCACCGGCACCCATGTGCACATTGCCCGCAAATACAACGGCGAATGGCTCCCCGCAGCAGGGACGCTGGCTTTTAACCTCGAAGGCTGGATCGCCCACAACGGCGACCAACCCTATCAAGGCACACTGACCCGCCTCTCTCGTACAGTCACGGCTTGCGTATGCTCCAACAAAGAAACTTTCATTCAATCCGAATTGCCCTGAATCACCTATCCGCCATGCCAAAAGGGCTGTGCAGAGTGCCCTCTACCATCTGCATCCCTCATGCGTGTCACTTGATTCTAAAAGGCCCTGACCGACTCAAGATTCGCCCTCTCAACAGGGCAGAGAGCCCGTTGGATAGCTGTCACCTGGTGCGTGCCTAATCAGCCCGAGTAGATAATCTGCTTTTCCCCGGCAACAACGCCCAAAGGTTGGATGAAATCATTATTTGAATAATTTGAACTTTATCTTGACTTTTTTTCATTTTAATTTTATAATTTATTCAAAATACAAATATTATCTTTGGCTTTTCTTTGTCAAGGAGCATGGCTTATGCCCGTCTTACCAACCGCATGTCCATTTTGTGGCGGCGAAGTGACCGTGACCCGCATTTATTGCCCTGAATGCGACACCAGCATCGAAGGGCGCTTTTCGCAGAGGCCATTCGCCCTTCTCTCTCCGCAGCAATTGGATTTCATTGAACTATTTGTGCGCTGCGAGGGCAAGATCACCCGCATGGAAGATGAACTAGGCTTATCCTACCCCACGATCCGCAATCGCCTGCATGAGATCATTCGCGCCATGGGTTATGAGCCTGGCACAGCCGAAGAAGCACCCGCCGCCCTCACAGACGAGGAGCGCAAGGCTATCCTGGAAGACCTGGACGCCGGGCGGATCACGGTTGAGAAGGCCATGCGCCTGCTGCAAGAGAGAGGAGGGTGAATATGGGACAAGTGCGCCTCTCCACCAGCCTGGCCCCCGAGGTGATTATTGAAGAAGTGCGGGGTGACCTTCAACTCAGGGGTTGGGAGCCTGCCGAGATATGGCTCAAATCCGCCTCTGAGGCCCAGCCTCATGTTGAAGAGCAGGATGGCCGCCTGCACCTGCGCTGTGAAGATAGCTGCCTGATACGTCTGCCGCTCGCCGCCCAGGTGCACATCCAGCGCGTCTTGGGCAACCTTCAGATCAGAGGACTGGAAGGAGCCTTGAGCATTGACCAGGTTATGGGGTCGGTCGAATTGCGCCATGTGAGCGAAACCCAAATCCACAATGTTTCGGGTGATTTGCTGGCTCGCCATGTGGAAGGCGACTTCCTGGCTGATCAGGTCACAGGCGATGCAATCGTGCGCCACGTGCAGGGCGACTGCCGCTTGCAGCAGGTGGCGGGTGATGGGGATATCAGCGCGGTGGATGGAGAGGTGAGCGCCCACATCCTCGGCGACGCGGTGCTATCTCTCTCGTCCCTGAGCGGAGAACGCTACCACCTGAGCGCAGAGGGCGACTTGCGCTGTTATCTTCCCCAAGACGCCAGCGCCCGCCTCAGCCTTTCCAGCAGGGCGCGAGACATCCAGATACACCTGGACGAAGGCAGCCAGCAGGTGGTACAGTCAGAATATCACCTTACACTCGGAGATGGTCAGGCTGAAATCAGCCTCGCCGCCGGCGGCAGCCTGGTGTTCTTTAACCGGGAGACCATTTACGCTGATGAAGACAGCGGGATCAAAGGCGAGGCGCCGCGGGTTGTCTCCGCCGAGGTTGCCTCCCAGATAGCCGATCAGATCGAAGCCCAGATTGAGGCCCAGTTGCGGGCGCTCAATCTGCAACTGGAACAACTCTCGAAAACCTTAAAGCAGGCCGGCATCTCCCCCGCCGAAGCCGAGCGCATTATGGAAAAGGCACACATCACCAGCGAGCGGGCCTCAGCCCTGGCGCGCGAGAAAATGCGCCGCGCCCAGGAGCGGCTGGAACGCAAACTGGCTGCTGTGCAACAGAAGGCTGAGCAGAAAGCTCGCGCCGCCGAGCGTAAAGCCTCGACCTCTCCACGCGAGCCTGGGACAACACGGCGAGCCTGGTCCTTTGAATGGACTTCGCCAACTACAACACCCTCAAGCCCCGTCGAGGCTATTAGCGACGAAGAGCGCCTTATCATTTTGCGCATGTTGGAGCAGAAAAAAATCACCGTCGAGCAGGCTGAGCAACTGTTGGCTGCCCTGGAAGGCAAGGAGTAGCGTTCTGATGACCTCTGACGAGGAACGCCGCCTGATCCTGGAGATGATCGAAAGCGGAAAAATCAGCGCCGACGAAGGGCTGCGATTGCTCAAAGCCCTGGAGGAAGCAGAAGATGAAAGCAGCCCTGCTCCACCACTTTCCGAATTTAAGATAAGCGAATCACGTTCGCAGCCTTCTCAGGCAGCCACAATGGCAAATGTCAACCTCCGGGGCGCGCCTGATGCAGGAGCAGCCCCAATGCTCAACCGCTCAGCAGTGGTACCTCCTCCCCAGGCACGAGGCTGGCGTCGCTGGTGGTTGATACCGCTAGGATTGGGTCTTGGCCTGATCATCCTGGCAGCCTGGTGGATGCAACGGGCGATCCAGACCCGGGGTTTGGGCTGGGAATTTTATTGTGCCTGGCTGCCTCTGGCTTTTGGCCTGGCGATTATCCTGCTGGCCTGGCAGAGCCGTTCTCTTCGTTGGGTGCATGTGCGCATTGAACAGAAGCCGCCGAAATGGCCATCAAAGATCCAGTTGAGTTTCCCTCTGCCCACGGGTTTGATCTCCTGGCTCTTGCGCCATGTTGGCGTTAAGATCCCTGCTCTGGAGCGCAGCGCAGTGGATGAATTGCTTTTGGCCCTGGAAAAGACGGTCAGCAACGACCAACCAATCTATATTGATATTGACGAAGGTCAGGACGGGGAAAAAGTGCAGGTTTACATTGGATAATCTGACCCGAGGAGTGAAGGATGACCACCAGTGAAGAGCGTTTGAAGATACTGAAAATGATTGACGAAGGCAAAATCACCGCCGAAGAGGGCGCCAAATTGTTGGCAGCGCTGGCGCGCAGCCGTAAACCGCCACAAAAACCGCCCTTACGCGGACCTGGTGGGGGTGCCCGTTGGCTACGGGTGCGCATTACAGACATGAGCAGCGGCAAAGCCAAAGCCACGGTCAACCTGCCCTTGGGTCTTGTGGATGCCGGCTTGAACATTGCCGCGCAATACGCTCCAGGGGTCGCATTTGATAAGTTGATCGAGGCCATCAACGCCGGTGCGGAGGGGAAAATCATTGATGTGATTGACGAAGAAGATAATGAGCGTGTCGAGATCTTTATTGAATAGGTGACCCTATGCCCCCACAACGCCCCTCTGGAATGTTTGGCTTCACCATCGTCTGGTTAGGCCAGATGATCTCCTTGCTCGGCACCAACATGACCACTTTCGCCCTGACCATCTGGGCCTATGAGACCAGCGGCTCTGCCACCGCCCTGGCTCTGGTGGGTTTCTTTTACGTCACACCCCTGCTTATCTTTAGCCCGATAGCAGGCGCCATTGTGGACCGCTCTAACCGCAAACTGATGATGATGCTCAGTGATCTGGCGGCCGGCCTGGCGACCATCGCCATTCTGATTTTGCACAGCCTGGGCATCTTACAAATCTGGCATTTGTACGTGGCAGCGGCATTTCAGGGCTTATTCCAGGGCTTCCAGTGGCCGGCTTATTCGGCTGCCATCAGCACCATGATTCCCAAGGAGCAATATGGCCGCGCCAATGGCATGATGTCGCTGGCCGAGTCGGGCTCAGGCATCTTCGCCCCCTTGATGGCGGGAGCCTTAATGGGGGTGATCGGCCTGCGAGGCATCCTCTCCATTGACATCGCCACCTTTGTCTTTGCCATTGGGGCTTTGCTCCTGGTGCATGTGCCCCAGCCCAAAATCACCCTGGAAGGGCGCAAAGGTCAGGGAGGCCTGTTAAAAGAAGCCGCTTATGGCTTTCGCTACATCCTGGAACGCCCCAGCCTGTTAGGCCTTCAGGTGGTATTTTTACTGGGCAACTTCTTCACTGGCATTCCCTATGCCATTCTGCCGGCGATGATCCTGGCACGCACTGGCAACAACGAATTGATTTACGGCAGTGTCAGTTCGGCCGGAGCGGTGGGTGGAGTGGTAGGAGGGGTGGTGATGAGCGCCTGGGGTGGCCCCAAACGGCGCGTGCATGGTGTGCTGGCGGGGTGGGCTATTTCCAGCCTGCTGGGGGTGGCACTGATGGGTATTGGGCGCAATTTGCCCCTATGGATTGCCTCCAGTTTTATCGGCGCTTTCTTCGGGCCGGTGATTAATGGCAGCAATCAAGCCATCTGGCAGGCCAAAGTAGCCCCCGATGTGCAAGGGCGGGTGTTTTCCATCCGCCGCCTGATCGCCTGGCTGATCACTCCCCTGGCAGCCTTGATCGCTGGCCCGCTGGCCGACTTCGTCCTGGAACCGGCCTTTCGCCCGGGCAGGCTACTGGCATCCCTCTTCGACTGGCTCGTGGGCAGCGGCCCCGGGGCGGGCATGGGCCTGATGTTCGTCTTGACTGGCCTTTTGGCCACCCTCGTCAGCCTGGGAGCGTATGGGGTGCGGGTGATCCGCGATGCAGAAGTCATTTTGCCAGATCATGATCTGCTACCCGAGGCCGAGTCTGCACCTCAGGCGGAAATGGTAGTCTAACCACTTCCCTTACGCGGTGGGTTGACAAGTGAGGGATAGGCAACCAGCCTGGTCCCAGGCAGGCCTCACTGGTTTGAAAACCATCCGTTCTGTGAGTGTTACCTCAGGCTGGCGCGGGAACGTATTCCCCGCTCTTAATGAGCAGGGGTGCTCCTTCCCCCTGGTCCTCATAGATATGATATTTCAACTCAATGGGGAAAACCTTGCTTAGCATAGCCTGGGCTGGGCAGTAGCGCGTCGCCGAGAGTTCGATGGCGCGCACCACGGCCGCCTCGTCCACATTGTGGCCGGTAACGTGATATTCAATCACGGCGTGGGTGAAGACGCGCGGGTGCTCGGTAGCGCGCTCGAGGTGTGCCTGCACCTCGAACCTAGTCACTGCCTGGCGCTTCTTCTGCAAGATAGCGATGACGTCCATAGCGGTGCAACCGGCCAATCCCAGGGCGATCATCTGCATAGGGCGCAAGCCCTCGCCTTGGCCTCCTGCGGCAGGCTCACCATCCAGATTCACACCTAGGCCGTTCTCATTCTGTCCTAAAAAAGCCAGCCCATCCTTCCAGATAACCTTGACATCCATGCTAGATCATTCCTCCAAGAGCGGAGTAACGTACTTTTCCAACATCTCGCGGCTGATGGCACCCGTCCATGCCAGGCGTACAGTCCCTTCGGGATCAATCACATAGGAACTGGGCAGACCCGGATTGCGGAAAGCAGCAGTAGCTTTTTGATCGGGATCCAGCCAGATGGGGAAGGTCAGCCCATACTGCTGCACAAAAGCCACCACCTCGGCCGGGGGCTCACCAGCCTCAATCGCGACGATGGTGAAATTCTGATGGTGGTGTTTTTCATAATAGGCCTGTAAAGCCGGCATCTCGGCTTTGCAAGGCGGGCACCAGGTAGCCCAGTTGTTCACCAGCACCACCTGCCCACGATAATCAGCCAGGGAGACCGGGTTGCCCCGCAAATCGCTGAGGTGTAACTCGGGGGCAGGGAAATTTACCTCCACAGGGATGACAGAATTTTGCGCCTGTGAAGAGGCGACCCTGCTCCAGCCGGGCAGCAAAGCCCAGGCTACGACCCCTAGGACCAATAAACCCGCTCCAATCAACCCCAACCCCAAAGCATGGGAAGAAGCGCTTTGGCGCCTCTGTCTCTTACCTCTACTCATGGTGCACGCTCTAGTGATGATGAATGCGCCGTGGGTCGTGGTCAATCCGTCCCTGGAGATAAGCCTGGACTGCAGAGGCGATCTCTCCGCCGGTTAACACCACTTCCAAACCGGCCTCCAGGGCTTTTTGATAGGCCGGGCTGCCCATACCACCGCAGAGTAACACCCGACAATCGCGGATGGGAGCGAACATATCGGCATGAGGCTGTTCGCTCCCGTGGTGGTGCTGTGGATGTTGACCATGGTGAGGCTTGGGGCGTTGCTCCTCAGCCACGATGCGTCCGTCTTCTATGGTGAAGACGCGATAGAGAGGCGCCATGCCAAAGTGGCTGCTCAGGTATAAACCATCTTGTGTAACTGCGGCAATTTTATAGTTCATGCTCGTCCCTTATGACAGGTTCAAGGTGCGTTTGATCTCTTCGATCAGATAGGCTTCGGGCACCGCGCCAATCACCTCGCCCGCGCCGCGATTGATGGCAGTGTGAGGCACGCCGCTCACGCCGTATTGATCCGAGAGTTCGGGGAACTCCAGGGCTTCGATCATCTCCGCCTCGACCATGGGGCTTTCTAAAGCCAGACGATGAGCAAGCACCACGGCTTGCGGACAGTAAGGTCAGGTAGGAGTGACGAAGACCTCTAGCAAAACAGGCTGTTTCAAACTGGAGAGGAAAGAGCGCGTGTCCGGTGATAGGCCCGAATCGCGCCCTGAAACCAGGATCAGATCATGGATCAGGGAACTGAACTCGTGGCCGGCGGGAATGCCGGCGTAACGAATGCCGTAGTCCACCAGATGGCCATCCTCGCGCCCAGCGATGACCAGAGCGGGGGCTTTGTCTATATGATACTGGCGCGCTGTCTCTGCGTCCTCGTCCAGGTCATATGTTTTTAAACCGAGTTTATCGGAGGTGGCCACCACCTCTTGCACCAGTTGAAGGGTGGCTTCGCAGTATTCACAATCATCTTTGCGGCCGAAGAAAAGCACCTCCACCGGGTGTTTCAACTGGGCAAAGGCTTCTCGCACCTGTTGAATGATGCTCTCATTGAGTAATCTTTCTGCCATTGAGGTCACGCTCCTGATACCCCACCGGGGTAAGGTTTGGAATTATCAGGTGCAGCCACCGCTCAAGGTATAACCGCAGTTGGGGCAGGACAGGTTGAGGAGACCATCATAATCCAGGCGAGCCTGGCCACATCGTGGACAAAGGTCACCCGCACGCAATTCGTCGCTATGGGCTAAAGCGGTAGTTTGCTCCTGTTTTAAATCAATTAGCGGGGTGAGTTGCAACAACCCATCATCTTTCATCATTGATTAGATGCAAAAACAGGCCGCAGGTTACACAGATCACCCTCCCAGAATGTCGTCCAGGTTCAGCCGTTTGAAGAGACGGCGACGCACCTCGTCGGGCACGGAGACCTGACTGGCGGATTCGTGATAAAGATAGATGGTCTTATTCAGAGTGTCTACCACCACGCGGCAATTTTCACATTCAGCCAGATGGCGCTCGATTTCGGCGCACAGCGCTTCCTCCAGGCTGCCGTTCACATATTCAGATAGCGACCCCAAAAGTTGACGACATTCTTCACGATCCATCTAACACCTTTCCCTGACGCACCTTTTCGCCAAAATATCCCGTAAGATCTTCTCTTAATCGCATACGAGCCCGCGAGAGGCGCGTTTTCACCGCGGTTTCGCTCAAATTCAGGACCTCGGCCGTCTCTTGAGTGGATAAACCCTCGATGTCTCTCAGGACAAATACTGCTCGCAAGCCGGGAGGCAGGGTTTCAATGGCCTGATCCAGATAGTGCTGGGCCTCGGCTGACATGAACTCGTCTTCCGGCAAGCAACACCAATCCACAATCTGGATGGGTTCCTGATCTCCTTCGTCGTTTTCCAGGGGTTCATCAATGGAAACCCAATCCGGCTTCTGGCGGCGCAAGAGCATCAGGGCCTCATTCGTAGCAATGCGGTAGAGCCAGGTGGAAAGGCTGGAACGGCCATCGAAGTTAGCGATATTGCGCAGGGCTTTGAGAAATGTCTCCTGCAACACATCCTCAGCATCCTGAGGATTACCCAGCATTTTAAGGGCCAGGCGATATATCATCTCGTGATAGGTCTCCACCAGGCGGGCAAATTCACTTCGATCGCCGGATTTCAGCGCCTGCAAGGAGAACGTCCCTCGATCTTTACTACTCATTAGATGCACCCTTGCGGGAAAAGTTGCAGGTTAGCGGATTCGGGTCTGCGAGTGGACAATAGGAGCCTCCGGGTTGATTTTATCATATTGACGTCTCGAGCCGGGCATGCTATAAAGCAAAAGTCAATAGGTGTATCCCCCCCTATACAGATATCGTTCTTCCGGGATAAACTTGCTCTCACCAGATTGAGCCGACCCTCGCCGATTCGCAATCCGAGAGGAGGCATCTAATCACAAACCCAGCGGTAGCAAATAGGAACCCCTCTCCTGAGGAGGGGCTTAAGCAGGTCTGGAGAATACACGTTGGAGGTAAAGTGAATCGTGAGAATCGTAACCCTGACCACCGACTTCGGCATTAAGGATGGTAATGTAGGCGTGATGAAGGGTGTAATCTGGGGCATCGCGCCCCAGGTGCATATTGCTGACCTGAGCCATGTAGTCGCCCCGCAGAACATCAGGGAAGCGGGGTTTATTTTGGTGCGTTCTGCGCCTTACTTCCCGCCCGGCACAATCCATGTCGTCGTGGTTGACCCTGGGGTGGGCACAGAGCGACGCCATCTGGCGGCACGTTTAGGAACACAATACTTCGTTGGCCCCGATAATGGTGTCATCACCGCCTTCTTAGAATATGCTGAAGAGCGCGGCTGGGACATCGAGATGGTCCATGCCCACCGCCGCGAGTATTGGCTGCATGAAGTCAGCCACGTCTTCCATGGGCGCGATGTCTTCGCCCCAATTGCTGCCCACCTGGCGAATGGGGTGACGCTCCAGAGTTTGGGGACACCCATTAACGACCCGGTGCGCCTACCCCTGCCACGCCCTCAGCGCACGCCTCATGGCTGGGTGGGCGAGGTAATTCAGATTGACCATTTTGGCAACATAGCCACCAACATTCGTCGCCAGGATATGAGTGAACCGGGGAGGATCCAGTTGCGCCTGCGAGGGGTGAGCATCCCAGGACTGATGCGCACCTTTGGCGAGCGCCCACCTGGAGAATTGATCGCCCTGTATGGCAGCACAGGCTATCTCATCGTCTCGGAGGTCAATGGCAACGCTGCCCAGCGCCTTCAGGCCGAGATTGGCGATCAGGTAGAAGTATGGATCGAATCTAACCCATCATCGTGAGAGAGAAGGCCGTGAGTCAGGACATTCCCCTTGTCGTTGAAAACCTTTCTTTTCGCTATTTTAGCCGTCCCGATTTTGCCATTCAGGAGGTTTCATTCGAACTGCGCCGCGGTGAAATCCTGCTTGTAGCCGGCGCCAGCGGTTGCGGCAAAACTACCCTGGCGCGCTGTATCAATGGCCTTATTCCCCGCAGTTACAAGGGGCAGCGCAGCGGTTCTGTGTTGCTATATGGGCAAGAGGTTTCTCAGATGTCCCTGGTGCAGATCTCCCAGGTGGTGGGTACCCTTTTGCAAGACCCAGAACGCCAGATCGTCGCCAGCCAGGTGCAAGCCGAGGTTGCCTTTGGGTTGGAAAACCTGGGCTTACCTGTGGACGAAATCCAACGGCGCATTGACGAAGTTCTGGCACGCCTGAAGATTGAGCACCTGCGTTATCGCGACACTTTTACCCTCTCCGGAGGTGAGAAGCAGAAAGTGGCTTTGGCGGGTCTCCTGGTGATGCGGCCGGCAATCTTACTGCTGGACGAACCCCTGGCCTCGCTTGACCCGGCCTCAGCCCACGAGGCGCTAGAAATATTCCGCTCGCTGGCCGACGAAGGCAGCGCCATCTTGCTCATCGAGCATCGGGTGGAGGATGCGCTCGCAGTGCGCCCTGACCGCCTGTTATATATGTCCGCAGGCAAGGTGCAATACCTGGGGCCTGTTGAGGTCTTCCCCCAGCAAGTTGACCCACGCCAGGTGAAACTCCCCGCGTCGTGGGTTTTGCAGCATTTGCGCCAAAGCCAGCAACCCCCTCAGGTGAGCCCCCGCCTGCCACCAGCGGCCAAAGTGGGTGAGCCTCTGATCCGTTTCATTGATGTCTCTTTCGCCTATGGCGAGGGCCCAAATGTGCTCCACCAGATCAACCTGGACGTTTACCCTGGGGATCAGATGGCAATCCTGGGGCCAAACGGAGCAGGCAAGTCCACCCTGGTCAAACACGCCATCGGCCTGCTCAAACCTACCCAGGGGCAGGTGCTGGTGGAAGGAATGGATACGCGCCGCATGACCGTAGCACAGACGGCGCGTAAGGTGGGCTACGTTTTCCAAAGCCCCAGCCATATGCTCTTTGCCCCAACCGTACGTGAGGAACTGGCCTTTGGCCCTAACAATTTAGGCTATTCTCCTCAGGAAGTAAATGAAAACGTACAAACCAGCCTCCAGGCAGTGAACCTGGTGGGCCTGGAAAACTACCCTCCTTTGGGGCTCTCCTTTGGGCAACAGAAGCGCACCACCATTGCCGCAGTGCTAGCCATGCGTTCTAAAATCATCGTCCTGGATGAACCCACGGCCGGGCAGGATTATGCCAACTACACCCGTTTCATGGAAATCCTGTGCGGCGTCAGCGGTGAAGATGGCAGGTCTCTGCTCAGCACCCACTTTGCCGCCACCCTGTTTATCACCCATGACCTTGACCTGGCAGTTATCTATGCCAATCGGGTGGTGCTGATGGCTGATGGCAGGATAGTGGCTGATGGTCCACCCGAGGAGGTGCTGCCAGATTTCGAACTCCTGGCCCGTTGCCACGTCCGTCCGACTTCTTTATTGCGCTTGAATTGTGAACTGCTACCAAAAACAGGGCGTTTCCTGCCCCTTGAGGCTTTGGTCAGGTATGTCTCATAATTCACCCTTTTGGGCAGGGGAACGGCCCTCTAACTCGGGCAAGTGTGAAGCCTGCATGGGTGAATCCATCTCGATTTTTACTCGGGTGAGCAACCTTTTAGCCTTGAATGGGTTTTATTAGTAAGGTCAGCCTGCTAAATGGGTCTAAGGTAGTTTTATTTCAACCGCAATAAAGAAGGAGGAGTGTCGCTATGGAAAAACAAACGAGTTTTTGGAGTTTTGGCACCCGTCAGGTGGTCTATGGCGCCATTGGAGCAGCTCTCTATGGCGTTTTTTCCTGGATCACCAATGTAATCCCTTTACCTGCGGCGGGGAACGTCTCTTTCCGCCCGGCAGTGGCGGTGCTGATCTTCTTCGGCATCGCCTATGGGCCCTGGGTGGGGTTGATCGCCGGTCTGGTGGGCAACACCCTGGGCGATGGCCTCACTGGTTGGGGATTCTTCTGGAACTGGAGTGTCGGCAATGGCCTGATGGGCTTTGTACCAGGCCTGGCGATGGCTATGATTCGGGATTACCGCAGCGGACGTGATATCGGCCTGGGCATTGGTTGGGGCGCCCTGGGAATCGCGGTGGGCATGCTCTTCGCCTCGCTAACTGAGATGTTCGTGGGCGGCATTGATCTGAATACAGCCCTGGTTGGCTACTTCACTCCGGCCTTCATTGGCAACCTGGTCGTGACGATTGTGCTGCTGCCCATCCTGATGGTGGCCTTCGCCGCAGTAGTCGCCGGACGAGGAAGGTAAGTGCTCGCTACCTGGAAATATCGCCCGCGCAATACTCTGATCCAAAGGCTTGACCCACGCGCCAGGCTGATCTTTCTGGCGTGCATTATTCTGGCAATTTCTGGCGCCCAGGTCTGGGACATGCGTCTCTTGCTGCCACTTTTCATCCTGGTAGTGGCGCTGTATTTCATGGCACGCATCGAGTGGCGTGACGTGTGGCGGGCCTGGGCGTTCATCCTTTTTCTGGTGCTCTTTATCGTGGGCATCAACGGGCTTCTGGCTGGGCGGGGGGGTCCCACCTCGGTGCTTCAAGATCAATCGCCGATCCTCTTTCGTTCGCCATCCCTATGCCTGCCAGGCACCGCCTGGTGCACCCAAATCACCATCACCGTAGTGCGTTCCTTTTTCGCCCTCACCCAAATCGTGCGCATGCTGACCATGGCCACCCTGGCCGTGCCCATCCCTTACACCATGGACCCCAGCGTCTATGGCGTCACCTTTCGCCGCCTGGGCTTACCCGACAAAGCCTCATTCACAATGGACCTGGCCTTCCGCTTTGTGCCCACTCTGGGACGAGACTTCCTGATGACCATGGATGCGCAACGGGCGCGCGGTTATGAAGTGGAGAGCGCCAGGGGTGGAATCATCACCCGCCTGCGGCGTCTAGCCCCGCTGATTGTGCCGGTGACCATGCAAGCCATCGTCACGGGGGAAGAGGTGATTGACGCCATGGACCTGCGCGCCTTTGGCGCGCGACCTCGCACCTGGTCGCGCCAACTCCATTTTGAGCTGCGGGATTATATCTATATCGGTTTGGGGGTGGCTATCTTAATCCTCTTTGTGGCAGCCAAGATTATGGGCTACGGAGACCTGTGGGTGCCAGAATTCTGGTATCGGCTGGCTGGAGCCTGAGCCTCAACCCACACGCCGCGCAACAACCAGGCACTCCATAGCATACATATCATGCCCAGTATAAAAATCATGTTATAACCCCACCAGGCGCCCGCTTGAGCCTGGTTTAGCCAATCAATCAAGGGGCCTTCCAGGCGGCCAAAGACGCCCGCCCCCGCCGTCGCCAGGTTGGTCAACCCCAAGTACTTGCCCGCCTGCTCGGATGGCGCCAACTGGTTAGCCAAAGCCCAATTCGAGGTGAGGAATAAGCCAATCCCCACCCCCAAAATGCTGCCGAAGCCCAACAAGGTGGCAGGGGTGCGGGCTGCCATCAAGGAGAAGCAGCCTATAGCACCAATCCCGCTGGCAACGGACAGCATGCGTTTGTGCCCGATCCGATCTCCTGCCCAGCCACCAAAGATAGCGAAGACAATCAGCGCCAGAGTAATACTGGCCAGTAAATCGCCGGTGAGTTGGATAGGGTTGGGCACGGCCAGCACATCCCGCACATAATACTGGGCAAAGGTCTGGATGCCATACACCCCTGCTAGAAAAAAGAAGCGCGAGGCGATCAGCCAGCGGTAAGCCGGGGTGATGTCACCCAGTGAGAGCGGAGGGGTTCTTTCATCTTCTCAATCAACAGCCAGACTGGGCGCCTCGCGCACGCCCAGCAGGGTGATCGCCGCAGCCAGAACCAGAACAACGGCAATGATAGACACCACCCCTACAGGATGTCGTTCCTCAGGGCGCAACAGGCGACCTACCAGCAGCGAGGCCGCCACCAAACCGCCCATGTCCATCAGATTCTTGACGCCACTGGCGCGTCCGTACTGCTCTTTGGGCACCACGTCGGGCATCAATCCTTGCAAAGGGCCATGAGCCAGATTGGAACTGAGTTGCAGACCAATATAGCCCAACCCCAACCAGCCCAGGCTACCCGACCAGCCCAGAAACGCCAAAAAAACCAGGTCGAGCAGCATGCCCAGGGCGATAAGCGGCCGACGCCGCCCCCACGGCGAGGCCCAGCGGTCGCTAACCGCGCCGCTGATGGGCTGGACGATCACTGCCAGCAACAGCCCCACCATGGTGAGCATCCCTAAATAAGTGTTCTTATAAGCCTCAGGTACCAGGTGCACCAGCACTGCGGGGAGGATGATGACATGCAGGCTATTCCACATGAAGGATAACCCCACCCAGTAGGATTGCAGGGTGAAGAGTTGACCCACACTCAATTTCTTTTTTATAGGGGCGGCGATCATGAGCAACTTCCCAAGAGAGGCGGGTGATAGGGATGGAGAAATCATACCACATCCCCTTTTACAAACCTCATATATTTGTCCAATTTTCTTCTTACATCATCGAGATAAGATACAGGCGAATTTTGAGAAAAACCTTTCACCTTTTCTAACTTCTTGAAAAGGAGGTGAGAGTATGGATAGCCTGATCAGGAGAGATCCCTTCCGCGAGATCATGTCTCTACGCAGCGCCATGGATCGCCTCTTTGATAACGTCTTCTTTGGCTTCCCATGGGAGTGGGAGCCGCTGAGCCATGAATTGGCTCTGGATGTGGCCGAAACCGAGGACGAATTCGTGGTCAAGGCCTCGCTGCCGGGCATCAACCCCGATGATCTGGATATCACCTTCAGCGGCCGCACCCTGACCATCAAGGGTGAGATCAAAGAGGAAGAGAAGAAAGAGGATGTGCATTATCACCTGCGCGAACGCCGCTATGGCACGTTCTCTCGCAGCGTGACCCTGCCCGCTCCCATCAATGCGGATGCCATTGAGGCGCGTTATGAGGCCGGTGTACTAACCCTGCACCTACCCAAGACGGACGAAGTCAAACCCAAGCGAATTGCCGTCCGCCGGGTAGAGACGCCGCAAGTGATCGAGGGTAAATCAACCGAGGTGGTGAGCAAGAACTAATTGACCAGAAGGCTCCGGCGGGTAGGCTGGAGCCTTCTTTTCCAAACTTAGCGGTGACGGAGGTGATGGATATGGCAAAATTGGTTAAATATTCTCCCGCGCGTGATCTCATGGATATTCGGCGCACCTTCGACCGTCTTTTCGACGAGGCAGCAGAGTTGCTATCCCGACCATTCTTCAGCCCCATGGAAGACTGGTTGACCTTCCCTACCCGTTGGTGGAGCGGTTTCGCCTTCGCTGGCGATAATCTGGCAGTGGATATGTATGAAACGGATGATGACATCATTGTGAAGGCTGCTTTGCCAGGGGTGCGTGAGCAGGACATCGAGGTCGAAGAACGCGATGGGCTGTTGACCATCCGCGCCCGATGCGAGATGGAGGAAGAACGCAAACAATTTGGCTGGCATATCCAGGAGCGCCACTATGGCACCTGGCAACGCACGGTGCAACTGCCTGAGCCAGTGAAAGGCGATAAAGCCAAAGCCGAACTGAGAGATGGCATCTTGACCGTAACTTTGCCCAAAGTTGAACCGCGCAAGAAGACGGTCAATCGCATTAAAGTCAGCGTGCCCAAAGTGAAATTACCCCGCCTGGGCAAGAAGGAAAAGAAGATCAGGGTCACTTCATAAGCCGCGCCTTTACACCTGCTGGATTGACAACCTACCCAAGGCGAGGGTTTGCCAATTTGTGGTCAGCAATAGTGCCTTGAGATAGGCTTGCAGTCTGTCTGGTAACCTTGTCAGATTGCAAGCCTGATTTGTCTTATAAAATGCTCTCACCTCAGGCAAGAGGTAGTAAGGAAAGCCAGGAAGAGAATGCTATCTTTTTTCCAGGGATGAGGTCAGCCCTTGGAAGGCTTCACAGGGTCACCAGCCCATGCTGCAAACCCAGTCGCACTGCCTCAGCGCGATTAGTAGCCCCCAGTTTGGCATAAATGGCGGAGACATGGAACTTAACCGTATGCTCACTGATGCCCAGAGCCGCCGCAATTTGCTTATTCGCCAGCCCACGCGCCAGCAGATGCAGCACCTGCATTTCCCGCTCGGTGAGGGGTTCAACCTCGGTGCTCGCGGGATTTTGCCCAGAGAAGTGGACCCCCAGCGTTGAAGATGAGAAAAGCGCCTGGGCTAAAGGCGCAGCCAGAATATGGAGGCCGTGCTGCAGAGCGCCAACTGCCGCAATTAATTCCTCGCCGGAGGCATCCAAAGGCAAAAGCCCCCAGGCGATGGACAAAGACTGGAGCAAAGGTACGTCCAACGCAGGTTCGTCATAAAGCAGGAGCAGAGGCGGGAGGGGCAGGTAGGCCTCCAGCAGGGCCCGGCTTGCCTCAAGCAGGCTGAGGGGCGCCGCCAACACCAGCACGTCCACGCTTTTCAGGTGCGGGAGCATCTCCTCCAGGGTAGGGGCCTCAGCCATCACCTCCACCTCAGGGCTGCTCTCCAGCAAAGCCCTAATCCCGCTGCGCAATGCCGGGGCTTGTGCCACCACAGCCACGCGGATCACACCAGGGCGCCCTCCCTCTCTGCCAAAGCCTGGGCCACGAATTGCTCAGCGATGTGGCTGGGGATAGCCACGCTCAGGTCGCCCCCAATGATCATGGTGTTGATCCCAATCACACCGCCGGTAATATTGACCAGCGGCCCGCCGGAATTGCCAGGGGCGAGAGGCACGTCTGAGCGCAAGATAGGCACAGTGCCGTGCCTCCCACGGGTCACAGCGCTGCCCAGGCCGCTGAGGATTCCAGCAGTGACCACTCCGGGTTGTCCCCAGGGGTGCCCCAGGGCAAGGACAATTTGCCCCACTCGCAAGTTGCGAGAATCGGCGATTGGCGCTGGCGTCAAGTCATGGGTTGCGACTTTGAGCAAAGCCAGATCCATTTCAGGCGCCCGGGCGATCAATTGAGCAGTCACCTCTGGCCCATGCGGGAGTTTCACCCACACCTGACCACGGGCAACGACGTGGTTATTGGTCAAGATATAACCCTCCCGACGCCAGATCACCCCCGCACCACTGCCTCGACGTCCGTCAGATACTAAGACCAGGCTGCGCTGTATGCGCTGCACAACATCTGCCAGGGCCTGAGTCAGCCTCTCAGACAGCGACCAATGCTCCATACTAATCCTTGCGTTCCCCAATAGTCACCGATAGCGTCATGGGCTTGCCGCCGCGCAGCACCTGGATCGAGGTCGGTTTGCCGACTACATCCCCCACCAGAGCCGCCAACAATTGATCAGCATCTACCACTGGCTGTTCTCCGATGGCAACCAGGATATCGCCCACCAGCAAACCGCCCGCTTCTGCCGGGCTGTTCTCTTCCACGCCCACCAGGAGCAAGCCACTGCTTTGCTCACGACCTAGAGCCTGCCTCTGAGCAGCCGAGATAGAGACCGGCTGACTGCGAATGCCCAAATAGCCACGCCGCATGTGACCGTATTTGGCCAGGGTATCAGCTGTCTGCCAGGCCAGGCTGGCCGGGATGGCCAGAGAAGCGCCCCGCGCCAGGCCGGAAGTGTTGATACCCAGCACACGCCCGGCGACATCTATCAACGGCCCGCCGGAGAAACCCGGGTAAGGGATGGCGTCGGTGCGCAAATAGCGTTCCAACAAACCCCCACGCCAGGTGCGCACCGGCCCGCCAACGGCGCTGATAATGCCAAAACTGGCCTGGATGCCATCCCGACCAGGTCGGCCCAAGGCCAGCACCAATTGTCCTGGGCGCGCCTCCTGGTTGGCAACTTCAGCCACACTCAGGATAGGGTTTTCCAGACGCAGCAACGCCAGGTCAGTGCCAGGGTCGCGCCCGGCCAGGCTGGCCTGAGCTTCACTGCCGTCGGCCAGCACCACCAGGATGCCTTCCTCCCACTCCACCACATGGTCGGCAGTAAGCACCAGATCAGGGGCGTAAGCCACACCGCTGGCAGGCAAACGTCGCCGCCCATTCACCATGACCGTGACCGCGCTGGCTCGAGCCACGGCATCTGCCATGGCTTCCGATAATGCCACTAAAAGGTTAGAGTCGTATGACATCGGCCACCTCCGAATGCAGGGTATAACTCCAGTATACCCGTTTCCCCCCGCGAGAGACTCACCCAATTGGCTAGGGACGCGACTGCACCTTTGGGTAGGGCCAGGGTGCCGGCCAGGCAATCGGGGTAGTGGGCTAGGAGGGCAGGATTCTGGCCGGCTCGAGCATGTCATCCAGACGAGCTGTCAGTTCAGCGTTCAAGGGGCTCTCAGGAATATAGCCCACAAAGATGTCCCAGGCGTTTAACAGGCGAGCCAGGGGACGCCGATTCAGCCCAATTTGCCCGGTTTCAAAGGTCAGAACAAAGCGTCCGTCTGACATGTCCACCACCTCAACGACAATGGCTTCGTGCGTCCAGCGCAGCCATTCTTTAATCAACGTGGCTGTGGTCACCCGTCGGGGTTGTTCTTCTTTAGCCTTCTTTTCACCTTTAGGCCCAGACTTTAGATCAGGTGGAAGCACCGTCTGACTTAGACGACGTGTGCTGCGAGTGTAGACATTTCCCTCCAGGTGGTAAGTCCATTCCTCACCCTGGGCTTTTGGAGACCGTTTTTCCAGTTTCGTTGGGCGTGCTTCGGGGGGCAACAGTTCGATGTCAGATAGGGGATGGGCGATCTGCCAGGCATTAGGTTGGCGTGATACCCAGCCCAGGAAGAGAATGCTGGCACCCTTTTTGAAGTCTTCTGGCCTAGTGGGACGCTTAAAATACACATTGGATGGATTGGCCCGCTGATTTTTGAGATACCAAGCAGGTTTGGCGGTCAATCCTGCAGCCGCCGAGATGCCTCGCAGGTGTTGAATATGTTCGGCAATTTCATTACACACAGCCCGCGTCACCACCTACGCCAGAGTACGCAGATGTGCCTCCCGCCAGGCGGTGATATCTTCGGTCTCCCAGGCATCCATAATTTCCCACCAGCGTTGACTGTCTCGCTGCCAACGAGCCTGCCTTTGCTCAGAGGAGAGGCCCTCCCATTGGTCGTCGCTAACCTCCAGACGAAGGTCAGTACGTTGGACGATCTCAGCCCACATCCAGGAAGGAAACCGCTCTTTCATCTCCTTGAGGCGCTGTAACACCTCGGCTGGTAAAAGATTTTCAATCTCCTGGGCCGCAAGGTCAACCAGATATTGTGCCAGAGAAGCACGGCGGGTGATCGGGTTTCTCAAACGCGATATCAGATCATCAATTTTCCTGAGCAGAGTGGCCTCAATGGGGCTATCTTTCGTCTGGCTAAGGGTTGAAATAACACGAGTGGCCTGCTCTTCAATTTGTGCCTCCAAAGCCTGATTAATCTGCTCACCAATGCGGTCGCGCTCAAGCGCCATCAGCAATTCTTTTGGATCAGCCCAGGAGGCATGCGCGCTTTGATAACGCATGCCGGAAAAGTGGATCACCATGTATTGCAGCCATTTCGGAAAGCGTTCGGGTTCAGCCTGGAAGCGTTCCAGGATACGTCGCAAGAGATCCTCTTGTTCCATGGCTTCCAGTTCGGCTCTATATTGACGCAATTCCCACTGTACGGCAGCGCTGGTGCTCACGCCACCGTTCTTGTCCAACTTGGGGAGACGTGAACGTTCCAGATTCAGGGTGTTTATACGTAGGGTAAGATCCTGGATGCTCTGGTTAAGTTCATTTTCGCGCTGCAGGAAAGGTCCTACAGCCTGCTCATACTGGCGATTGACCTCTTCCAGGCGAGCGGTTACAGCATTGAATTGCTCAATAGCCAGAGCCAATTCTGTCTTCCATTTTTCATGATAAGGATGATCGGGGGCAAACTCCTGGTACCAGGCGACCCGTCGTTCTAAACCCTTCACCTTGGCGTAGGCGTTTTGCTGCTCGAGATTGAGATTGGTGCGCTGGATCGCCAGTTTGCGCACCGCCACGCTGCCGTAAACCTGGGCACGGCTCTCCTGATGAGCCTTGAGCGCCTGCTTAGCCTCCTCCCTCTGGTGAGTCAGGGATTCGATCTCCTGGGCGATTTGGACATGTTTCTGTTGTAGTTCCTGGGCAATGGAGGGGGTGGGTGGGCGATTTCCCTTCTCCTTCCACAGGTCAACCTCACGATAAATAAGCAGGAAATCCATCAATTTGGTTTTGCGGAAGGGGTAGATGGTCTTCAAGAGATGGGGGTTTTGCCAGGGATAAATGTAGGGAACAGAATAAGGCATGTATAACTCCTGGGATGATTATAGACGCGAAATATCCAAATTAGATGAGAGATTTGGCGGAATCTCCAACCAAATTCGCCCCAAATCAACGAATCGTGGTATAATTAGAACACAAGTTCTATTATTATCGAATTGAAGTAAATAGATTATGTCTCATCATGCGCTGAAAACCAACCAGCACTTCTGCCTGGGGCTGAAATGGAGTATCGGCATCCTGGGGCTGCTGCTCCTGATATGGCTACTGCCTGTAACTGCCCACGCCCAGACGCCCCCTCCCAAGGTGCCCGAGGGGTTTGATCTGCTGGCTGAGGCAGGCGGAGTCAGCCTCTATCGCAAGGATTACGCGGATGGCGCCCCCGATTTCGTGCAAGTGGTGCGATTGGATGAAGGCGCAGCGCTGCGCTTACTCTATGGCCCCATCCGTGAAGCCCGTCCGGGTAAAGGCGTCCATGGTGGCTATGACCCTCGTATCGGCTTGAAATCGTTAGAACAATTCTGGCAAGAACTATCCTCTACCTACCCGAACGCATTTTGTGTCAGTAACGGTCAATTCTTTTACATGAGAGAAAACCCCACGCGTCTGCCATTCCCTTTGAAGGTGGATGGCCATATTGTCAGCGATGGCTATGCTCGCCAGGAATTCGTTGGCCAGAAATTGATGTTGGAGATTTGGGCGGATCGAGCCGACATTGTTGAACTGACTCAGGAGGCGCTCTACACCTCTACTGCGCCGAATATCGTCGCCGGGCTGAGCGAAGAGGCGAACAAAAGGGCCAGGCAATACACCGGGCGCACCTTTGCCGGGATAGCCGATTACGACCAGAACGGCAACTTCGAGACTATCTTGATCTTAAACACGCGGGTGGCACGCCAGGTGGACGCGGCCGACACTTTACGCAGTTTTGGCGCGGCGAAGGTGATGATGTTGGATGGAGGCGGTTCCACCCAATTGATCTGCCAGGGTGTGAGTTATGTCAGTTCTGATCGTCTGATCCCTCAGGCGTTGGGGGTTGTAGCAGCAACACAGATGCCAACGCCACCAGAGAAAAAAGTGCCAATGGTTTTCAATGATGAAAGAGAGACTGCTCAGCGCGTAGCTCTTCTTCAAGCACAACCTCAAACCAGGATTAGCCTATCCTATGCCCTATGGGTGCCACTGGCGATGTTACCTGGGGTGGCACTCTTGTTCTGGTTCGTTTGGAGAATTCAAGGGGGAATTTAGCACCCCGCCCCATCCATGAGCACTGATAACATCCGCGGGTGAATAAACGGGTTAGCCGCCAGGATGGATTGGGGCCTGGAGAGATAGTCAGGTCCACCGTGCATATTGGTGACCACGGCACCGGCTTCCTCGGCAATCAGTGCGCCGGCGGCTACGTCCCATGGGGAGAGGCGCATTTCCCAAAAACCGTCAAAACGCCCGGCGGCCACATAACACAGGTCTAACGTGGCCGAGCCTAGACGGCGCACTCCTTGGGTGAGCAGGGAAAAGCGGGCAAAGTGATTCAGGTTGTTATCCGGGTTCTGGCGGATATCGTAGGGAAAGCCGGTTACTAATAGGCTATGATCCAGGTCGGGGGTGGTGGAGACATGGATTGGCTCGCCATTGAGCCAGGCGCCTCGGCCTTTTTCTGCGCTGAACAACTCATCCCGTATCGGGTCGTAAACCACTCCCAAGCGGCGCTCCCCCTGGACTTCAAAAGCAATGGATACAGTGAAGATGGGTACACCATGAGCATAATTAACGGTGCCATCTAACGGATCCACGTACCAGATACAGCAGTGATCTCCGGCTTGTGCACCACTCTCTTCGGCCAGGATGCGGTGATCAGGGAAGCGCCGCCGAATTTCACCCAGCAAATAGGCTTCTACCTGGCGGTCTACTTCGGTCACCAGGTCTATCAAGCCTTTGTAATCAACATGATGGCGCTTACCATAGCCGGCGCGCAGCATCTCCCCAGCGCCTCGCGCCAGGGATTCGAGGTCAGACAAGTCAGGCATCATCAATTTGTGTAGTTGTCTAACAAGTGATACAAACGATCCAGTTCAGCCTGAATTTCCTGGCGATGCTGACGGGTCTCGTCCAGCAAAACCTGGAAGGCAGGTTTATGTTCCTCTGGCAGGGTCTGCAAGAGGCGTTCAATGCGGGCGATTTGCTGATTCTTATGACGCAATTTGTGCTCCAGGCGCTCGCGATAGCCACGATGGAACTCTCGCTCGCCCAGGGGTGGTGCCGTGGCAGCCGCCTCATCGGTTAACACCTCAGCCACCGTGAGCAAGAATTCTTCAATGTCCACCGGCTTCTCCAGAAAGCGCGCCGCACCCAGTTTAAGCGCAAATTCCTTATCCTCGGGCGTGACATAGGTAGCGGAGAGAAAAATGATGGGGATGGAGCGGGTTTTCGGGTCAGTGCGCAATTTCTGTGCCAGGGCGAAACCGTCCATTTTGGGCATAAGGATATCGGTAATGACCAACGCCGGACGTTCGCGTGCGATATACTCCAGCGCTTCCTGGCCATTGGCAGCCAGGAGCACGGGATAACCCTTGAATTTCAGGGTCATTTCTAAGAACTGCAAGATGTGGGGCACATCTTCCACAATCAGGATGGGGCCATAGGCGACGCTCATATTTATCATTGTAGCCGTAAATAGGCCATCCTGACAAGGCACAAAATTGTTAGGTGCAAATTATGCGGGGCTGTTTCCTGTCAGGGGCTGGCTCCACCTTCAACTTCTGAAGCCAGGCGTTCAAAAAAGATCACCATCCAATGATGACGTTCGGTCGCCAGGGCACGCGCGCTGGGAGTAAACAGGCGCTCCTGCAGGTGGCGCAACTTATAGAGATACTCATGGTAGGCGCTGTGGGGTTCCTCTGGCTCTGGCTGACCTGTACGCAAGAATCGTTCAGAGGGAGGCGCATAAAAGGGCTGACCAGCACGAGCGGCATAGGCAATCGCCCGCGCCACTCCAATAACCCCTATGGCGTCCAATTTGTCGGCGTCGAATAACACCTTAGCCTCTAATGTTTTGGGGGGGTGGCGGTCATCGCGGAAACGATGGGCACGGATGCAATGTTGCACTTCAGCGATGCGCTCGGCGCTCCAGCCCTCGGCGCGCAAGACCCGTTCTGCAAATTCGGTGGAGGAGAAATGATGGTTCTGCCGTTCCTGTTCATCCCTGGCGTGCCCTGCATCCTTCTGCCGCAGATAATCAGGGTCTTGGGCATCATGCAGAAGGGCAGCGGCGCGCACAATCTCCAAGTCCGCCCCTTCGGCTAACGCCAGGCGTTCAGCCAGGCGATAGACGCGCAGCATGTGATCATACCCGTGCACCGGGTCGTTGAGGGCATACCAGGCACGCGCGACTTCCAGGCTTAGCATAAATTAGATCTCATTGTAGTAAATGCGCCCCTTCTTAATCACCGCTGTTACCAAATTTGTGCCAAAACGATATCCTAAGTGACGGTAATCGGGGACATTGAGAATAAGCACATCCGCCTGCTTGCCCACCTCAATGGAACCAACGCGCTCAGAGCAGCCAATCGTGGCGGCAGCGTTAATGGTAGCCGCAGCAATGGCCTGAGCGGGGGTTAGACCCAAGTGGCGGCATGCCAGGGCAATGGCGAACTGCATACTTTCACACCAGGCGGTGCCAGGGTTAAGGTCGGTAGCGATAGCCAACAGGCCGCCTGCCTCTAATATCGCTTTGGCAGGGGTATAGTGTGCCTGATTCAGGCCGAAGGGGGTGCAGGGCAGAGCCACTGCCACAGTATCACTGGCAGCCAGGATGGCGATGTCTTCGGGGGGCGTTACCACCAAATGATCGGCCGAGACGGCTTTCAATTCCGCCGCCAGTTTGGCTCCCCCCAGATGATCAAACTCATCCGCGTGGATTTTTAGCGGATACCCCAGGCGGCGGGCAGTTTCCAGAATGCGCCGCGACTGCTCGAGGTTAAAGGCTCCACTTTCACAAAACACATCCACAAAAGGCAGGGGCATATCAGGCTGATGATACAGCCACCATTCGTGCAAAAAAGGCAGCATGGCGCTGCAGATGAGTTCGGTGTAGCCATCGGCGTTATTCTGGAACTCAGGAGGGATGGCATGCGCACCCAGGAAGGTGATAGCCAACTCTAAAGGACCTTCAGCGTGCAAAGCCAGCAAAGCCTGCACCAGGCGCAATTCGGTGGCGGTATCCAGTCCGTAGCCAGTTTTCACTTCGGCGGTAGTAGTGCCATACTGGAACATGGTCCACAGACGGCGGCGCGTCTGCTCGATGAGGCTTTGCAGCGACGCTGCGCGTGTGGCTCGCACAGTAGATAGAATGCCACCTCCCTCGGCCAGGATTTCCAGATAGGTTTTTCCCGCCAAGCGCATTTCAAACTCTGCAGCGCGATCCCCAGCCCAAATCGCGTGGGTGTGGGGGTCTACAAAGCCTGGCATCACCACGCCTCCAGCGGCATCCACTTCGACCTCGTTGGGATAGGCAGCGCGCAATTCAGCGCTGCTACCGACGGCGACGATGCGTTCACCCTGGATGAGCACGGCTCCATCAGGGATAATATTTAGTCGTCCCAAATCACGGCCACGTTGAGGACCGCCCGCCAGGGTCAACAATTGTGAGGCAGAATGGATCAGCATAGATCGCTCAGAATAAGGTTCAGAGTGACGCTTTTAAATAAAACATTGGCCAACAAAGTATACCTTGAAAGTAGTACGGGGCGGGATCTATCTAAGAATTGTACCAGGAAAGAGTATAATCCTATCTATGGAAGCCGTTATACGCTTTTTGCCTGCCTCTTTTCAGGAGAAAAATTGATGGACATTCACCTGCGGTCGCCCCTGGTCCGCCACCCCTGGTGGCGGTGGCTGTGCTATGCGTCCCTTTTTGTCCTGCTCCTGTCTCTGGCGTGTTCCCTGCTGACGAGAATCCAGAAAACCACCCCAGCCCCCACCACAACCACTACCCTTACCTCCACTCTCCCACCGCCCACCCCGACGCCGCAACCGCTGCCGCCCGCCATTGTAGAGAGCGACCCTCCATCTGGGGTCGACCTGCCCTTGCAGCGCCCGATAACCATTTATTTCAACCAGCCCATGGACCGCGCCTCAGTCGAATCATCTTTGCGTCTGCGTCCTCAGGTGCAAGGGGCATTCTCCTGGCGAGATGATGCAACCCTGGTCTTCGCGCCAGCGGCGCCCTTACCTCCAGAGAGTGAGATCAGCCTCAATCTAGATACAAGCGCAAGATCGGCTAAAGGGCTGGCTCTAACCCAGCCGCTGAGCCTGAACTTCCGCACTGTGGGCTACCTGCGCCTGGCGCAATCTTTACCAGAACCCGGCAGCACCGAGGTAGACCCCACCTCCGCCGTAGTAGCCGCCTTCAACCTGCCAGTTGTGCCTTTAGGCGCTGCACAAGAGGAGTTGCCGCCTGCCTTCTCCCTGCAACCCGAGGCCCAGGGGCGAGGCGAATGGCTGAACACCAGTACCTACATTTTCTATCCTGAGCCGGCTCTGGAAGGTGGCAAAACCTACAGTGTTTCATTGAACCCTGATCTGACCAGCGTAGATGGCAGCCCGCTCGAGGCGACCCAGGGCTGGTCCTTCACGACCGCCTTGCCTCGCCTGGTTTCCATTAACCCTGACCCCACCGCCGGCGACATTCGCCTGGATACAGCGTTTACTCTGACCTTTAACATGCCGATGGACCCTGCCAGCGTGGCAGCCAACTTCCGCCTGTTGGAAGCGGATACCACCCCTGTGGCTGGTGAAATAACTTGGGATGAAAATAACACCAGCCTCACCTTTAAACCGGCGAAATTACTCCAACGTGACACTGTGTATACCCTGGAACTGGGCGCTCAAGCCCAGGCACGTGGAGGCACTCCCTTGAACCAGGATTACAGACCGCGCCTGCACACGGTGGCGCCTCTGGCAGTGGTGGGTAGTCAACCTATCTCAGCAGGCATCCTGCCAACCTACGAAACGGTCCTGATCTACTTCAACGGCCCAATCGCCGACAAGGACATGTTGAAACATGTGCAGATTCAGCCCCCGGTGCCCAACCTGAATACCTGGTGGAATGAGTACGAGCGCTATCTCAGCCTCTATGGTGACTTCGCCCCCGACACAGAATACAGCCTCAGCCTCTCCCCTGATCTGCCTGATCCCTGGGGTGGGAGGCTGAAACAACCTTACACCCTGAACTTTCGCACCGCTCCTTTGCCCCCATCCCTGGTGATTACTACCGGACCGGATGTGATTTTCCTCACCCCTCGAGATGCCAGCCTGAAGGCTCAGGTGACTAATCTACCCCAGGTCACTATAAGTCTTGGTAGCGTTCCTCTGGGCGATTTCTTTGCTATGATTAGCGGGCCCAATTCCTACGACACGCGCAATGCCTACCGGGCTACGGACCAGCGCACCTGGACGCAGTCCCTGGATATAACCCCCAATCGCGCCCAGTCGGTGAATCTCGATCTTTCGCCACAGCGCCAACCCCTAACCCCTGGATTATATCATTTGCGTTTGACCTCAAGAATTACCGACAATTACCCAGGGCCATATCTGTTAGTTGTCAGCGATGTACACATCACCTTCAAACTCAGCGCCACTCAGGCGCTGATATGGGCGGTGAACCTGAGTGATGATACCCCACTAGCCAATGCACCCGTGACCGTCTTTAATGATCAGGGAGAAGTGCTTATTCAGGGGCAAACGGATGCTCAAGGTATTTTTATCGGGGAGATTCCACCCGTCAAAGATCCCTATGCCACCTATTACACCATGATTGGTCAACCTGGGGAGGCGCACTTTGGCTTAGGGCTCTCCACCTGGGACTACGGCCTGGCTGCCTGGAATTTCGGCTTACCGGTTGACTACACCGGACCCCATCTCAAGGCTTACCTGTATACAGACCGCCCCATCTATCGCCCCGGGCAAACGGTGTATTTCCGCGCCATCGTGCGTCAGGCTTACAATGGACGCTATACTACCCCCGACCTGGCCAGTTTACCCCTGATTCTCTATAAAAATTACTCTGAGGAAATCGCCCGCTTCGATCTGCCCCTCTCTGCCTTTGCCACCGCCCACGGCGAATACACCCTGCCCATGGAAGCGTCGCCGGGGGATTATCGCCTGGCCAGCCCCCTGGATGAATATAACATCTCAGTGAACTTTCGCGTAGCCGAATATCGCAAACCCGAGATCAACCTGCAGGTGTCCTTTGCCGCCGATCAAATTCGCCTGGGCCAGACTCTGCAAGCCAACATCAATGCACGCTATTTCTTCGATGCCCCGGCTGGTAACCTGCCGCTTAAATGGGCTTTGTATGCGGCAACCTCCCACTTCGACTTGCCCGGCTACCAGGTGGGCGCCGAAGACACCCGCTGGTTAGACCTCTATTATTTTCCCGGCTTTTACGACCCCTTGGGTAACCTGGTGACTGAGGGAGAAGCCATCACCGACTCTCAGGGTAACCTATCACTGGAACTGCCCACTCAGGCAGCCGATGTGCGCACGCGCTATACCCTGGAGGTGAGCGCTCAAGACGAGAGCGGCTTGCCGGTGAGCGCTCGCGCCAGCATCGAAGCCAACCCAGCCGATTTCTACATCGGTTTGCGACCTGACGCCTGGGTGGGGCGCGCCGAAGAGCCATCTGGCTTCGAGGTGCAGGTGGTAGATTGGGAAGGCAACCCGGCTGGGGTGCGGGCGCTCCATGCTGAATTCCAGAAGGTGGTCTGGGTACGTCAGGAGCCGCCGCCTGAAGAACTCCACGCCGTGCCCACATTCGCCCCGCAATATACGCCTATCGGCAGCACCGACTTTGAGACTAACGAACAAGGGCAAGCCCGCCTGTCGTTTGTGCCTGCGGAGCCAGGCACCTATCAACTCGATGTCAGCGGTAGTGGGGCGCGCACGCAGATATACCTGTGGGTGGGTGGTCCCGGCCAGGCTATTTGGCCTAATCTGCCTCTCCAGCGTCTGCGCCTGGTTGCAGATAAAAAGGGGTATCAACCTGGCGAGAGCGCCCAGGTGTTTGTGCCCAATCCTTTGGGTAAGAGCGCTCAGGCATTGGTGACCTTGGAGCGCGGCCTGGTGTTGCGTCACCAGGTGATCACCCTGGAGCCAGGCGGGAGCACATTGAACCTCCCACTGACCGCCGACGAAGCCCCAAATGTGTATGTGGCGGTGACTTTACTTGGGCGCGATGAGGCTGGAAACCCCGATTTCCGTCAGGGGTATCTCAATCTGCCTGTATCACCCATAGAACAGACTCTAAATGTGACCGTGATCAGCGATCCACCGCGCGCCGGCCCCGGCGAAGATGTGACCCTGGAAATTCAAGTCACCGACCAGGCGGGTCAACCCGTGCAGGGCGAATTTTCTCTCTCCCTGGTAGACAAAGCCGTGTTGGCCCTGGCCGATCTTAATGTCCCTGCTATTGAGTCCTACTTTTACGGTCAACAACCTTTAGGCGTGCGCACGAGCCTTGCCTTGGCAGCCTACGCCGGCCGCCGGCTTCCGTTTGACGGCCGCGGTGGAGGCGGCGGGGAAGCGATTATTCCGCAAGTGGTGCGCGAACGTTTTCCAGATACCGCCTACTGGAATGCCGAGATCGTGACTGATGCTCAGGGGCGCGCCCAGGTCACAGTCACTCTGCCAGATAGCCTGACCACCTGGCAAGCGTTGGTACGCGGTGTGGCTGATAAAACGCGGGTTGGGCAAGGGGAGGTCGAATTGGTGGTTACGAAAGACGTGCTGATCCGCCCGGTGACGCCGCGCTTTCTGGTGGTGAACGATCACCTGCAACTGGCGGCAGTGGTGCAAAACAACACTGCCGATAGCCTGCAAGCCGAAGTGAGCTTGCAAGCCAGCGGCTTCGTTCTGGATGATCCGCTCAGCGCGATGCAATCCGTTGCCTTGCCACCCAACGGGCGCATACGCCTGGAGTGGTGGGGCACCGTCCAGGATGTACCCGAGGTAGATGTTGTCTCCTCCGTCACCGCCCAAGCAGGTGATAAGACGTACCGAGATGCCACCCGCCCAGCCTTCGGTATCCTGCCTGTGTTGCACTACACGGCTCCCCAAACCTTCAGCACCTCCGGTATATTGGAGGAGGGCGGCGAACGTTTGGAACTGATCAGCCTGCCGCGCTCCTTCGATCCCACTGGCGGCGGTTTGCATCTGGAGATGTCGTCCTCCCTGGCAGGGGCCATCCTTGGTGCTCTAGAGGTTTTGGAACACTCCCCTTATGAATGCACCGAGCAGACCCTGTCGCGCTTCCTCCCCAATTTGGAAACCTACCGCGTCCTACAACAATTTGGTGTACAAGCGCCTGCTTTGCAAGCGCGCCTGGAGCGCACGCTGGAGCAGGGCTTGAGCCGCCTTATCGCCCGCCAGAACGAGGATGGTGGCTGGCCCTGGTGGGGTGGCAATACTAGCGATCCTTACATCACCGCCTATGTGCTTTTTGGTTTAAGCCGCGCTCGCGCCTCGGGCATCACGGTCAGCCCGAGTGTAATGCAGCGCGCCGTGGATTACCTGCGCGCAGGCCTGATTACCCCGAATATGACCACCGAAAACTGGCGCCTGGACCGCCTGGTCTTCATCCATTTTGCTCTGGCTTACGCTGAGGCGGGGGATCTGGCCGGGGTGCAGGCTCTCTACAACGTGCGCGATCAACTCAGCCCTTGGGCTAAAGCCTTCCTGGCTTTGACGTTTGATAACCTTGTCTCCAGCAGCACCGAGGCTCACACCCTCTTCTCTGACCTGCAAGCCACGGCAAAGCGTTCAGCCACGGGCGTTCACTGGGAAGAGGAAACCTCTGCCTGGCAAAATATGACCTCTCCCATTACAACCAGCGCCATGGTGCTCTATGCCCTGGCACAGAAAGACGCTGCTTCACCTTTGGTGGCCGACGCCGTTCGCTACTTGATGGCCCAGCGCCAGGCAGATGGCGCCTGGGGCTCTACGTATGGTACAGCGTGGACATTGATGGCTCTGGCTGAGGTGATGCGCGGCACCGGCGAACTGGGCGGTACGTTCATCTTCTCTGCTGATCTAAACGGGGTACCCCTGGCTTCAGGTCAAGCCAGCCCCGAAGGTACGCCGGTGGTCGCTGATCTTTCGCTGGGCAGTCTCTATCCTAATGCCCCCAACGCTCTTCGGCTACAGCGCGATCCTGGCCCAGGGCGCCTATACTATCGCGCCGCCTTAAATGTCTTTCGTCCGGTGGAAGAGGTAGCCTCTCTCAGCCGGGGCATTAGCCTACAACGGGCATATTACTTGCTGGGAGAAGCCTGTCCACGAGGGGAATGCGCGCCAATTCAAGAAGCCCACCCTGGACAACGCGTCCTGGTGCGCCTGAGCCTCACCTTGGAAGAGGCGGCTTACTATCTCTTAGTCGAAGACTATCTGCCCGCCGGCGCTGAAGTGTTGGATACCAGTTTGAAGACCAGCCAACAGGGCCTGAGGCAAGAGGAACAGAGCGCTCCCCTATTCGATCCGCGTCAGCCCTTCAGCGATGGGTGGGGCTGGTGGTATTTCAATGCTTCCCGTATCTACGATGACCATATTGCCTGGGCTGCCGATTATCTGCCTGCAGGCACGTATGAGCTGACCTATATCCTGGTTATCCTGCAAGCGGGTGAATACCGCGTACTGCTCGCGCGAGCCTGGCAGTTCTATTTCCCCGAGGTGCAGGGTAACAGCGCTGGACAGACGTTTGTGATACGGCCCTGAGGCAAAAGGTCAATATAAGCGTGAGAAAACCCGGCGCGACAACAGTTATGAAGTGTGCATTGGCTCAACCGGCTCTCCCGGAGGCAGGATCTCTCCATCACTCTTGAGCAGGCCAATGCCCTCCTTTTCCGCCACTTCTTGCGCCCCCAGATCGCTGCGAATACTGTAGGCGTAAACCAAATAGGGTCCGCTGCACCCCTTTTCTGCCAATTGTTTGTGCCATTCTGCCGAACGCATACGCTGAGCCCAGGCGAGCAGGTCACGCCGGCTGAGGCGAGCCTTAGCCTCTACAACCGCCCACAGTTTTTGACCCGCGGGGCTTTCTACGGGCAACACCACATCAATTTCGCCATCCAAGGCGAGGGAATACGGAGGGTGTAAGATACGGTAGCCCTTACGGCGTAAAACCACTTCCACCACGCTGGCTGCTTCCTCCTCGACGGTCGCGCCAAAAGCGCGCTGTAATTCACCCACCGCAGTGCCAAGACGCATCTGCGCCGCAGCCAGTTCCTCCACCCGCTGCTCGGTGCGCTTCTGCGCCGCAGC
>JBBILY010000003.1:5046-18097 GCA_037444705.1 Chloroflexota bacterium | reverse complement strand
CCTCCACCCGCTGCTCGGTGCGCTTCTGCGCCGCAGCCAGTTCCTCCACCCGCTGTTCAGTACGGCGCTGAGCTTCGGCTAACTCGCGCTGCGCCGCAGCCAGTTCCTCTACGCGCTGCTCAGTACGGCGCTGAGCTTCGGCTAACTCGCGCTGCGCCGCAGCCAGTTCCTCCACCCGCTGCTCGGTGCGCTTCTGCGCTTCGGCCAACTCGCGAACAACCGTGGGCAGGGTGAGGATCTCGTCTGTAAGCACTATGCGCCGCAGTTCCTCGCGCCACTCGGGGTGCTGGTAGAGAATACTTAACCAATCACGAAAGTCCGAAACAGAGAATGGCATAAATTCCTCTGGGAAAATTATACCCTGGAAAGGAAAATTTTAGCCTCAGAAAAGTCCAGTGCCCTCTCCCCCCGGAGCCAGTTTAATCGCCTTGCTCTTCTAGTGGCGGAGCAGCGGCGCCATAGTCCAGCACCTGGCGTGTCCCGGTACTGGGGTCTGGCGGGCCAACAATGCCCTTCTCTTCCATAATCTCGATCAGACGCGCGGCACGTGTGTAGCCAATGCGCAGACGGCGCTGCAGCATCGAGATCGAAGCCCGCCCTTGACGCCGCGCCAGGTCTATCGCCTCATCCAGGAGCGGATCTTTTTCGGACTCGGATTCGATCTCGTCCCAAAGGGGCATTTGCTTCAGAGGGATGCCTGGCGGCAGAGCATCCACCGCGCCGCCGATGGCCGTTTGAGCGGGCGCCACCACCCCCGCCAGGGACTGCCAATATTGCACCAGACGTTGTATCTCCGCATCTGAGACAAAAGTGCCTTGCAAACGCACCGGGGCAGCCGCATCGGGTGCTTGAAAGAGCATATCCCCGCGCCCCAGCAGACGTTCAGCGCCGGGTTGATCTAAAATAACGCGACTGTCAACACCTGAAGCCACAGCGAAAGCGATGCGGGCTGGAAAGTTAGCCTTGATCAGGCCAGTAACCACGTCTACAGAGGGACGCTGCGTAGCGATCACCAGGTGGATACCAGTGGCACGCGCTAATTGCGCCAGGCGAGTGATGGTGCGTTCGGTTTCATCGGGTGCTAGCATCATCAAGTCTGCCAGTTCGTCAATGATAACCACCAGATAAGGCAGTTTCTTCTCGCCGCGCTCTTCCAATAGAGCGTTGTAATCTTTCAGATTGCGGCAACCGGCTTGAGCCAGTTTGTGGTAACGCTGATCCATCTCGCGTAAAACCCACTGCAGTGCCGCAACCACACGTTCCAGTTCTACGACCACTGGTGCCAGGAGGTGAGGGATGCCATTATAGGCGGTCAATTCCACCCGTTTTGGGTCCACCATGATCAGGCGCAAATCGTCAGGGGTATTATGCAACAAAAGGCAGGTAATCAGCGAGTTAACGCACACGGATTTACCCGATCCTGTTGCTCCAGCAATCAACAGATGAGGCATGGCCGCCAGGTCCGCCGCCACAGCATTACCAGCCACATCCTGACCCAGAGCAAAACGCAAGGGGGATTTCAGACGGCGAAAGGCTTCACTTTCAATGACATCGCGCAAGGCGACCAAGGAAATTTCCTCATTCGGCACCTCAATGCCTACATAGCCCTTGCCGGGTACAGGAGCCTGAATGCGGATGGAGGGCGCCGAAAGCGCCAGCGCTAGATCGTCCGCCAGGGCAGCAATTTTGCCCACGCGCACCCGCATCCGCCCTCCACGTGACTCCACAAAGTCCGGCTCAACTCCGAAGAGGGTGATCGTGGGTCCACGGCTGACTTCAACCACACGGGCTGGGGCTCCAAAAGAGGCCAGGGTCTCCTCAATCACTTGGGCGCGTTGCTGATCATAGGCGTCATCATAGGTGACTTTACCGCCGACCTCCAGGATGTCATCAATCTTGGGTAACACCCAGGTTTTAGTGCTGATCGCCTCAGCCAGGGCAGGGGAGGTTAGCCCACCGCCAGGTGTGGTTTCCCGTTCAATGGTAAGGTCCGCTTCGCGTCGCAGCGGGATGAAGTCAGCCAGGGGTGAAGTCTCACCCGAGGCACGACGTAGGCGAAATTCATCCCAGGCATCCTGCAAGCGTCCCAACAAGCCAGGCAGCCATTGAAACAGGTCTGACAGCGAGCGATCCAAGGTCAGGGTCAGGGAAATCAACAGCCACGCCAGAAGCGCCACCGCTGACCAGCCCAGCCCTAGGGTCAGGCGTAACGCCTCCAGCGCCAACGCGCCCAGATAGCCCCCGCCTTTGCCCTGTGCCGCCAGGCTCAGAGCAACCTGCCGGGTTTGCGGGAAGAGGAGAAAGTGGAGCAGCGCCAGCAGGTTGAAGTAAAGCAAACCCAGGCCAAGGACACGCTCTATAGATGGGATTGGAACACGCTCGAAATTGCGCAGAACCAGCCACAAGCCCATAGCCATCAATGCCAAGGGCAGGAGGTAGATGCCCCAGCCAAATCCCCGCTGTAAGAAAGTTACCAAACTGCCGCTCAAAACATTGTGATTGGTAGAGAGCAGGCTTAACAGAGTGAGCAGACCGACCAACGTCAGCCCTACCCCCAGGAAGTCTAATTTTCGATCGAGGGAAAGACCACCAGAGACGAGCGCAGGTTTGGGGCGCGGCTCTGGGCGAGGGCGCCCAGATGATTTAGCCGAGGCTGGAGGTGAGGCTCGCCGCGATTTGCCAGGGGGCACATTACGTGACGAGTTGGATGGAGGTTTGGCGCCAGCCGAGGATGGCTTCTTTGGCGATCCCGACGATTTTTTACGATCATTTTTAACTGAGGGACGGGCCATGGGCACTCCGAAAATGATTATAGCATGATGCAGGCCACGGTTGGCGAATGACAGGCTGCAATTTCGCTATATAATGTATGTCATGCTTACTTCTGACGATAGCCTGCTGCGAGAAAACCAATACTTATATCTGACTGCCCGCGGGCACAAAAGCGGCAAAGCCCATACGGTGGAATTGTGGTATGCCTACGCCGAGGGCTATGTCTATCTGATGGCGCACGCGCGCCACCATGGTCGCGGGACACACTGGTATCAGAACTTGAGCCACAACCCTCTTGTAACTTTGCGCGTTGGGAATCATACCTTCCAAGGGCAGGTTTAGCCACTCGCAGACCCCCAAAATCCAGATTTGATTATGCAGGTTACAGACATGTTTCGCCACAAGTATGGTGAAGCCGCGGTGCGCCAATGGTACGAAGGCACACCCCGTTACGTGGTGAAAATCCACATTGTAGGAGGGTAAAGATTGCTCAGGAGCACACTCAAGACGAGCCGCTGCCTGGCAATCTTTATCGTCTTATTGGCTACATGCAGAGCGAAAGCCCCGCTGCCCATAAGGGAGATGGTCACAGTACAAGGCGAGAGGGTTACTACGAGATTTGGGGCGAAGCGACGACCTGTTATTCCATTGCATCATGGACCTCAAGCGTATGGGGAGTGACCACTTTCATCTCCACTCAAAAGGGGGTGCAATTGGTCCAATCCGATAGGCTGGTGGACAAGATATCCCTTACATTCCACTTTATCAATGAGAAAGGCCAGGAAATCGAAAAGATTGTAGTGGGCGAAGGTCTCGACCGGCCCCACCCGCCATCGTTACCCGCGCCAAACCTTAAGGGCTTCAGGGTAGGGGATAGACGCCATTGACATTATCCCTCACTCCTGTTAAACTACACGCAACACCTATACGCAATCTACAGGATAGAGAAAGATGACCCCTGAACCTGCTTCGGCTCACATCACTGCCCAATCCCTGCTTAGCCCCACGCTTAATGCCTGGCGCATTTACCTGGAAGATCAAGGTAACTCGCCACACACGGTCAAGGCTTTCGTCGCCGATTTGCGCTTGCTGGCTAATTATTTACCTCCGGATCGCCCCTTAGGAGCCATCACCACTACTGACCTGAATCACTTTCTGGAATGGTTGCAAGGCGGACGGGGTGTGCCCTGTAGCCCCAAAACTCTGGCGCGACGCATCACCGCGGTCAAGGCTTTTTTCCGCTGGCTGCACAGGAATGGCGTCATCCTGGTGGACCCGGCCGAGAAAGTGGCACAACGCTCAGTGCTCAGCCCGTTGCCCGAGGTGCTCACCTCGGAGGAGACCGAGGCTGTGCTTCAGGCAGCCGACGCCCATCGGCGCGCTTCTCGCCCTGATGCACGCCCCTATACCCTGGTAGCACTATTGCTCGCCACAGGCATTAAAAAAGGTGAGTGCCTGGCGCTCAGCCCTAACCACGTAGACCTTGAGGCGCCGGACGGACCTCTGCTCTTCGTGCGCTACGCCAGCCCGCAGTATCGCTATAAAGAGCGCAAAATCGCCTTGCCTGAAGCCTGGGTGGCAGCCTACCACGAATATCGCGCCCAATATACCTTGACCGACCGCCTCTTTCCCTGGTCGCCGCGCCGCCTTGAATATCTCCTGGAGGATATTGGCCAGGAAGCCGGGCTGAGCAAGCATCTATCCTTCGATATGTGCCGCTGGACTTGTGCCTTGAACGACTGGCGCTCGGGCATGGAGCGCGACAAAATTCGCCAGAAATTAGGCATCTCCAGGGTGCAGTGGCGTGAGGTCGGGATGAAACTGGAGCGATTGACTGGATAACCCATGCCCCAAACGGACGCCGAGCGCTGGGATGCTCGCTATCAGTTTGAGGCGCGCTATGCCACCTTTACGCAGCCGCGTCCCTTTTTGGTGGAAAACGCTGCCTACCTGCCTTCCAGCGGGCTGGCCCTCGACGTAGCCATGGGCCTGGGAGGCAATGCCGCATTTTTGCTGGAACGCGGCCTGCGTGTGATTGGAGTGGATATCTCCTGGGTAGCGTTGCGCCAGGCTAAAGCACGCCTGCCTACCCTAATGGCGGTTTTAGCCGATCTCACCTGCTTTCACCTACCAGAGCACACCTTCGATGTCATCCTGAACTTTTATTACCTGCAACGCGATCTGTGGCCACAATATCGTCGCGCTCTGCGTCCGGGAGGTGTGCTCTTTTTCGAGACATTGACTCAAGAAATGCGCCTCATACACCCCGAGATTGACCCGCTCTACCTTCTGCGGCCGGGTGAATTAGCCCAGGCTTTTGCCACCTGGGAGATCCTGGTTTATCGTGAGGGCTGGGAGGAGGGTTGTGGTGGCCATCGGCGGGCGGTGGCCAGCCTGGTAGCGCGCTTGCCGCAATGAAGTTGGCGCCGCGTGAATACCAGGGGAAAGAGCCGAAAGCGAGGGATAAGTTACAAGTAGCAGGAGGCAAAAGCAAGAAACGATCAAGATGCCTCAAATTCAGGGCCACGGTTGAGGCGAGCGTAAAGCGGGGCGCAGCGACGGTAAATCTCTAAGAACTCGCGGAATAAAGCGCGATAAATGGGGCGAGTGTCAGGGTTGGGGGTATAAGTATGCGCAATCGGGGTGCGCCCGGAGAGGTCTTCAAACTTGAGAACCCCTAGCGCCACGGCTGCCAGATAGGCCGCTCCGCGCACATTTGCCAGGATGGGATCTTTCACCTGACGGATCGGGCGCTCTAACACATCGGCCAGAATCTGAGACCAAATTTCAGATTTGGCGCCGCCGCCGACGACATTGAGGGCTTGAAAACAACGCCCAACAAATTTCTCCACATAGCCCAACAGCCAGCGGGTATTGTAAGCCACGCCTTCATAGATAGCGCGGATCAAATGCTCGCGCGTGGTGCGCAGCGAGAGATTGAACCATGCCCCGCGCAAATTACGGTCGTCCACCGGGGTGCGCTCACCGTATAACCAGGGAGTGAAAATCAAGCCCCCGCTGCCGGCCGGGGCACGGGCAGCCATGCGATCGAAGATCTGATAAATCTCGGACGTTGCGGCCTGCGTCAGCAGTTCATCCGTGTGAAAAAGGATGTTATCGCGCAGGAAGGTCAGGCAAGCCCCTGCAGTCTCCTGTTCATCCGCCACCAGATAGCGGTTAGGGATGGCTGAGGGCAAGGAACAAATGCCATGCAGCAGGTCAGTTTTCTTGAAGGGCACATGGCAGGCAATCCAGGAAGAAGTCCCAATGTACAGATGGGCTTCAAAGTCTCCCGCCGCACCCGAACCCAAAGCAGCGGACTGAAGGTCGGGTGTACCCATCACCACCTGCACAGAGGGAGGCAAGCCCAATTCTTCAGCGGCCTGCGGGGTCAGCGTTCCCAGAATGTCCACGGCGCGCTTCAAATCGGGCAATTTCTCCCGCTCCAGCCCCACCAGGCGCAGCAACCGAGGGGAATAATCCACACGGCGCAGATCGCGGTTATCGGTCACCCAATGCAGGGCAATTGAATCGTATGAGGCCGCAAATTTGCCCGTCAGGCGCAGGTTGATATAATCCTTGGGCTCGAGAAACTTAAAGGTGTGGCGATAGATTTCCGCATATTCATGGCGTATGTAGAGGATATGGGCAATTGAATCCTTGCCCGCCTGGCCGGGCACGCCGGCCGTCAGGCGCAACCAGGCTAACAGTTTCCCCAGGTTGTAACCTTGAACTTCGGGAAATCCCCTTAAGGCGCGACGGATATAAGGCGCACCACGCGTATCCAACCAGATGATGGCATTCATCAAGGGCTGGCCTTCGGCATCTACCGCCACTGTGCCCGACCACTGCGAGGTACAGCAGAGCGCCAGAATGCGCTCGACGGGGACCAGACGTTGGGCTAACAGGCGCCGCGTGGCAGTGCATATGGCCTGCCACCAATCGGCCGGGGCTTGCTCTGCGCCACCCCCTAGCAGCAGGTGCAAAGGCACAGGTTGATATTCATAAGCCACCAGGTCGCCCTGGGCAGTAAACAAGCCCACTTTAGGCCCCGAGGTGCCAAGATCAATCGCGAGCAGGAAAGACTGAGAAGCGTTCATAGGATGGGAAGAAGGTACATGAAGAAACGTTCGTCCATGTTGATGAAGCCTGCCTAAAATACTGTAGCACAAAACGCGAGGAAAGGCAAGCAGAGCAGAAGGGAGGTAAAGGAAGTCGCGAGCCATCAATATCAATATATCGGGTAAAATAACTCTATATATCCCCCTGCATTTGAGGTTGGACAATGGATCAATCCACTCGCATCGAACGCGATTCGCTGGGTGAAGTAGAGGTCCCAGCACAGGCTTTATATGGCGGTCAGACCCAGCGGGCGGTGATGAACTCCCCGGTCTCGGGTCTGCGTCCGTGGCGCGCCTTCATCTGGTCTATGGCGACTATTAAGCGCGCCGCGGCCGAGGTCAACCGCGATCTGGGTCTCTTAGATGAGCTACGCGCTCAAGCCATCGTCCAGGCGGCGCAAGAGGTGATCGAAGGTCGCTGGGATGACCAGTTTGTGGTGGATCATTTTCAGGCTGGCGCCGGCACCAGCCACAACATGAACGTCAACGAGGTCATCGCCAACCGCGCCACCCAGATTCTGGGTGGAAAGTTGGGCGAATACCTGGTACACCCCAATGACCACGTCAACATGGCCCAATCCACCAACGATACTATCCCCACCGCTATTCGCCTGGGGGCATTGTGGCGCCTGGATGAGTTGCTGCAAGTGGTGAGCAACCTGGCCGCTGCTTTGAAAATGAAGGCAATTGAGTTCGACGACATCGTCAAATCCGGGCGCACCCACCTGCAAGACGCTGTGCCCATCCGCCTGGGCCAGGAGTTCGGGGCTTACGCCCGCGCTGTGGAGCGTGACGCCGAGCGCATTCAGCGCGCCGCCGAGGGGCTACGCCGCCTGGGCATCGGCGGCACGGCCGTCGGCACTGGTTTAAACGCCCATCCAGAATATCATCGGTGCATGGTGCGACGCCTTTTTGAGTTGACCTCTTTGGAACTCTATGCCTCAGACAACCTGTTCGAATCCATGCAATCCATGGCCGACGTGGCCGACTTTTCCGCCTCCCTGCGCACCCTAGCCATTACCCTGACGCGCATTGCCAATGACTTTCGTTTGCTCGCCTCAGGCCCAGCCACCGGCCTGGACGAAATCCGCCTGCCGGCAGTGCAACCGGGCTCCAGCATCATGCCAGGCAAGGTCAACCCGGTTATGGCCGAAATGCTCAATATGGCCATGTTCCACGTACAAGGCTGTGATCTAACTGTAGCTCTGGCTGCCCAGGCGGGGCAATTGGAACTCAACGTGATGATGCCCATCATCGCTCACAATCTGTTTGAAGCCATGCACGTGACGATCGGGGCAGTGCGGGCTTTTACCGAGAAGTGTGTGCTGGGGGTGCAAGCCAACCGTGCCAAAGCCGAAGGCTGGCTGGCGAAAAATGCCATCGTGGTCACCGCTCTCAATCCCCTCATCGGCTATGCCGCCGGGGCTGCCCTGGTCAAAGAGGCCCTGGCGCGTGATCTCAGCATTCGCCAGGTGGCCATAGAGAAGGCCTCCGCCGGCCTGCTCATGCACCGTGAGCAGCAGCGTCCACTGACTCCCCAAGAGGTCGAGGCGGCTCTAAGTGACCTGCGCCGCCTGACCGAAGGGGGGATCATCGGAGGAGGGGCGGGTGGGGGATAGGTTTCACTCACCCACCTTGGAGAGGCTAGCGATGGCAGTATTCCCGTTCAGCAACCTGGGTTGTGGCTGTGATGATTTTTTTCTGCAGTGGCCAACTATGGCCTCGAGCGGTTGTGCGTCGTAGATTGCAGTCATGGCAACCAACCCGTTTGCTTGTTCGCCAGCAAGAATGCGATGAGGGCCAGGTTGATGAACAAACCAAATCGCGCTTCAGGCCAGCCGACGATGCAAAGAAGGAGAGAGAAAACCGAAGTCATCAAGGTTAGCGACTGCCACCAAGAAAGCCGTGCGCCTGTTCCGATGCTGGAAGCTGTAAATGCTAACGCTGCTACCAACCACAGGAATCCATACACTCGGATTCCCCAATCGCCGACATTAATATTGCCGGCAAGGAGGGTGGTCTTATAAGGTATTTCCTTAAGGTCAGCCAGTTTCCAGTATGCTATGAAACCTGGTAGATGGGCCAAACCATGCCCAAACAGAATTAAGGCGAGAAGGATAGGCATTGTGCACCCCTTGTGACGGTCTACGGCGTTGGGATGGGCAACGACTTCAAGTTCTTCAAATATACGATCAATATTCCAATGCTGACGGCAGACAATACACCGTAAATCACCACTTGTGGGACAACTACTGGCTGACCTGCGCGTACCATAAACACTATCATTGAAAGGATCGCCAATGTGAGAAGCACAACATGGGTCAGCAATGCCCCTGCAAGCGTGTATCCTAAAGGTCGTTTACGCCACAGACTGACAGCCGCTATGGCAATTGCGGGAAGCAGCCAGGCCATATCAAGCACCTGCACAAAGTTGGTCGGCGTTCCAGCGTCTATCAGGCTTTGAGGGGGATTCCCCGAAAGTGAAGCGGGGACCGCTTCACATAACCAAAGCAAATAGAAAAGAACCGCTATTACCCCCAGAAAGATGCTTACCGCTTTGGCAGGTGTTCGTTCTGTGAAGCTCGCCTTGACCCCAGCCCAATCCGTCGTCACGAGACCACCGATCAAAGCATAGGTCGAACATCCCAGCAAGGCAACATAAACCAGGAACAGCGAGTTGAAGCGGACAGCAAATGCGTAACCGACATAGGTATACACTGTATAAACCAACCCCCCTAACCAAATCAGTCGTGCGCGTTGAGAACCACGACTGGCGAGAAACGCGCTAATGGCCAGAGTGGGGAAGACCACCACAAGCGTAACAACATCCTGACCTATTGCCTGGGCTACAAGATTCGGCGTGTCGCGATAAAGAGCGCTGATGAACACTCCGCTGCCCGAGGCAATCGCCATTAAAACGGCAATAGGGACAGTAAACCAATACCATATATCTATGTTTCTAGCCATCTGGCTCAATCATTGCTCCTTTGCATTTTGTTCTGAAGGGGCGAGAGCGCTGTACTAACGATACCGAGTCAGCCGCACATGGAGCGCCGTGGAACGGTGTCAGGTGGAGGCGCGGGTAGGGCGGTAAACGAGTCTTTGGCAGCGTCTGTTGCTCCTTTCTCAGCCATCGCCATTCCTTGATTTCCACCCACCCGCAGGCTCAATCGCAAGCCTGCGGGTGGGGCTTCTTCTACGGTGTGTTTCTCAACACCAGCGGAAGATAGATAAAACTCGCTCTGACCATATATGCTTCACCACTCGTGTAGGGCAGGTCGCTCAGGGGATTGCCTGCCAGGTCGGTGATAGTGGCCGTGGCGGGGACGTCCAACCGCAGGGTGCCAGCGCCGCTGCCCGTGCCTACGGTGACGGTGTACACCGCCCCGTCGCCGCTCACGCCAGTCACGCTCGCGCCGCTGATGCCGGTCGCGGTCAGGCTGAAGTCGCCCGCATCCACGCCGTTCACGGCTTCACTGAAGGTGACGCGGAAGCGCACGCTGGCGGCATTGGTCGGGCTGGCGTCCAGCCGCACGATGGAAACCACGGTGGGCGCGATTGCATCTTGGCGCTCATATGCTCCCATATCCACTACTACATTGCCATCTCCGTTGCCATCCACAAAGCGCGGGTTACCATCCAGATCCGTGACGATCCCAGAAGGTACTACAGCATTGTTCCCGGCATCAATTGCGGGTGATGCGGACTTCAGGCGCAGGTTGCCGCTTGGGGCATCCACAAAAAGCGGGTCGGCATTGATATTGCCTGTACCAGGCCAGCCGCCCTGCACAAGGCTGTAGGTCACTGTGATTACACTGGTGCTGTCATTATAGATTTCCTCTCCAACATCGCCCCACAGGATGGCATTGGCCAGCGTAGTTTCGCTATCAAAACCATAAGGGCGGGATCCATTGTACACGCCGCCTCCCAGGTTCGTTGCCTGGTTGCCGGAGAAGGTGACATTGGTCAACTCAGGCCAACTTCCCCTGATGTATATCCCACCAACATCGCTGGCAATGTTGTTATGGAAGACCGCGTTAGTTATTTTTGGGGCGCTCACGTTAATGTACATCCCGCCACCTTGCGTAGCCGAGTTGCCGGAGAAGATAAGATTGATCAGTGTTGAGTCGCCTCCTCCATATATGCCAGAGTTGTACATCCCGCCGCCATAGGTGGTCGAGTTGCCGGAGAAGGTGACATTGATCAGCGTTTGGCTGCCACAAAAGTTTCCATTCCGCCACCCGAATACCCTGCCGAGTTGCCGGAGAAGGTGACATTGGTCAGCGTTGGATTGGCGAAGTCGTTGCTCATCCCGCCGCCAAAATCGTCGGCATAGTTGCCGGAGAATGTTATATTCATTAGGATTGGATTCCCAGAGTTGTACATCCCGGCGCCATAACTGTGGGGTGAATCGCCATCCGCCTGGCCAGCGGTGATGATGAAGCCATCTAGTACGGTGGTGTTGTTCACACTGCTGGCTGTGACGACGTGGTAAGCATTCTCGCCGAGGATGTGGCTCCAGTCCTCGGCAATAAAGTTGCCGACATCGTTGATGTCGTTCTGGTCAATGTCACCGCTGAGGATGGTCTTGTTGGCCTGCCAGTCGCGCTGGTCGCGGGCGGTCTCGGTGCCGGCAAAGCCGCCGTAGAGGGCCACGCCGTTCTTCAGGGTGAAGGTGGCGCTGCGGTTGCCGGCCGCGCCGGGGTAATGCACGCCGGCCTTGACCCAGATCTCGTCGCCGGAGACGGCCTGGGCCAGGGCGGTCTGCAGGGTGCAGGCGTTGGCCCACGAAGAGCAATTGCCACTGCCCCGCGCTGTCGGCGCGGCGTAGAGGATGCCGGGGTTGGCGCGGGCGCTGTCCAAAGGCAAAAGCCACAGTGCGAGCACCAGCCCTATCAACAGGAGGGCAAGCACTGCGATCAGGGAAATCTTGTTCCTGGTCATTTTGTCCTCCTGTGAATGAAAGAAAGGTTAATCGTGTACGCTTTTACCTGAAGGTGTGGCTTTATGCGGTCATCGTCGCCTCCTTATCTACTCGAATGACGTGTTTGCCAATCAGGGCGCGCGTGATGGAGACTTCATCGCACATCTGGATCTCATCTGCCAAGAACTCGATACCGGGCCAGTGGTCGGTTTCGCAGCCCATCTTTTGATACCGCGCAAGCAGGGCGCGGCCGGACTCTCCAAGAAAGCAATAGCTGTGCTGTAAGTCAGTGGATTGTCTCTGGCCAGGACGGTGGCAGAACCTTTCCATATCCTCATAATCGGGCTCGTCTCTATCGGGGGAAAGTGGAGCCAGTTGAGTGTGCCATCTTGTGAGCGGACAAAGAGCACGAGGCTGCCATCGGGGGGATTGCCCTGCAGGGTTCCTCGCACTTCGATAGCATCGGCTCTAACCCTGGAACCGTCAACGGCAAGGTGATCCGCAGGGCATAGTCTGCGCAGCCAGAGGTGTGCTGTTCGAGCCAGGCCCTTATTCATACACCATTTGCGAAACCGGCAATCAGCAGGATCGTCAGACTTGTCCATTGCAATATCACTTTGTTTTTGGCCATGGCTTTGGATGTGAACCGGCCCATAGTCAACTAGAAAACCACAAACGAAGGGAGCGCGGAGCATTTAAAGTATCTGCTCACCACCCAGTATAGCCAGAGCAAAATCCCTCAAAGCAGCCACAAGCGTAAGGAAAGCGAAGATTAGAGCCCAAAAGTCTTTCAACTTCGACAAGCAGAGTTCCGTTGTCCAGTGTCTCCTGTACCATGGGTAAAGCTCCCGTGATGTGAAATGCTGTTGCCACCCAACAAACGCTTATCTTGACCCTCTCCTAAACTACCTATAGATAGCAAGCGCCAGCAAGTTGGAATACGATAACTTTTCCCACCCGAAATGCAAAAACAATACCGTTAAACAGGTTTGGCATTACTATACAAAGAAACAGCCTTTGTGTCAATATGTACTGATGGTCCGAGTAAAACCCGCTTGACGGAATAACCAACTGAAAATGGCCCAGACACAGGCCTGCGCCGCCTGCGGGTGCACCGCCACGTAGCCGATTCGCTCGCCCGCCAGCCCGAGATCCTTCGAATGCGACATCACCAGAATGGAATTCGGGTAGTACTCGATCGGACTCGGACAATGCTTCGCCTCGTACACGATCC
>JBBILY010000003.1:0-5036 GCA_037444705.1 Chloroflexota bacterium | reverse complement strand
ATTTTTGCTGTGGGCAAAAAGCGCTCTATAGAAGACCTCACAGTAGAAGAATTGCGCTGGCTTCTGATCGAAAAGCGCCGCGCCGCCCGTCAGGAGCACCTGGAACGCTACCGCCGCAGCGGGCGTGCATTGCTCCTCAGCCCTGAGGTGGATTACTCTTTGGACAAAATGCATAGCGACGCCCTGCCCGATGAAGAGGCAGAGGGGGTTGAGCAGCCGGCCAAAGGCAAGCGCATATTAGACGCTTTTTTGCTCCTGGTGGAGGTCAGCGCGGTAGTAGGCTTTCTTTTTGTGCTTTTCAACGGTTTGCGCCTGATTCAAGATCTAAATCGAGAGGTGGCCTCTGCCCTGGAGCAGCCTAACTTGACCCCTACACCCCTGATCATGGCTGTGGTGTTGCCCTCGGGCCACACACCGCCCACTTCGGCTGGTGGAGCGCGCCCCAACGAGGCCGAAATCCCGGAACATCTGCGTCCATTGGTGCAATCGCTTGCCAATATACCCATCCCCACCCCCGGCCCAGAGCAGGCGGTGCGCATTCAGATCCCTACCATCGGCGTGGATGCCCCGGTGGTACAAGGGGATGGTTGGGAGCAACTGAAAAAAGGCGTAGGGCAGCATATCCCCTCCGCCGACCCCGGCAAAGCGGGCAACATGGTGCTCTCTGCCCACAATGATATTTTCGGTGAGATCTTTCGCGATTTGGATCAACTCAAAGCGGGCGATGCGGTGATCATCTTCACCAACCAACGCTCATACACCTACCTTGTCGTGCAGACCCAGATCGTCGAGCCAACGGAAGTGGACGTCATGGCGCCCACAAAAGAACCTACCCTCACCCTGATTTCATGTTATCCTTATTTAGTTGACAACCAGCGCATTGTCGTCACCGCCCGCTTGCAAGGCAGCGGTGGACAATGAAATTGCGCTTGTTCTAATTTTTGAACCGGAGAGAAAAAATATGAGCCCTAAAGGTAAACGATCACAACGGCGACAAACCCCGCGGAGCCGAGCGGCCTCAACCGAGGCAATGCAGCCGGCCGCCTCAGCCAGCCCGTTCAAACCAGCCTCCAGCCCAAGCGGACGGCGCACCTATGAACGTCAGTTTAACCCTGACTACACCTACGTGATTAAGGACTTGAAGCGTATCGGTACACTGGCGGGGACCTTCTTCCTTCTTCTGGTGATCCTGTCATTCTTTTTGAAATAGGCGGTCTACCGAGCGGGGAGATGGAAAACAAGCGCCTGCGCTGGTCACCCCAAACCAAAATGACCTTCAGCCTGCTTCTGCTGGCGCTTTTCATCTATCTCCTGTTCCGCTTCAGCCTGATCTTGCCCCCGCTGATCCTGGCGCTGATCCTGGCATATGTGCTCTCACCTCTGGCAAACGCCCTCGAGAGGCGCCTGAGATTACGGCGTGGGCTGGCAACCCTACTGGCTTATCTGCTAACTCTGGGGCTATTAATCACCCTGCCGGCCATCCTGATCCCACCCCTGGCCTCTCAATTCATCAACCTATCCAGCGACATCCAGCGCTACTTACTCTCCCTCGAAACCCTGTTGGGGAATAAATACATCATCGCCGGACGCACGGTTGACCTGGACGTCTTGCTGCGACAGGCGATTGGCTCATTCCAGGGACTTTTACAACCCGTCTTTGGGCAAACCCTGAGCCTGGCGGTCGAGGTTATTTCTTCGGTAGTGTGGGTGATCTTCATCCTGGTGGTCTCGTTCTACCTGGTCAAAGATGGGCCGACTTTGCAATCCTGGTTAGAGGCTCTGGTGCCGCTCCCTTATCGTCAGGATTACATCCGCCTGCGCGAGGAGATTGGTCAGATTTGGGCGGCTTTCTTCCGCGGGCAACTGGTACTGGCCCTGGTGGTTATGCTGCTTTTTACGCTTATCGGCCTCATTCTGGGCTTGCCTTTCACCCTGGCTATGGGGGTGTTCGCCGGCCTGATGGAATTCCTACCCAGCATTGGCCATGGCATCTGGCTGCTGACAGCCTCACTGTTGGCCCTTTTCGCCGGCTCAACCTGGCTGCCCATACCCAATTGGGCTTTTATGCTGCTTGTGATCGGCCTGCACCTGATGTACCAGCAATTCGACCTGAATTATCTCATTCCGCGCATCATTGGGCGCAGCGTGCATTTACCACCCCTGGTCGTGATCCTGGGCATCGTCACCGGGGCAGTGCTGGCTGGTGTGCTGGGCATCTTCCTGGCTGCGCCTACCATCGCCTCAGCGCGGGTGCTGGGACGCTACATCTACGCCAATTTGTTCGATCTGGAGCCTTTCCCTGGCAGCGTCGCGCCTCCTTTGCCGCCACCTAACCCCCGTTGGTGGAAGCGCCTGCTGCCAGGTAGGGCTCACAACCGTACCCCTGAGGCATAAGCCGATGAGTGAGCAATTACCTGCCTCTTCCCCCCGCTGGAGCCCGATGACCAAAACGGTGGTAGGGTTAACTTTGATTGGCGTCGTGGCGGCTTTATTGGTGCAGTTTCGGGCTATTATTGGCCCACTGATCCTGGCCTTTATCTTGACCTACCTCCTCTACCCTGTCGCCAACTTCATGTCCAAAGTTACCCGCCTCTCGTGGCGCGCCTCGGTTAGTTTGATATTCCTAGTGGTGATCGTCCTATATCTGGGCTTAATTACCGCCGCTGGAGTAACCATCATCCAGCAACTACAAAGCCTTTACACGTTTGTTAATCAGCGCGTCACTGACCTGCCGACCCTGGCGAAGACCCTCTCTACTCAGGTCTATCAATTCGGCCCTTTCCAATTCAGCCTGGCGCAGTTTGATCTGGAATCTCTGTTTCGCCAGTTACTGGCGACCCTGCAGCCGCTTCTGGGGAGAATGGGCACTCTGCTCAGTGGTCTGGCCACCGGTGTCGCCGTCACCCTGGGGTGGAGTTTCTTTGTACTGATTATCTCTTACTTTATCCTGGCCGATGCCAACCGCCTTTCTGGCCAGGTCGTCTCAATTGATATCCCCGGTTATGAGTACGATATCCGCCGCTTGAACCTGGAATTAAGGAAAATCTGGAATGCCTACCTGCGGGGTCAACTGATTATCATCTTGCTGGTCATCCTGGCCTATTCCATATTGATGTTTATCTTGGGGATTCGCTTTGCTGTGGGTATCGCCATTCTGGCAGGGTTAGCGCGCTTTGTGCCTTACGTAGGGCCGCTAACCACAGCCATCATCACCTTCCTGGTGGCCTTATTTCAAGGGGAAAACTATTTCGGCCTGCAGCCCTACCAGTATGCCATCCTGACAGTGGCCGCGGCTTTTATCCTGGATCAAATCTTCGACAATGTGGTCTCGCCGCGCATCCTGGGAGATGCCCTGGGGGTGCATCCAGCCGCGGTATTAATTGCTGCGATCATCGCGGCCAGCCTGATCGGCGTGATCGGCCTGGTGCTGGCTGCGCCAGTGCTTGCCAGCCTGCGTTTGCTGATTCGCTATCTGATACGCAAATTATTCGACCTGAATCCCTGGCCCGAGCCAGAGACACGGGAAGCAACATACCCCCTGAGAATCCCCTGGAGGCGCTGGAAGCATCGGCTGCGGATCTGGGTAACCCGTTTAAGACGCTCGTGAGATCAGACGAAAAGCCCCCTTTTCACCCCCCAAAGTAAGGCAACATCTAACTTACCGTCTGTGTAATAAGCCCCACTTCCGCTTCAGGGCAGATAATCCCAGGGGTTGACCTTGGTGCCGTTATACATCAGTTCGAAATGCAGGTGAGAGCCACTGGAGTTGCCAGTGCTGCCGATGGCGCCGATAACCGTCCCCTGCCAGACGCCCTGTCCGCAGCCGACATTATAAGCGCTCAAATGGGCGTACAGGCTCTGCCAGCCGTTGCCGTGGTTAATCACCACTACATTACCATAGCCCCAGTTGTTCCAGCCGGCGTAAACCACTACCCCATTATCAACGGCATAAACCGCGTCCCCGGTGTTGCCGTCAATGTCAATACCGAAATGGTTCGTCCCAGGCGAGTAATCATAGCCGGAAAGATAATGGTTGTTCGAAGGCCAGATGAAGAGACCCACACCTACCGGGCCATCTACCACCGACCCGCAGGCGCCAGGCCCCAGCACCTTAGCCACACCCGGGTTATTGCGTGGGATAGCCGGCGCGCTCCAGGAGACGAACTCGCGTTTACCACCAGGGATGATCAGCCAGGTGCCGGGGGGGATATTCGGGTGGGCATAATCACCGATTTCGTCTGGGTTGAGGTGATTACCCGGCCAGTTGATGATGTCCTCCGGCTTGACGCCGAAGAAACGCGAGACACCATTCAGCCCATCACCTGCCTGCCATTGATAGTATGTGCCATCTACAGGCAAGATGTTCAATTCCTGACCCACGCGCAGGTTGTGGGGGTTATCTCCCAACACATACTGGTTACCCCAGAGGATGGTCTCCGGCTTGAGGCCGAACTTCTCAGCAATGCCGAAGATCGTATCCCCTTTTTGCACAGTATATTTGATCACTTCCGTGCGTGGGCGGGTGGGAATCGTGGTGTGAAGCAGGACCAGGCGCGGCACCCCCAGCGCTCCCCCGGCCTCGGGTTGGAAAAAGGGCAATTGGAGAGGCGCCTCCGTGGGGGTGGGAGTAGGAAGGGAGGCTGCCAGGGCAGCCTGACGTCGCAGGTTTTCTATCTCTCCCAGGCGATAGAAGGCGCGCATCGCCCAGGCCACAATTAAAATCAAAGCCAAGAGCAAAATGTGGGTGCCCAGGCGCAACGCCAACTCTGCCACACCCACCTGGGTTAGCATATCCCAAATAGCCATTAACCCGCTTGGTTGGCTTACCCCAAATTCTGGGTCTTGTGGATCACTACGCCGCGGCGGCAGGGGTACATCCTTTGCCACCGCATCGTCATCTAAATATGGGTCTTCGAGTGTCATAACTCTGTCCGCATGATAACATTACCTGGGCGATCTGTCAAATGCCCTCAGGCTCAGGCCATGGCTTTCTCAAAGTCGCGAATTACTGGTGACAAGCAGGGCGAAAGCCTGGT
>JBBILY010000002.1:0-52662 GCA_037444705.1 Chloroflexota bacterium | reverse complement strand
GTTAAAGATTTTAGCCCGCAGGTTAATTGAACAAAACCTGACCGATCGTTTTGTGCTCGATAGCATTGAGACCCAGGTCAGCCGCGAGATAGAGGCGGCTTTGCAGTTCGCAATCAATGCCCCGTATCCAGATCCGAGCGAAGTAGACGAGGATGTGTATGCATAACGCCCGGGTCGTATGCTCAATAGTGTCCCCATTTCCTGAAGGAGAGCCAAGATGCCCGAGCGCGAGATAACTTTCGCTGAAGCCATCCGTGAAGCGCTAGCGGAGGAAATGCGTCGTGATCCACGGGTGTTCATTATCGGTGAAGACGTTGCCGAAGCAGGCACGCCGTTTAAAGTGCTCTCTGGGCTGGTGGATGAGTTTGGCAAAGAACGGGTGATAGACTCGCCAATTTCAGAAGCCGGCATTTCGGGCATTGGCGTTGGGGCGGCGATGACGGGGATGCGACCGGTGGTTGACATCATGTTTGGGGATTTTTTGACTCTAGCCATGGACCAGATTGTCAACCAAGCTGCAAAAGTGCATTACATGTCTGGCGGGAAACTGAAAGTCCCAATTGTGTTCCGCACAACTCTGGGAGCTACCCGCCGCTCCGCTGCTCAACACTCTCAGAGTTTGCAAGCCTGGGTCAGCCATATACCTGGTTTGCAGGTAGCAATCCCTTCTACGCCTTACGACGCCAAAGGGTTGCTGAAAACCGCCATTCGTAGCGATAATCCGATAGTGTTTTTTGAAGATAAGATGATGTACAAACTAAAGGGTGCTGTCCCTGAGGGGGAATACACTATCCCCTTTGGCAAGGCGGATATCAAGCGCGTGGGAGAAGATATCACCCTGATTGCCACCAGTTCGATGGTGCATGTCGCCCTTGCAGCGGCAAACATGCTGGCTGAAATTGGTATTAACGCAGAAGTTATTGACCCACGCACCACCGTCCCCTTGGATAAAGAAACCTTGATTGCGTCAGCCAAAAAAACCTCACGAACGATTGTGATAGACGAGGGTTATGAGCGTTATGGTGTCACAGCGGAAATCGCTTCTGTGATCGCTGATGGCGCTTTTTACTATCTTGATGCGCCAGTAAAACGCATTGGCGCGAGGGATGTACCCATTCCTTTCTCGCCGGTGCTTGAAGACCTGACCGTGCCGACGGAGGAAATGGTTTTTCAAACAGCAAAAGCACTTTGTGGGAGGCTGTGATGGCTATAAAGACTTATGGCTCCATGGCGGTTGATTGGGAACAACGCATTGACTTCGACCGTTTGCGGCGTGAGCGGCTGGAGCGCGCCAAGACTTTGTTGAAGCAGTCTGAGTTGGGCGCCCTCCTGTGTTTTGATATGAACAATGTGCGCTATCTCACGGCGACGCATATCGGCACCTGGGCGCAGGATAAAGTCAATCGCTTCACCTTATTGCCGCAAAATGACGACCCTATTCTGTGGGATTTTGGTTCGGCTGCCAGACACCATCAACTTTACGCCCCATGGTTGGGCGAGAAGCGTTCCCGGGCCGGAATCTCTCTGTTGCGCGGGGCTATGTCTCCAGAAATGGGGCGTGCCGAAGATGTGGCGCGCAAGATCAAGATCGAATTGGAGGAGCGCGGCTTGGAAAAAGAGCCGCTTGGGGTAGACATCGCAGAAGTTCCTATCCTGTTCGCCTTGCAAAAAGAGGGGTTGAAAGTCGTTGATGGACAGCAGTTAATGTCTGAAGCGCGCCTGATCAAGACGCAAGATGAGATTGCTCTGCTGACCCACGCGGCAGCGCTGGTCGACGCGGCGTATGATGAGTTGTATCGCGCCATGAAACCCGGCATGCGTGAGAACGAGGCGGTAGGGCTGGTGGCCAAAGTGCTTTATGACCTTGGCTCGGAATATGTTGAAGCCGTTAACGCCATATCCGGTGAACGGTGTAACCCTCACCCGCACGTGTTCTCAGACCGCATGTTACGTCCGGGAGACCCTGTTTATTACGACATCTTGCACTCTTACATGGGTTACCGCACCTGTTATTATCGCTGCTTCGCCATTGGCTACGCTTCACAGGCGATGGTGGATGCCTATAAACGCTGTCGCGAATATCTGGATGCAGCGATCGAACTGGTACGGCCCGGACGCACAACGGGAGAGATCGCCGCGGTGTGGCCCAAGGCGACAGAATTTGGTTTTCCGAACGAGGAGGCGGCGTTTGCTTTGCAATATGGCCATGGGGTTGGGTTGGCGATCTGGGAGCAACCGGTTATTAGCCGCCTCGTATCGCTGGATCATCCCGTTGAGATCAAGCCGGGTATGGTCTTCGCCCTTGAAACTTTCTGGCCCTCCTCGGATGGCTGGAGTGCGGCTCGCATTGAGGAGGAAATCGTCGTCACTGAAAGCGGGCATGAGATTATCACCCGTTTCCCGGCCAATGATCTGATGGTGGCCGGTCATCACTATTACACAGCCACCGGACCCCTGCCGACCACGCGCACCCATGAGCCGGTTATGAGCGAGCGCGTGGTTGAGATGGTTGCGGCGGTGCGAGGCTAGAATGGCAGTTAGTGTGATCATGCCGGCCCTGGAGATGGCACAGGAAACCGGCACACTGTTGCGCTGGCTTAAGGGCGACGGCGAACTGGTGACCAAGGGCGAGCCGCTCATGGAGATCGAGACCGATAAAGTCACAGTCGAGATCGAAGCGCCAGCTTCTGGGATATTAGGTGGCATCCTTGCCAAAGAAGGGGATGTCGTCCCGGTGGGGCAGACAATAGCCTGGATTCTGGCCCCAGGTGAAACCTTACCCACGAACGCCGCGCCTGCACTGTCGGGGCAGACGGCCAGCCAGGGTCAGGCAAGTGCTTCAACGCCTGGTCATGGTCATGCACAGGAAACAACCCTTACCATTCAAGCCACTCCGCTGGCGCGCAGGATGGCAGAGGAACATGGCATAGACCTCGCTCAGATCCGGCATGATGGAAAGCGCATCGAGAAAGCCGACGTTGAAGCCTATCTTCGCCAGCAAGAACAGGCTTCGCGCGAGGCGGATGTGCAAGCTCTGGAAACCAGGCCGCGCCTGGTGCCCGCCTCTCCCAAAGCGCGGCGGTTGGCTCATGAGCGAGGTCTTGACCTGGCCCTCATCCGCGGTTCTGGGCCGGAAGGGGCTGTCGTGAGCGCAGATGTGCTCGCCGCGGCCAAGGCGCCAGAAGAAGAAAGCACCTTTGAGAGCGTAGGGACAACCTGGCGCATCATGGCTGAGCGCATGCTCAGCAGTTGGACCAGCGTGCCTCATTTTTATCTCGTGCGAGAGGTTGATGCAAGCAGTCTCATCCAATGGCGCCAGCAAATCACCCCGATTGTAGAAAGACGCAGCGGTATAAAGCCCACATATACAGACCTATTGGTCAAATTGCTTGGGTTTGCTCTGCGAAACCATCCACGTCTGAACTCAACCTGGGCGAATGGCAGCATCCTCCACCACCAAGAGATCAATGTGGGGATCGCTACCGCCATTGATGAAGGCTTAATCGTGCCTGTCATCCGTGGGGCTGATTCTGCCTCAATCAGCCAGATCGCTACCCAACGCCATGATCTGGTTGAACGCGCCAAGAAGCGCGCCTTGCGCCCGCAGGATATTACGGGGGGGACGTTTACCCTCTCTAATCTCGGCATGTATAACGTAGATGCCTTTAATGCCATCATCAATGCACCCCAGGCAGCCATCCTCGCTGTAGGCCGAATTGCCGAGCGTGTGGTCGCGGTCAATGGGCAGGTCGTGATACGCCCTATGATGGTGCTTACGCTCTCATGTGATCATCGCCTCGTAGATGGCGCCCGCGCCGCGCTATTCCTGGATGAACTGGCAGGTTTGATCAATGACCCTTGGGCATTGCTGGCCTAGTTAAGATCTCCGAGGAGTTAATCGCCCCTGTTCCTTTGAAATCAAGCCTAAGGAGGTGTATCTGGAGAAGAGAAATTTGAATGATCAAACGCCGTAAGACAATCGAGCAGAGTATCACACCCTTTAGCCAGGAGGAATACCCATGAAATCCAAATTTTGGTATTTGCTTGTCAGTCTCGTCTTGATCAGCCTGTTGGTTACTGCTTGTGGTGGTCAGACGGCTACACCCGTGCCAACCCAGGCGCCTCAGGAAACCACGCCGCCTCAAGCGGGGCAAGAGCCGACCCAGGCGCCCCAGGAAACCACGGCGCCACCAGTCGCTCAGCAACCGATAAAAATAGGCGTTTCGCTCCCCCTGACCGGTGACTTTTCTGAGCCAGGTACGGCAGCCAGAAAGGGGTATGAGGTATGGGTGGATGTGGTCAATAAGTCAGGTGGATTACTTGGCCGGCCGGTTGAATTAATTGTCTACGACAACGCCTCCGACCCTGATACGGCGGTTGCTGATTATGAGCGCCTGATTACCCAGGATAAAGTTGATCTGGTGGTGGGGCCGTTCTCCAGTCGCCTGGTTATTCCAACTTCCGAAGTCGCTGCAAAGTACGGATACGCCTTCCCTGAACCTGCAGGTGGTGCGCCGCACGTTTTCGACCGCGGATTGAAAAACATCTTCTTTTGCCAGCCGGCCCCCTCGGCAGATCAGGCTATTCCCTTCGCCAATCTGGTCCTCTCTCTCCCAGAAGGCACTCGTCCCAAGACGTTCGCCATTATTACCAATGACGATCCCTTTACGGTGGGCGTAGTTGAGAGCGTCGAGAAACTACTCACCGAGGGCGGTTTGGAGTTGGTAATAAAAGAGACCTATCCACCCGATACCCAGGATTTCTCATCGCTGGCGGCTAAGGTGGCCGAACTCAACCCCGATTTAATTGTAGGCGGAACTCAGTTTGAAGACGCGGTTGCCCAGATTAAGGCTTATCAGCAGGCTGGCTACCAGCCACGTGGGGCTGTCTTCACCACAGGACCCGGCCTGCCCAAGGAGTTCAGCGAGGCGCTGGGATCGGCCACGGAAGGTGTGTTTGCCCCGATCTCCTGGTTTGAGGCCTCCACCACTGAAACCAATCCCGAGTTTGTCGCCGCCTATCACGCCAAGTTCGGGGATGAGCCTATCGCCGAAGATTCGGCCAATGCCTATACAGTTGGACAGGTGCTTCAACAAGCTGTGGAAAATATCCAGAGCATTGACAACGCCAAGTTGATTGAGGAAATGCATCGGGCCACTTTCCAGACTGTGGTGGGGCCACTGTCTTTTGATGAGGCTGGCAGACCTAAGGGCTCCTACATGGTTCTCCAGTGGCAAAACGGGAAGATAACCATCGTGGCACCCGATTTTGCGAAACAGGCGGATCCAATTTGGCCCAAGCCAAATTGGTAGCATATTATTTCTTCCCGGGTGTAGCGGCTATTCAGGTCAGGGGTATTGCCTGCCCCTGACCCATCCTAAACGAGGTTGTCATGACGATCCCGTCTTCTCACTTATTCATCCAGACATTAATTATCGGGGTATTGGTTGGTGGTGTATATGCCCTGATGTCTTCAGGTCTGACGTTGATCTTCGGGGTGATGCGCGTGATTAACGTTGCCCATGGATCGTTCCTGATCCTCAGCGCCTACCTCACTTACCTTCTGTTTCAACGCTTTCATATAGACCCAATTGTCTCCATTCTCATCACCATGCCCCTTTTGTTTGCAATAGGCTGGTTGGTTCAGCGCCTGGTGCTCTCACGGATCGAAAACCCAGAGCAGACCTCGGTGCTGATCACTTTTGCCCTGGCGATTATTATTGAAGGGCTGCTGGGGGCTACTTTTCACACCACATTTCGCTCAGTAAAACCCGAGTATGCGACGGCAGCTATCATGGTGGCCAATTATCGCCTTCCGGTGACGCGCCTGATGGGTTTTATTACCTCTATGATCGTGCTTGTGTTGCTCTATCTCGTCTTGCAACGCACGCAGTTGGGCAGAGCTATCCGTGCCACGATCCAGGACGCGCGGGCTGCACAACTGGTGGGCATCAATATTCGCCAGGTCTCTGCAGTGACTTTTGCGTTTGGTTTAGCCACCGCCGCAGCTGGAGGTTCACTTTTGAGTATGATTTACAGTTTCAACCCTTCCAGTCAGACGGATTGGGTGGCCCGAACGCTATCTATCATTGTTCTGGGTGGAATGGGTAGTCTGCCAGGTGCTCTGGTGGCTGCCCTGATTTTGGGTGTGATGGAGCAGTTAACCGCCATCATCGTTACCCTTTACTGGTCACCTATCGTTTTTTATATCTTTCTTTTCTTCACTTTGATCATTCGCCCGCAGGGGCTGATGGGTGAGATCATCCGGGAGAGAGGCTGATGAACAAAACGCGCGTTCCCTCCGCTGTGGTGGTCCTGGGGCTGCTGATTGCTGTCGTTATTTACCCATTTGTTGAAAAATCACAGTACTATCAGCACGTCATGGTTATGACCCTGATGGCTGCTGTGTTGGCCTCCAGTTGGAATATCATTGGCGGTTATGCGGGTTATGTCTCCCTGGGTCACGCCGCCTTTTTTGGTCTTGGTGGTTATTTAGTGGCTTTGACCCATAACCGATTCGGCTGGCATCCTTTCATCAGCGCTTGGTTTTTGGCCTTGATGGTGGCGGCAATCGCCATGGTTTTGGGCTGGATTGCCTTGCGCACGCAAGGCTCGGCGTTTGTGGTCGTAACCATAGCCATGATCTTTATTTTCCGCCTGCTGGCACTCAATCTCTCAGATATTACCAACGGCGCCAAAGGGTTGACTCAACCCCGCCCCGGTTGGGATGGTGTGCCTTGGTCTCCGGAGTTTATCAAAATTCCGTTTTATTACATCATGTTATTCTTGCTCTGCTTCACTCTGTTCGTGTCGTGGCGAATACGTCAATCCAAGTTTGGGTTAGGGCTCATCGCCATTCGCGAAGATGAGGGGAAAGCAGAAATCGTTGGCATTGATACCATGATGTATAAAGTGTTGGCTTTTGGGATCAGCGCTTACTTCGTAGGCGTGGCTGGAGGAATTTATTCCTATTTTCTCACGTATATTGATCCGGGGTTCGTCTTCGATATCTTCACGAGTGTGAGTATGGTCTTAATTGCCATCCTGGGCGGTCGGGGTACACTATGGGGACCTGTGCTTGGGGCCTTTATTATGCAACCCTTAGCCAATTGGGTGGTGGGTCAATTTGGCGGTACCCAGATTCATCTCACTGTGTATGGTGGCATCCTTTTACTGGTTATGTTGTTCATGCCCCAGGGTATTCTGCCCACTGTGGTGGAATTCTGGAAACAGCGCAGCCGCGCCCGCGCCATTTCAGTAAAAATTTGAGGGGAGGGAGAAACCGTGCTCCTGGTAGAAAACGCCACGAAAGCATTTGGGGGCATCAAAGCAGTTGATAATTGCTCCATCAAGGTTGAGCGAGGTTCAATCACCGGTTTGATCGGGCCGAATGGATCAGGTAAAACCACCTTATTCAATCTCATTACAGGTTTCTACCGACCTGATTCGGGCAGCATCTACTTTAATCAACACCCCATCCACGGCCTTAAGCCCAGCCAGATCTGCCACTTGGGAATTGGGCGCACCTTCCAAATTACACGTTTATTCTGGAAGATGACCGTTTTGGAAAACATGATCGTTCCTGTACGGCAAATTGGCTGGAAGACATTGCTCAGCCGGGGTGTGAAGCGGGAAGAAGAGGAAAAAGCCATGGAACTTCTGGAGTGGGTTGGCCTGGCTCAGTTCCGTGATGAGGAGGTGCGCCGATTGTCCTTTGGCCAGCAGAAATTGGTCGAGTTAATGGCGGTGTTGATGTCGGAACCCGATCTGATTTTGCTGGACGAGCCTGCGGGGGGTGTTAACCCGGTCATGATTGAGAAGATGATGACACTGGTAGATGAATTAAATCGCCAGGGAAAAACGTTTCTCCTGGTCGAACATAATATGCGGCTGGTGATGGAACTCTGTCACCATGTCATTGTCCTTGATCATGGTCAAAAGATTGCCGAGGGTGAGCCTGCCTCCATTCAGAACAACCCGCTCGTCCTTGAAGCCTATCTGGGGAGCAGAGAAAATGTCAATGTTAGTGCTTGAGAATGTGGTTGCCAGCTATCTACCTGGGGTAGAAATCCTGCGCGGCGTTTCCTTACAGGTTAATGAGGGTGAAATCGTCTGCCTGGTTGGACCAAATGGCGCGGGTAAATCCACGGTGCTACGCACCATCTCGGGTTTCATCAAGCCCTCTTCAGGGCGTATCGTCTTCAAAGGTCGTTCTATTGGCGGTTTACCCCCGGAAAAAATCATCCGCTTAGGCATTGCGCATGTGCCCCAGGGTCATAGCGTCTTCCCAAAAATGACGGTGCACGAGAACCTTCTGCTTGGGGCGTATATCATCAAGGATAAAGGGTTGATTTCACAACGCCTGGAAAAGGTGTATGCGCTCTATCCTTTTCTTAAAGAGCGCATGCACGATAAAGCCGGCAATTTATCTGGCGGGCAGCAGAAGGTTTTAGAGATCGGGCGGGCGCTTATGCTAGAACCCCCCTTCATGATCCTTGATGAGCCATCTCTGGGCCTGGCGCCACAGACAATGGCTTCTCTGTTTGACACTATTAAAGATCTCAACCGCTCAGGCGTGACCATCCTTATGGTCGAACAAAATGCCCGCCAGGGGCTGGCTGCTTCGCATCGCGGCTATGTGCTGGAGTTGGGCAGAAAGAAGTTCGAAGGCACGGCCGAAGAATTACTAAACAATCCCGAGATGGCGAAATTGTATTTAGGGGGATCAACCGAAAACGATGGTTTCCACTCCTATCGGCAAAAATCAAAGACGGGGATTAGCGCAGAGTTATGAGCGGAACCTGGTGGGCAATTCTAGCAGGGGTTGGTTTCGGCTTGTTCCAGACGGTCAACCGCCGTGCCTTGGATGGGATGGATGTCTATCTGGCGACATTTCTCCAGTTATTGGTCAGCGCCCTGGTTTTAATCGTGATCTCTTTAGCAACCCAGGATATGCGCCTTCTGTTAACCGCCTCGCCCTCAGCGCTGATCAACTTTGCCCTGGGCGGATTTGTCCATTTCTTCGTCGGTTGGACCTTCATGAATGCCAGCCAAAAGCGGATTGGGGCGGCGCGCACCAGCCCGCTGATCGGCACAACACCGCTCTTCGCTGCGATAATCGCGGCTTTTACGCTGTCCGAGTTCCCGGATCTTCTCTCCTGGGTGGCAATGGGCTTGATCGTGGCTGGGGTTTATCTGACTTCTAAGCAGCCCGAAAATCCAGGGACTGATCAAAAGGCCCAAAGGACAGGCCTCTGGCAGTCTTCTTGGCCTGGGTTGAGCGCCGCCCTTTGCTGGGCGATCAGCCCAATATTCATCCGTTTTGGCCTGCAAGATTTGCCCTCGCCGCTCTTTGGGGTGACAGTTGGCCTGACCGCCAGCGCTTTGGGGTATGGGTTGGTGTTGCTCTGGCAACGTCAGCGCGGCTCAGGCAATGCCACCAGCGGTGAAGCTCTGTTCTTCAAACTGGTGGCAGGCCTGTTAGTGGGATTGTCCACCTGGGCACGCTGGATTGCATTGGACCTGGCGCCGGTGGCAATTGTGTTGGCATTAACCATGGTTTCTACGCCGGTGGTGATTGTGCTCTCGCCTCTGGTTTCCGGAAGACATATCGAGCGTATCACACCCGAGTTGTGGCTCGGTGCGGGGATGGTCATCGGTGGCGCACTGATGTTAACCCTGGTTCCTTAGCGCAAAACCCTCCAAGGCGCGATGAATAATATGGTCATGGATGCTCACGCTCATATCATCGTCCCAGAGATCCTCCGTGACGCGGCGCCACAGGAAGAATGGCGGCCGCGTGTCTGGTGGGAGCAGGGACATCAGATTATTGAATATGGAGGGAAACGCATTACCTCGGCTAAGCGCGAGTTCGTCCATATTGAGCAGATACTGATGGAGATGGATAAGGTTGGGATTGATACGGTGCTGCTGTGCCCGTGGGTATCACTCGTGCGCTATGAGGCTCAATCGGCGGAGGCGTTGGTCACCTGTCAGATACAGAATGATGCCCTGGCGGGGCTGATGGCAAAATATCCTAGGCGCATCGTTGCCCTTGGTCTCGTACCCCTGCAGGATATTCCCCTGGCTGTTTCAGAACTGGAACGCCTGATGAACTCTGGACTGAGGGGGGTTGAAATTGGCACCCATGTCAACGGCGTGTATCCTGGCGATGCGCGCTTCCGCCCCTTTTGGGAGGCGTGCCAGGCCTTGGATGCCTTTGTCTTTATTCATCCGGTTGAGGGGGGCGGCCGTGTGGAACTGCGCGATTATTACCTGTGGAATTTGATCGGTAACCCGCTTGAAACCACGCTGGCCGCTGGGCACTTGATCCTCTCTGGTGTGATGGAAGCCTACCCGCGCCTAAAGATTCTCCTGGCGCATGGCGGCGGGAGTATACCCTACCTGCGCGGTCGGCTGGATCGAGGTTTCGCAGTGCGAGCGGAAGCCCGTAAGGCCATTACGCAGCCGCCAAGTGAATATCTTAAGCGGTTTTATTACGACAGCATTACCCACCATCCCGCTGTCTTGCGTAGCCTGGTGGAATTTGTCGGTGCAGAACAGGTTTTGCTCGGTTCAGATTACCCTTTTGATATGGGTGCTGAGCACCCGGTTGCCCAGGTTAAGGCTGCTCAACTGGATGCAACAGCCGAAGCCCAAATCTTGGGTGCAAACGCTGCCCGCCTTTTCGGTTTAAGATAGATGCCCGATAAGGGCTATTTTATCCTTATCCTAAGGAGGATGATATGATTGATGAAAGGGTGCAAGCCGCCATCAATAACTGGGCGCCACGATTTACCTCCCAGGGAGTGGACTACAACGATTTTTATCGGACCACTGCCCGTGTCCAGAGGTGGGAGGACTGGTGCCGTGAATGGTGCGCCACAGGCGATGTTCATTTAGACCTGGCTGCCAAGGCGGAGGCGGCAGGCCACTACGTCAGTGCAGGGGAGGCTTACATCGCCGCCGCGCTTTGTTATCACTTCGGCAAGTTCCTGTTTCAAGATTACTATGATGAATACATGGCTGCCGGGCGTAAGTCAATTGAGGCTTTTGCGAAGGGTCTGAAGTTGCTTGATCCTACAGGGGAACGCCTGGAGATACCCTTTGATGGTGCGGCAATGGTGGGTACCCTGCGGCGCCCTCAGGGAGCAGATCGTCCGCCGTTAGTCATCCTCATCCCTGGCCTCGACTCGACGAAGGAGGAGTTCTTTTACTGGGAAAATGTCTTCCTCAAACGTGGATTGGCTACCCTTTCCCTGGATGGGCCAGGACAGGGAGAGTGTGGTTATCATACCCATATCCGTCCCGATTATGAGGTGGCCATCACGACCGTGCTGGATTTTCTGGCTAAAAGAAAAGATATTGATCTCAATCGTGTCGGCCTAGCAGGTGTCAGCCTGGGAGGCTACTATGCCCCCCGCGCCGCCGCTTTTGAGCCACGCGTTAAGGCGGCGGTGGGCAATTGCGGGCCATGGAATTGGGCTGAGTGCTGGCCTTACCTCCCATCACTGACGCGCAGTGCCTATCGCTTCCATTCGGGTGCAAAAGATGAAGCCGAGGCTCTGGTTAAAGCCAATGAGATTTCCCTCGAAGGCGTTGCGCATCGGATTAAACAGCCGTTGCTCATCATACACGGAAAACTCGACCGCCTGATCCCATGGCAACAAGCCGTAAAGATTGTAGAAGCAGTGGGCTCCAACGCTCAACTAGCAATGTTCGAGAATGGCAATCACGTTTGCAACAATATCCCTTATATCTACCGCCCTCTGACGGCGGACTGGCTAAAGGAAAAACTGGGCTAAAGCCTCCTCACGGCGTATCCCGCGCTTTAACTAATTCGGCGCGCAGTTCGCTCGTGAGTGAACGCGCGCCGATTGCTTTTGCTTCTTACTGAGGTACTGTTAAAGTGAAAGGCCGACGGTTACTCAATGTAACTCAGCGGCCCAGATAGGGGTTTTCTCACCAGTCGGGGCGAGGGGAATTGAACCCCGGACCTCTAGCACCCCATGCAAGCGCGCTAGCCGGACTGCGCCACGCCCCGTAAAGCGGGGCTCATTATAGCGCAGAAATATCATTCTGGCAACCCTGGTAAAATCAAGTCCATGCGCCCCTATACCCTGCTGATTTGCCTGTCTTTGCTGGTTAACCTGGCGGCATGTACGAATGACCCTGCCCCTGGAGATGGAGGCGGTATGCGCCAAAACAGGGTTGATCCATCCTCAGCGGGGCGGGATAGGCCTCCATCATCGCTCTTCTTCCCGCGGTTATTGCCGTCGGTGCCTCCTGCCAGAGGTGCGCCTGTCATCCCCAGCCCAAGCGTTGACAAGGATCAGGGTGGCTTGCCGGCTACGGCGGTAGAATCTTCGCCTGTGGCGAAGTTTCGTCTGTGTTCGCCCCTGGTGGATACCCCTTTGGAGCAACTATCTACCATCATTACCGATCCTTATCGCCCTCCGCCAGCGGGGAGCGAAGCGCGCCATCATGGGGTGGATTTCGCATATTACCGCAAGTTCGATCGAGCCTCAATCGAAGGTGCAGGCATCCAGAGCGTGCTAAAAGGTGCAGTGGCGGCGGTGATCGCTGACCGTTTTCCTTATGGCAATATGGTGATCATCGAGACACCGGCCTTATTGTTGCCTTCAAAGGTCGCCGCCCTCATTCAGATGGGCGAGGGTGAGGCGCTTTACGTGCTCTATGCCCACATGGAGAGGCCAGCCGCGCTGAGGTTGGGGGATAACGTAGAGGCCTGCCAACCGTTGGGCAATGTGGGGAGAAGCGGCAATGCCGGCGGAGCGCATTTACATCTCGAAATGCGCCTGGGGCCAGGCGGGGCGCGCTTCGCAGGCATGGCTTATTACCTGCCATGGGCGTCTCAGGAGGAGCGGGAGAATTACGTCTTGTGGCGTACCAGCGGCGTGTTTCGCCATTTTGACCCTATGCTGGTTTTGGGAACTTATTAGCAGGCCAGCACTCGGCCTGATGGGCACCGCGGCTTTGGCTCACGTGGCGAGTAATGTTCATAAGCGTGGCTGATTTGCCGTGGCATCTACTCCGCAGGCATCTCCCACAAATGGGCAGGGTTGTTCGCCTTTGATCCAAGCGGGATGACAAAGTCTGCCAGCGAGCGCGCTGTGTTTTTACAGGTCCGGACAAGCCGCTTTGCTGACCATGCTATAATTTCCTATCCATGAGAAGATGTGTTGGATTGAGTAGCCCACCTTGTTCTGAAAACTAAGGTCTTGAGAGAGCGAATGTATGAGCGTTGTTACCTCTTCCCTGCACTTGAACACCCGTGGCGACACCGATATATTGGACATCACCGATCAGGTAGCCCAAAAGGTACACGAAAGCGGACTGAAGCATGGTATCGTCACGCTATTTTGCCCCTCCTCTACCAGCGCTCTGACCACTATTGAATATGAACCCGGTTGCCTGAGCGATCTGCGGCGCCTCTTCGATGAGATTCTAAACCCGAACCGCCCCTATGCCCACAACAATCGTTGGGGCGACGGCAACGGGCACAGCCACATTCGCGCCGCCTTGTTGAAGGCCTCGCTGACCATTCCCTTCGTGGACAAACGCCTGACCCTAGGCACCTGGCAACAGATCATCTATGTAGATTTTGACATCCGCCCCCGCCGAAGGGAAATCGTGGTGCAGATGATCGGTGAGTAGCCAGCGAGGATGAGCGCTTTCACACCTGCGCCGCTCAGGGGGGGCTCACTGGCATGGCGTAGATGCCCAGATGATTGCCCACCGGGCGCTGGCGGCCTGGGATGCCATGGTTAATGGGCGTATTGAGCAACACGGCTTTCCCATTCCTCTCCATCGCCAGGGTCGAAGAGCCGCCGCCATCCAGGTTCATCGCCTGATAAGCCCCCAGGGAGAGGAGCATCTCAGCCAATTCCGTTAGGGTGGCGCCTTCACTGTAGCCAGGCTGACGGCCATCCACAACCAGGATGATCAGGCGATTGCCGTTTTTATCCACCCCCAGGGCGGTGCGCGGCTGGGGCTCGCTTTGCGGGATAGGCAGGCTCTGCCCCTGCTCCACCAGCATCAGATTGCCGGATATTGCATGATATATCTTGCCTATGGGCAGACCAAAACGCGCCCGGTTGGCGCGGGAGAAGTATATGACCGGCTGATCGTCGGTGTTGAGAGAATAGACGACCCCCTGCGAGGCGGCAAACCCGATAGGGCTGACAGGATCACCTGAATGGGGATAATAGTCCAAGATGGTGTTCGAATACCAGGGGGTGAAACCATCGCCGTTCACCGCGATTTGGACGCCGAACTCCTCCAAAAACTGAGTGGTGGTGCGCGCCTTTAATGGTCGTTCGACCTTGGGGTCACCTGGGGTGACCAACAGGCGAATGCCTTCAGCCCGCAGGTCTACTGTGACGGCATGGATGACCATGGGGCGCGGGGAATGGCGGATCAAACGTTGATAAGTGACACCCTGGAAGAGCGTCTGGCTCAGAGGGGGCGGCTGAGGGCGCAGGCGCAACCACAATGCTGGGATAATGACAGCAAACCCAAAGCTGGAAAGACACAACAAGGTTAAGAGAATCAGGATCAGGCTTTTGCGTTTCATCCCTGGCGGCCTTTGCGGATTTACCTGTCCCGTTCGTTCTGCAGGGCCAGGCTTATCATCGCCTCTAAATTCTGAGGTGTCTTTCCTGGATACCCAAGCCAGGCTAAAAATTCAACGTTGCCCTTAGGCCCCAGGAGCGGAGAACGCATCAGCCCACGCACCTGGTAACCCTCAGCCTGAGCAAAACTCAGCACATCCCACAGTACCTGCTGATGAATGGCAGGGTCGCGAATCACCCCCTCGCCGCGGGCAGCCTCTGCGCGCCCCGCCTCAAATTGAGGTTTGATCAAGGCTAGCACCTCTCCCCCTGGCATTGGGGTGGGCAGCCAGCCTTTGAAAAGTGGCAGCAATACCTTGAGTGAGATAAAGGAGATATCCACCGTAACCAGGTGCACGGCTTCGGGCAGGCGCTCCAGGTAGCGGGCATTGGTGTCCTCCATCACCACCACGCGTGGGTCCTGGCGCAACTTCCAGTGGAGCAAGCCTTTCCCCACGTCAATGGCATAGACGCGCCTGGCGCCATATTGCAACAGGCAATCGGTGAAGCCCCCGGTGGAGGCGCCCACATCGGCACACACTTTATCCCTTACACTCAGGCCGAAAGATTGCAAGGCAGCTCGCAATTTTTCTCCCCCACGCGAGACAAAGGGCGGGCTTTGCAGCACCTCCAACCTGGCTTCGGGCGACACGAGGGCAGATGGTTTGAGCACCACCTGGCCGTCAGCGCGCACCTGTCCCGCCATCGCTAGACGCTGTGCCTGGGTGCGGGTCTCAGCCAACCCACGTGCCACCAGCAATAAGTCAATCCGCATGCGCGACACGGGGATATTTTAGCATTGTTCCACCCCCCGAGGCTCATTCGCCCCTTAAGGACAAATGAGAGGCTGTCATTGAAAGCCCCGCCGGGTTTAGGGTTGTTGGCTTAGAGTGCGGATATAGGCGATAATATCTGCCAATTCCTGGTCATCCAGCATGGCTTCGGTGAAGGCGGGCATGGGTTGGCGCCCTGAGCGCACCACCAGAGCGATGGCCTCATCGCTGCTATATCGCAGGGCAAAATCCACGGTATTATGAGTGGGCCCAACCCCGGCCTCAGGCGCGTGGCAACCGTAACACTTTGAACGATACAACGCTTCTCCGCGGATTGGGTCGCTCTCTTGTAATCTGATTACGGGCGGTTGAGGGCCGATAGGTTTTTCTGGGAGCGCGGTCACTAACGGGAATATCAGGCTGAGCAAGGCTAACAGGGCCGTTGCAACCAGAATGCTGATGATATAGAAGCGCACGATAAGCCTCCTCGATAGCCGAAAATGATCAAGATTCGCAGGCCTCTAAGCCGATCTGAAAGCGAAGCAGTTCTTGGAGAAACCTCACTGCTAACAGGTAAAATGGGTCTCCTTTGGCCTGGCGCAGCCGCGTTGCGAATGACGGCAGCCAGGTTAACAGATGCTCTTGGGCAAATATTTCTTGCCGCCTATACCAGTCTTGAGCCTGGGAGACATCCCCGTTTTGCCATGCTTCGACCTCCTTTTGGCACAGGAATGCCACGAACTGTAATTCGACCCCCAGGTGATCGGGAATACGCAGGCCCCCAGGTGCGAAGGACAGGCCGGCCGCCTCATATTCCATCTGCAGTCTCACCGCTTCTGGTCCCCATAAGGTGGGCTTTTCATATGGGTTTCGGTTCAGATAGATCGAGGCGTAAGGAGGGACGTAATCCTTCCCTGGGCCGACCAGAAGGCGCGTGAAGGTCTCCCGAATGCGCTTAATATCTGGTAAGGCGGGAATTTCACCTTCAGTAGAAACCCCTGAGATCAGGATTGGCCATAGGCTTTCTACCAATTCCATTTCAGGGGGCTGCAGGAACAGGGAAGCCAGCAGGGTAAAGAGAATCTCTCTGAGACGGGCGTTCTCCATAGCGTTATACCTTATAGATGCGCACACAAACTTCTTTATGTAGCGCCATTCCACTGATAGGATCGGAGACGGTATAGTTGAACATCCCATCTGCCGTGCCCTTGCCCCTGGCGCGGCGGCCTAAAGCCCAATGGCCAAAGCCGTGTTGCCAGCCGACCACTTCAGGGTGTATCCCCTGGGTCACCCGCGCAATTGCGCGGGCTTTGCCCACAGGGGATTCCACCCAAATCTCATCCCCATCTCGAATGCCCAGGCGAGTAGCGGTTGCAGCGTTGATCATCAGTTGATTCCAGCCCTGCAACTCCAACAGGTAAGGATTATTCTGGGTGCGGCTGTGGGTATGGCTGGCCTCCTTCCAGTTGATCAGATATAGCGGGTAACGCTCATCAGGAAGCCAGTCGCGTGGGGCATAAAGCGGCAATTCAGCCACTACATGGCCCTTGCGATCTGTTGTTCCCCTGGCAGCCCAGGAGACAAACTCCAACCGTCTGGATGGCGTATTCCATCCTTTAATCAAACGGCCATCCTTCCAAAAGCCCAACCCTTTGCCACTGGCGTCTTTTAACACATCATTTCTATCCCGATAGCCCCAGAGGGCACCCTCAGCCAGGATGATTTGGCGCACAGGGACAGGCTGCGCGCTGCTGAGGCTGAGCGGGGTTCCATCCACGGCAAAATCGCCCTCAGCCGTACGCCAGCCCACAGGTTTGCCTTTTTCATCGGTCAGCAGCAGCGCCTCATCTAAAATAGTAGCATTTTGAGGTAGGCTGACAGTATCTTTGAATTTTTCATAACGTGTGCCTTTGGGGTCCACCCAACATGCACCGGGTTGAGCTTTGAGTTCTTCCAGGCTCATCTTCGGACCACCCTGGAGTAATTCCTTCGAAAGGTACTCTTCGTACCAGGCTCTTGTGCTCTCAATTCTCTCGCCGCTGACTGCCCCGATCCAGAAAAATTCTTTGCCTTCGGCGTCCACAATCCCAATCCGATGCCCCAGTTCAGCCACGAACTCATATTCAGGCAGTTGTCCGAAGATTGGCTCAACGACGGGCTGACGTAACGAGACGCTGGACCAGGTAACCCAATTCGTGGTCAGATCGTAGCGCTCGAGATAAACTGTGCCAGGGATGACGATATCGGCCAGTTGAGCTGTTTCAGAGAGCATCGTGTCCACGACGACCAGGAATTGCAGTTTTTTCAGGGCTTCAACCACGTTGGCCGTGCCAGGTACGGAGAGCACCAGGTTCTGGAAGATGACTACACCTATCTTGGGCTGATAGGGTAGGGTCCCTTTGGCCAGACCATCCAATACTTCGGTATAGACGCCGGAAGGGTGTCCGAAGGGATACTTTCCCAGGTTGTCTAACCGGGGTTGATCCAAGCGACAGGGGCCATTCGGCCAGTTTGGCTGGGGATGAACCTTTTGGTGGGCGTTGCCTTTGCGTTCGGGATTGATCATGCCACCGGGGCGATCAACGTTCCCTAAAAGCACATTGAGCAAAGCGATTGCCCGCCCACCCTGTACGGCGTTGGATTGCTGCCCAGGCCCCGACCAGACATCCACCACGGCTGGCTTGCGTTCGCCCAGGTCGCGAGCCATGTGGCGGATGCGGGAGGCTGGCACGTTGGTGATGCTCTCTGCCCATTCAGGGGTTTTATCAGCGACGAAGGCGGCAAACTCGTCGAAGCCTACTGTCCATTCATTGACAAACTCCTGGTCGTACAGATTCCATTTAATCAACAGATGTGCCAGGGCCAGCGCCAGGGCGCCATCGGTGCCCGGGCGAATCGGCACCCACTCATGGGCACGGGCCGCGGTCTGGCTCAGGTAAGGGTCCACCACCACCAGTTTTGCCCCATTCTCGATGGCGCGGGTGAAAATGCGCGGCAGGTGGCTCCATTTGGTGGCTGAGAGAGGATTCCACCCAAAAAGGAGGATATAGCGGGCATGGGCGAAATCTCCCAGAGGGCGGCCGTCTCCCATCACCATGGTGAAAGAGGCTTTGCGGCTGACATCACACAGGTTCGAGTGATTGAAATAATTCGGCGAGCCGTAGAGTTTCATGAAGTCGTCCTGGATGTTTACAAAAGAGTGATCTTCGGAGAACCAGATCAGTTTTTCGGCTTCGCCGGCCTCACGTAGGGCTTTTAGTTTGTCCGCAATGGTGGCGAGGGCTTCTTCCCAGGAGATAGCCACCCAGCCGGGGTTTTCATCTCGCCCTTTGCTGGGATTGGTGCGCTTGAGAGGCACCTTGACGCGGTCAGGATCATAGAGAGCCATTATCCCAGAGTTGCCTTTTGGGCACATGGCGGCGCCATCGGTGTTTTTCCATACCCAGTAATCGGTGGAAACGTTGGCTACACCAGCCGGGTTATCGGGATTAGGCTCAATCTTCGCCACCCGACCATTGTCAACCCGCACACGCACTCCGGTCTGCCCGCCGCACATGTTGCAGGCTGTGTTCACCCAGTAACTGTTGACGGAGGGATTAGCAGGACTAAAGGGCGCCTTCTCGGATGGCACCAAGCGCCTGGCGGCTATGGCACCGCCGGCTGCCAGAGCAGAGAGTTTTAAGAAGTCGCGACGTGAAAGGGTTTTCATGAAAGGTTTCCTCCCAAGTGGGGTTCATCAGATTGCAGGGGAAGGATGTACCATCCCAGCGTGAAAGCCATCATCGCCAGAGCGATCACGCCCATGCTAGAAAGCCATTCGATAGCCGAAGGGGAATAGAAAGAGGCATCGGTAGCGCGCAGGGCACCGCCGAAGAACAAGGGCAGTGAGGCAGGTTTTGTGTCTAAAGCCAACAGTGCAGTTGCCGTAGGGCTATATCCCAGGAAGCGCAGTCCCATGATTAAGAAACCCGCCATGATCGTCAGACCGGCCAGGGCTGCCAGATAGCGTTCTAACGGGTGAACAACCATGCGCGCCAGGCGTGCTGTGAGATAGGTGGCGCAAACCAGGAACAGGATGATCGCCAGAGTAAAGAGCGCTCCCATCAGGCCAGAGAAATCCACTACAGCGAAACGGCCCAGGGGGTAAGCCGTATCAACACCTGGCATGAGCGGAACGGTGAAAGGTGGGATGACAATGTTCAATCGGACGCCAAAGATGCCGATCACGATCAGGCTTGAGGCTATACCCACCCAACCAACAGAATTGCCTGTGCGGCGCAGCAGCGTCAAAGCCAGAGGGACGACTGCTCCGAGCCCGAGCTGGCCGATCCAAAAAACATACCAGAAAGGCCCGCTCATGATGGCGCGATAGACTGCGACATGATCTGGGATGCCTCCATATAAGCCGACCAGGAGTTCACTCCCCAGGAAAATCAAATCCAACGCCAGGAAGCCGGCGGTCATCTTACCTAAGGTCAAGGTTAATGGACGATGGTTTTCATCCCGCTTGCCAAAGAAGGCATATAGAAAAGTGATCAAGGCTCCGCCGGAGGCTAAAGCCGAGACGATGAAAATAAGCGGAAATAAACCAGTATACCAATATGGGCGCGCTTTGACCACGGCGAAGATGGCTCCCGTGCCGCCGTGTACGCCAATGGCTACCGGGACGCCAATCAACCCCAGGATTTTTACGGCTTTCCAGTCTTTGGCTGCTGCCTCATCCGAAAGGTCTTTGCTGCCCAGTGCCAGCAGGCGGCACAAACTCCCCACCCAATCCTGCCTCTGACCACGACGGATCAGATCGCGCCGCATCAGTAACCATAATTCAGACAGCAGAATGACCAGATAAAGGTTGTAAAAATGGATCTCCCATTCCAACACCGAGGTGGGGGAGCGGTGGATGAAAACCGTCCAAAAGCGCTCCATATGCCCCAGATCGAGCAGGATAAAAACCAGGCCAGTGCTCAGGGAGATGAAAGCTGTGAAGAGCGCCAGGCGTCCAATCGGCTCGAAGCGCTTAATGCCGAAGACATAGACCATAGTCGAGATTAAGAATGAGCCCGCACTCAGCCCAATAAAGTAAATATAAAAGGCCACCCATAATCCCCAGGGCACCAGGCTGGTCAGGTTGGTGACGCGTAGTCCCTGGAACGTGCGCAAAGCCAGAGCCCCCAGGCCAACCGTGGCAACCACACTGAGCAATGTCCAATAAGCCGCAGAGAGTGTCCAGTCTTTTTTCATGGCCTCACCTCATACCAGGTAAAACACGTTGGGTTCGGTGCCCAACTCTTCCTTAAGGCGGAAATGGCGCCTTTCGGCCACCAGACGCGAAATCTCCGATTCAGGATCATTCAGGTCGCCGAAAATGCGAGCGCGTGGCATGCAGGTCTGAACACAAGCCGGCAGTTCCCCTTTAACCACGCGATGCAGGCAAAAGGTACACTTGCGAACATTGCCAATAGGGGATTGACCGTCCTTACGCGGGCGATATTCGCCATATTCAGGCGAAGGTTGCTGTTCAAATTCGTTGAGCGGCTCAAAATAATTCTCGCCAAAATCAAAATAGCGCGCCCCATAAGGGCAGGCGGTCATGCAATAACGACAGCCAATGCAAATATCGTAATCTACAACGACAATGCCATCCTCCTCGCGCTTCCAGGTTGCCCCAACCGGACAAACCGGCACACAAGGAGGATTATCGCAATGATTACACAGAACGGGCAAGAAGGTACGTTTTACGTTAGGATACTCGCCGTGTTCTTCTTTGATGACTTTGGCATAGGCGACGCCTGGCGGTGTGTGGTTTTCTTGTTTGCAGGCAATGGTGCAGGCTTCACACCCCACACAGCGCTGCAGGTCGATCGCCATACCGTAGCGTTTTTTCGCCATGCAGGCCTCCTGGAATGGGTTGATGATGAGTGAACGAGTTATATGCAGTTTAGGGGAAAGGGCTGAGATCGTGTAGCAGGAAAGGCACGGATTTAGCCCCCTGGATTTGAGGGTTATCCCTGAGATCGGGATTAACCTTCAGGGTTTTCCCTGACAAAAGAAATCGTTGACCGAGATTACTCTTTCAGTAATCCTTTGCGCCGGGCATAACGCAGCATTTCCGCCCGAGTTTTCAGTCCCAGTTTGGCAGCCAGATGAGCCTTATGGGTCTCTACGGTCTTAACACTGATAACCAGATTCTCGGCGATTTCGCGGTTGGTATATCCCCGAGCCACCAGGCGTAGAACCTCCACCTCACGCGCCGTTAAACCATCAGGCAGAGTCTCTTTGGGTGATTCACTTTCCTGGGCGAGGGGTTGTTCCAGGTAGGAGCGGATCAAGAGCGGCGATAGGGCAGGATCGAGAAAGGTTTCGCCGCGCATGACACAGCGCACCGCCTCCAACAGTAAGGTCTCGACGGTGCGTTTGAGCACATATCCCGCTGCGCCGGCGGAGAGGGCGGCGCGCAAGATGGCTTCTTCTTCATGCATGGTCAGGATCAGAGAACGCGTCTTTGGGGAAACCTGAGCGATAGATCGCAACACCGCCAGCCCATCTGTGCCTGGCATGGAGATGTCTAACAAGAGCACATCGGGTGCCAGAGCGTGAGCCAGTTGCAGTGTGGTCTCACCATCACCTGCCTCGCCTACTACGCTCATATCGGCTTGGCTTTCGATCAGCATTTTTAAGCCAGCGCGTAATATGGCGTGGTCGTCAGCGATTAAGAGGCGGATTTTGCTCATTTTGCCATCCCCTGGCTTTATCCTGCGGATACGGGATTTCCACGTTGATGGTCGTGCCCTGGTTTGGTGCCGATTCGATGTGCAGTAAGCCCCCCAACAGGGAAGCCCGTTCCTGCATCCCAAAGAGACCTAATCGGCCGCTCTTCATCGCCTTTTCAACATCGAACCCCTGGCCATCGTCTTCAATTGTGACCACCAAAGTTTGGTCGCGTCCCTGGAGGGTTACTGAAACCCGAGAAGCCTTTGCGTGGCGGGCGACATTGGTTAGCGCTTCCTGGACGATACGGTAGAGGTTGATTTGAACCTCGGCAGGCAGGCGGCTTTGTTCCACCCTTTCGACCTCAAATTCAGCCCTTATTCCATAACGTTGCTCAAACTCTCGCGCATATTGCTCCAGAGCCGCGGCCAGGCCAAGCCGATCCAGGGCGCTCGGCCGCAATTCCACGGACATGCGATGGAGTTCTTGCATTAAATCGGTGGTCTGCTGTTTCAATTGTTCCACCATCTGGCGTTGGGCGCGGCTGAGGTTAGGTGCCTCTTGCAGGGTGCGGAAGCCAAGGGAGAGAGCGGTCAGGATTTGCGCAGCTTCGTCGTGCAGTTCGCGCGCCAGGCGTTGCCTTTCGGCCTCTTGGGCGGCGATCACTTTTTCCAGTAATTGACCACGCAAAGCCTCTTTTTCCTTCACTTCTTCCCACAGGCGCGCATTTTCAACCGCCACCCCGATTTGTCGGCCAATTGAGTCCAGCAATGCCAGGTCCTGGGGCGTGAATTGGCGATTTTGCTGGCTGGCAAGATTGATGACGCCGATGGCATGATCGCGCGAGATCAGGGGAACGCTGGCATGGCAGGTCAAATTTTCTGCGAGCAGCGTTTCAGGCCTCAGGCGACCACATTCCTGCAAGATATCATTTACGATGATGGCTCGTCTGCTATGGAGCACATGGGTGCATACACAGCGTTCAAAAGGTAATTGACCTTCTTCTGTGACAAAAGGGGCGGATAACCCTTTATGGCTTGCCAGTTTTAAGTCTCCAGGGTGCTGAGCATCGAGCAGGAACACCCAGCCAGCCTGAAGGTCCATCGTTTCCAGGATCTTCTCCAGCGAGGCATTTAACACCTCTTGCACTCCTAAGGCTCTGCTGATGGCGTTGGCAATAGTGTTAAGCGTATCCAGTTCTCGCAGGCGACGGAGCAGGCTGACTTGAATTTCCTGAAGGTTTTCTGCCATGGCATTGAAGGATCGAGCAAGTTCGCCAATTTCGTCCTCCATGTAAGGCTGCGTACGTGCCTGCAGGTTCCCTTCTCCTAATTGACGTGATACCTGCACCAGTTCCAGCAGCGGTCGGGTCAGAAGGCGGGCTACGATTAGGGTTGCCCCCACCCCCAGCAACAAAACCAACGCCGTAACCAGGGCCAACTCGGTTGTGGCGCGCCCAATGGCCAGGTTGAGGCGTCGCAAAGAAAGCCCCACATGGACATAGCCGGCGCGCCCTTCAAGCAGGGGCATGGCTACATCCAACAGGCGGCCCTCATCGCTCATCAGAGGCTGCAGGCGATAGGGGACTCGCGCCTCAGGCTGATTGATGGCCAACAGGTCAGGAGGGACAAAGCGCGGGAACGAATGCACCAATGGCTGTCCACTGGCATCAGTGATAAAAGCATAGCGCACGTCGGGGTTGTTTTCCACTGTATCCCGCACTAACTGGTAGAGGGCAAAGGTGTTATCAGTCAGCACCAGGTCTGTGGCGCGGGAAGCCAGGTCGCGAGCGATGGCTATGCTGCGCTCTTCCAGGCTTAGCCCCAGATCGCGCGCCAGGCGGGCGCGCAGCGTTAATGCCACCGCCAGACCAATGGTTAATATGAGGCCGATGACCAGACCAATGAGTTTACCGTATAGGGAGACTGCGGTTAGGCGGTGTAGAAGCCGCGCAAACCAGAGAGGCGGGTTATGGATTGGCATACCAGTTTCTTAAGGTTGAAGCCATCTGACGAATGCTATCGTACATCGCCGGGTCGCCTTCCACAAAGCGCTCGACCCTCAAATCTTTGAGGATGGCCTGACCCTGGCTATCTTCGTCCATATCCAGAAACACGCGTAACAATTCGGCGCGCAGCGAAGGATCAATCTGTGGGTGGACAACGACAGGGGGAATGCCATAAGGTTCGCTACGATGGATGATGCGCAAACGCTCCAGATAAGAGGCATCGTTGGCGATCACATTATCATAGACCAGGCTATCTACCGCGGCTGCGTCCACGATATGATCCGCTACAGCCTGAATGGAATGGTCGTGGCTATAGGTGAAAGTAGTTTTGCTGAAAAACGACTCTGGAGTTTCATGCATTTGATAAAGCAACCATAGGGGAGAGAGATGGCCAGAATTCGAGAGCGGGTCGGTGAAAGCGAAAGTGTGGTTGCGCAGATCTTCTAAGGATTGAAATGGGCTATCGCGTGCCACAATAATGTAGGATTGATAAGTGGTTTGCCCATTGACCTGCGGCACAACCAGAATTTGCATCCCAAACTGGCGTTCTCCCTCCACATAGGCGCCTCCGCAAACAAAGGCTACATCGGCTCCACCATTGCGGATTAATTCATTGATTTCTGCATAGGTGCTGCGTTGGAGCAATTCGGTAGGGCGGTTAAGCCGCAAAGAGAGGTAATCCAGCAGCGGACCGTAGGTATCCAGCGTGGCTTGGGGAGAAATGACAGCCGCAATCGCCACCCTGAGCGGCAAGCGGGATGGCCGACCGGGTTCGAAGGTCGGTAGTGGTTGCCCCGCCTGCGATAGACGAACGTATGGCAGGCTTTGTCGTTGGCAGGCTGCGAGTAGCAGGGCTGTGATGACCAGGTACCACCATGCTATTCTTAGACTTTTAGGGGATCGTCCTGTTTTCATTCAGGTTGTACCAACACTTTTAACACCCCGGGCCGGGCAGCATGCTCGAAGGCGGTAACCCCTTGCTCTAAGGGGTAGCGGGCTTCGATCAAGGGGGTGGGATCCACCGATCCTGTTTCCAATAATTTTAACGCTGGTGGAAATGGGCCGCAGCGCGAACCCACCAGGGTAATTTCATCCACTACTACCGCCGAGAAATTGACCTCTAAATTCCCGGCATAGGTGCTCTTAAGCACCAGCGTGCCCCGCGGGCGCACAGCTCGGCGAGCGATCTCGAAGCCGCTCGGCGAACCTGTAGCCTCAATCACCACGTCCATTTTACGCGTGGGTACCTCGTCTTCGCTCAACGTGTGGATATTTCGACTGTTGAGCAGGGCAATCTGATTGGGATGGCGCGCCAGGACGTATAGATCACACCCCCTCAAGGCCAGGGTCTGGGCGATCAACTGTCCCAGGCGCCCGGCGCCAACCAGCAGCACCCGATCGTCGGGCCGGATGTGCACCTGCTGGCTGATTTCCAGGGCTGCTGCCAGCGGCTCAGTGAAAACGGCCGCTTCATCGGGCACATTCTCAGGCACAGGGTGCAAATTGACCAACGGTAGAGTCAGATACTCGGCAAAGGCGCCGTTGCGGTTGACGATGCCCAGCACCGTGCGCCGCTCGCAGTGGCTCTGCCTGCCGTGGCGACAGGTATCGCACTCGCCACACACCGCATTGATTTCCCCCACCACGCGCTGTCCCACCCGGCTTGCGTCTGGGGCAGAGACGATCTCTCCCACAAACTCATGGCCTGGGATGCCTGTATAGGGGTAATAGCCGCGTACCAGTTCCAGGTCTGTAGCGCACACCCCCGCCAACCGCACGCGCACCAACGCCTCACCCGCCGGCGGGAGGGGATGGGGTAAGTCTCTCCGAAAACTCAAGCGTTGATTTTCTAACCATAAGGCTTGCATGGGTGCTTTCAGACCTCCATCACGATTGTACCAGGGCGGAGTGGTTGAAAGGCTAGAGTGCTCCCTTGCGCCCGAATTGGCGCTCTAGCAGATCCACCGAGAGGTGAATCATCGTGGGGCGTCCATGGGGACAGGTGCGTGGTGAAGCGCAGGCTTGCAAGTCATCCAGCAAGGCGCGTTGTTCCTGGGGCGAGAGCACCTGGCCGGCTTTGACGGCGGCGCGCTTACACACCCGAGCAATCAGGCGGGCTTCGTTCTCGGCCTGTAAGGGGGTTTCGTCTTCTTCGAAATCTTCAATAAGCACCTGCAGGGCTGCGGCGGGCTGCATTCCTGTCAGCAGGGCTGGCACAGCCCGCACTAGGAAGGTGGCAGGGCCAAAGGGCTCCACCTGGAAGCCCAGGCTTTCCAGCAAGGGCAATTGTTCTTCCAACACACGGGCAGCGGCGGGGGGCAGATGTACGCTCACTGGCTGGAGCACGGCCTGGGAGGCTAGGCTCTGCCCTGCATGGGCGGCGCGCTGCGCCATCAGGCGCTCGAACAAGACCCGTTCGTGGGCGGCATGTTGATCAATCAGGTAGAGGCCATCTGGACCTTCAGCCACCAGATAGGTTGAGGCCACCTGCCCCACCAGGCGCAGCAAAGGGGGCGCGGCAGGCGCAGGCGTAGGTTCGCTAGGAAGGGTCACCTCAGGCTGGCGAGGTTCTTCCCGCCACTCGCCCTGCGCCAGGCGCCATTCGCCGCTGATGGTGCGCCACTCAGGTCCAGCCCCCTGGCCCTCACTTTGTGCCTGGTCGGGCTTCCAGCGCGGCAGGTCTACTGCGGGGATGGGGGTGTGAGCCAGCAGGGCGCGGCGCACAGCGCGTTGCAGGCCGGCGAACAGGCGCTCTGCGTGGCGAAAGCGCACTTCGGCCTTGGTGGGGTGGACATTGACATCCACCAGTTCCGCGGGCATATCCAGGAAGAGCAAGGTGATGGGGAAACGCCCAACCATGAGCAGTGTATGGTAAGCCTGGACCACAGCCGTGCTCAAAGCCGCATCCTGCACCGGGCGCCGATTGACAAAAAAGAGCATCTCGCGGCGATTGGAGCGGGTGAGCGAGAGGGGGCTGATAAAACCTGTTACCTGCAGCCCTTCATCCTCGGCCAACACCTCCAGCATCTGGCGCGCGATGTCCACTCCGTAGAGGACGGCCAGCACGGCGCGGCGGTCGCCATCCCCACTGGTTTGTAGGGCAACCCGCCCGTCTTGAATCAGAGAAAAGCGCACTTCAGGAAAGGCCAGGGCATAGCGTACAACTAAAGTGTCAATCCAGCGGCGTTCGGTGGCCTGGCTCTTGAGGAACTTGAGGCGAGCAGGCACATTGTAAAACAGGTCCTCCACACGCACGCTTGTTCCCAGCGGTGCTCCCACGGGCTGTAGCGCGCCTGCACGTCCCCCTTCCACCTGAAGGCGCACCCCTGCCATGGTTTGCTGAGTGCGTGAGGTCAAGGTCAGGCGTGAGACGGAGGCGATCGCCGCCAGGGCTTCTCCCCGAAAGCCAAGGGTGGAGATGCGAAACAGATCTTCGGCGCGGGTAATTTTGCTGGTAGCATGCCGCTCCACTGCCAGAGGCACTTCCTCGGGTGGGATGCCGCAACCGTCATCAGAAACCTCAATCAGGCGTTGGCCCGCCTGCTCCACCTGAATGACGATTTGGCGTGCGCCCGCGTCGAGGGCGTTCTCGATTAATTCTTTGACCACCGAGGCCGGGCGCTCCACCACTTCGCCCGCGGCGATTTGGGAGGCCACTTCAGGGGGTAAAACGCGAATGGGCATAAGGTTATTACTGGATGGACTTACTTACCGTGGGCTGGCTGATGTGCAATCGTTTCGCAGTTTCAGAAAAATTCAACGTCTGAGAAGCATCCACAAAAATCATCAAGTGTTCAAAATCCATGGCGGGCCTCCGCGTAACGCACGATGCAAACCGATTGAACCCAATTATAACGAGTCCTTCACCAATTCAGCCCAAATTAGGGTAAGATTCAATAGCCTGTTGCTGGCACTGGGTGGATCTCGGTCTATTAACCTTTGGCCACCACTGCGCATGAGGCAGGCGAGAACTTATCTGACGCAGAAAGGATAGACGATCATGAGCCGCTTTCTCTTGCGTTGGGCAATCAATGCCATTGCACTCTATGTGGCGGTGGCCCTGGTGCCGGGCATTCAGCCCCAAAGCCAAAACTGGCTGTCATTTATCTGGTTGGCGCTGATATTTGGGGTGGTCAATGCCTTTTTAGGGCCGCTGCTGAAGTTCCTCACCTGCCCTTTGATCTTGCTCACTTTAGGGCTGTTCAGTTTAATTATCAATGCCCTGCTCTTCATTGTGGCGGGTAGGATTGGCACGGCTTTTGGCGTGGGTTTCACGGTGGATAGTTTCTGGTCGGCTTTGCTGGGTTCGATCGTGGTCAGTCTGGTCTCGGTGATCTTAAGCCTGATCCTCGGGGATGAACGCAAAAAATAGACCGAAAACCCGCCAAAATTCATGTTGACTTTCAACGAGACTCGGCTTATACTGATAACAAGCGGAGGAATAGAGTGAAACCAAGCGCATCCTCTGAAAATAGATCCCAGGTATCCCAAAGCACGCGCCTCCTCCCGCGTGCTTTTTTATTCCCTTTTTGAAAGGAGATCGGCGCGAATGGACTATGGTATGATCGGAAAGATCGAAAAGGCAAAGCGATATGCTGAGCAACGCCATCGTTTTCGCATTGAATCGCTAACGGTAACCTTCGCCGGGGAGAATAACCCCCACCTGATACGCCTGGAGAATGGTGCCTGGCAATGCGATTGTGATTTCTTCCAGACGCGCGGACGCTGTAGCCATACCATGGCTTTGGAAAAGATTCTGGAAGGTATGCTCCCAGAATCGGTCTTCCAGGTTTAACCAATTTATCCCATAAGGTTTGTAGCAAAAAAACAAGCCCCCTTGGGGCTTGTTTGGTTCAGAGATCAAGGATGGGCCACGCCATGAGCACACCCAAGGTGTTGATCACCCGTAGAATCCCTGAGGAGAAACTGAACTTCGCCCGTTCTTTCTGCGCCGTAGACCTGTGGGATGAAGAACTCCCCCCGCCGCGCTCAGTGCTTTTGGAACGGGTGCGGGGCAAAGATGGCTTGCTATGCCTGCTCACCGAACGCATTGACGCGGAAGTAATGGACGCCGCCGGCCCTGGCCTGAAAGTGATCAGCAACTGCGCTGTGGGCTTCGATAATATTGACGTGGCTGAAGCCACGCGGCGCGGCATCCCCGTGGGCAATACCCCTGGCGTGCTCACCGAGACCACCGCCGACTTTGCCTTCGCCTTGTTAATGGCAGCCGCCCGTCGCATTGGGGAAGGGGATCGTTTCGTGCGCGAGGGAAAATGGAAAACCTGGGGTCTGACTCAACTCTTGGGCCGGGATGTGCACCGCGCCACGTTAGGCATCATCGGGTACGGTCGGATTGGCCAGGCCCTGGCGCGGCGGGCGCGTGGCTTCGAGATGCGCGTCCTTTATTACGACCCATTTCATCAAGAAGAGCCTGCGGCAGGTGAAAGCCGCCCACAAAAGGTAGCCCTGGACACCCTATTGCGCCTATCTGACTTCATCTCGCTGCATGTGCCGTTAAACGAGCAAACCTATCACATGATCAATGCCGAGGCTTTTTCGAAGATGAAGCCTACAGCCATCCTGATCAACACAGCCCGCGGCGCGGTGGTAGACCCGCAGGCGCTGTATCAGGCGTTGAAGAGCGGGCAGATCGCCGCGGCTGCTCTCGATGTCACTGAGCCAGAACCTCTCCCGCCGCAACATCCCCTGCTCAGCCTGGATAACCTGATCGTTACCCCTCACATCGCCAGCGCCAGCGTGGAGACGCGGGGAAAGATGGTGCAGATGGCGTTGGAGAATTTGAAGGCTGGCTTGAGAGGCGAACGCTTGCCCAATTGCGTCAATCCACAGGTATATGGGGAATCTGGGTAATTCCGAAGCACCCTTTGGGGGCTAATCTCTGCCGAGGCGCGGCTATTTGTCTTGAGGCGCGACGCCCCATTACCCCCCATGAGGTAGGTCGAAATACCTCTGTGACGTGATGTCTTTTGCGCCACTATCGGCTATGATATGCGTGATGGTGGAGGACAATCTATTTTTCTCGCGCCGGGCGTTTCTCAAACTCGCCGGCCTCAATCTGGCTGCCCTTGCGCTCCCTGTCCCGGCTGGGGGTAAAGCTCGCCCTGCCTGGCCCCGCCTGAAACTGGAAAACCTTCCACCCGTCATCCAAAATATTTTGACCAAAGTCCCACGCACACACCTCGCCGCCGATGGCTACCTGCTGCTCCTAGGAGAAGACCGGCGCCCTCTGGGCAGGGTGCCTGTAGCTCAGACATTGTGGAACATCGAGCGCAGCCGCACTGGAGATCGGCTTACGCCTGGCGCGGGCTGGGGAATTGTGCTCCACTGGTACGGCGACAGGGAAAACTTTGATAAGACCGTGGACGGCTATCTACGCGGGTTTAATAGCCTGCGGCGCATCGGCGATTACATCACCCGCACTAGCGCCCATTTCCTGATTGGCCCTGAGAAGCCCTCGTGGGGGAATGTTCGCGGCGCCGACCCTGTTGGCATCCTGCAGACTCAGGTACCAGACCGCGATGGCACGCCTTTTCTGGCTTCTCATCTGCAACCCCTGGATTACTCAGGGCATCGTGAAGGCAAGCAATATTTCGTGCGTGCCCTGTACCAGTTAGGTTATCAGGAGGCAGGTATTCACTCCTTGCTTCAGGACTTATTCGATGGGCCTGTGCGCGATCCCAACTTCTACACCGTTGCGATCGAGATTTGCGGTTATGATTTCGACACCCCTCAACACTTCCCCAGCCAACAACAGTTGGCCAATCTGCTTTCAGTGGTTTGGGCGGTGATGAAACGCTATCGCATCCCGGCCAGCAATCTCCTGGGTCACCATGAAATTCAACTGGGTAAGGCTGACCCTGGTAAGAAGTTCATGGCTTTCGTGCGGTATGCGTTAGGAATTATAGCGTTGGTCGAGAATGACGACGAGATGAAAGAGTTAGTGTTTGGGCAATTTCTAGCGCCCGACGGGGATACGGCCCTCGCCGTTCGCAAATATTTCAAGTTTGTGCGCGATTATCTGGTGATGGTGGCTTCTCAGCGCGATGTCTACGAGTGGGAAGCCGAGTGTAATTATTGGCTGCTGGCTCCTGCGATCTTAAATTCGGATTCTCTTATCATTGCTGATAGTTTTCATCCCCCAATTTATGGTAATATTGCAAATAGAAAATATCTACATCCTGAGAATCACGAGGGTGTGGATTTTCTGGTGACCAGGGAAGAATCCTTAGCCGAGCGGGCTTATCTGGTAACGAATGGGGTTTGCCTTTATGTGGGGGAGGCGTATCGCTGCCAACCAGGTAAAATTGCTATTTTTCGTCATTGCCAGCCCGATGGCGCACAGATTTTGACTATATATAGTAACTTAAGTGCACTATCTGCGTTAAAGGTAGGGGAGAGATATACAACTGGATATCCTGTGGGGATACTGGAAGATGTCCCACGTCACGCAACCCCATCGTTGCATTTTGCGGTGGCTTATGGGGCTACCTGGGACACCGACCTGAAGGTTAAGCCCTCTATTCCCATCAACACCAGCGCCACCTGGATTCGGGCACGTTATATTGACCCCACAGCGTATTTACAATCGGTGTTTAAATAAGGGAAAGTTGTTGGACTTGGAAGGCTCAGAGATAATACCTCATCTTTGGTAGATCAAGATACCTCTCTGACGTGTTGAATTCGTTCTTTAAGAGTCTTGGAATCTCTTCAAGCCAGGGGTACAACCACCAACAAGCCAAAATGCAGACCTGTGTTGCACTCCCATAAGCCTGAGGACCGTTAATTTTGGGAAACGAATAAGGTTATTGGCGCATGAGCAAAACGTTATTAGATGTAACCGGTAGAGAACTGCTAGATGTCGTTCGGCGGATGGCTCTCCTGGCGGAGTATGGAGAAGCGGGGACACGACAACATCTGGAACGCATTCGCGGTTATTGTTATGTTCTGGCGAAGGGACTGGGCATGTTCCCGAGTGACGTGGAGATTATCTCTTACGCCAGTATGCTGCATGATATTGGTGAAATTGGCATACCCCGCTCTATCCTGACCAAAGCCGGCAAACTAACCCCCGCCGAATGGGATTTGATTCGCCAGCATCCCCTGATCGGCGCCGAGATTTTAAGAGGCTCTCCCTCCCCCATCCTTCAAGCAGGCGAGATCATCGCTCTGACCCATCATGAACGCTGGGATGGTTCGGGCTATCCTCAGGGGCTGAAAGGTGAGGCCATCCCGCTCAGTGGGCGCATCTGCGCTCTGGCCGATATCTTCGATGCCCTGACCACCCGCCGGCCTTATAAGGATGAACTACCGGTGGATGAAGCTTACCAACTCATCCTGGATAATAGCGGTGTCTTGTTCGATCCACAACTGGTAGCGATTTTCAAAGATAATTTTGACGAGTTTGTAAGAATACGGCAGGTCAATCTATAGGTGTCTTATGAGCCAGGTGCAGGCTCACCCATCGAAAAACAGGCAGAACCAGGCGGGTGAAAGGAGGCTCTTCTTCTGGGGCCAGGGTCTGGTTGAGTTCGCGATCGTCCTGCCTTTTCTGTTGGTTATTGGCGTGGTATTGCTTGATCTGGGGCGCGCCTATTTCACCGCCATCACCGTGGCTAACGCCGCCCGCGAAGGGGCGCGTTACCTGACCTTACACCCAGACGACCTGAACAACGGGTTCAGCGGCACGAAGAGCGCGGCTGTGGTGGACTGCCCGGATACGAACGCCGATGGACGTTGCGACAATGGCAATCTGATTTATATCAATCCTAACAATGTCGTAGCCTACTGTCTTGACAATGAACCCGAACCACCCAGTGGGCCTGATGGGTGGTGTGACAATGGCTCTCCGGCCCGAGTCAGTGTGACGGCTATCTTTCGCCCGTTGATACCGGTGCTGCAGTTCCTTGGGTTGCCGAACACCTTGACCATCACCCGTTCGGCGGAGATGATGGTGCCATGAAACGCAAAGGCTTTGCCTTAGGACAAGCGCTGGTGGAATTTGCCCTGTTGCTGCCCATCTTCCTGCTGATGGCGATGATCATCCTGGATTTGGGGCGGGCAGCATATTATTACAGCGCCATCCATAACGCCGCGCGTGAAGGGGCGCGCTATGGCGCGGTGCATTGGGATAGTTTCACCCGAGAAAATGACACGCGCAATGCAGCCCGCCGATTAGCAGCTGGCCTGGGGAGCAATTTGGTGATCACCCCCGAATTTATTGATACCGACGGTGATGGGAAGTCCGACATTGTACGGGTGACTGTGACCTATGCCTTCCGCACCGCCACGCCCATTCTGCCCAAACTGTTAGGCGAGTCGACCCAGTCGCTTCCCATGAATGCTCAGGCGACCATGCGCCTGGAACGCTAATGCTTGGGATAGCAATGAGGCTAAGAGGTGTATGGTAACGGTGTAGCAGTATCCAGTGGGGTTGTGCTGGAGCCTCGAGAGAGGAGGATAGATAAGATGAACAAGCCAAGTATCTCTACTCAGCGGGGACAATCTCTGGTTTTGTTTGCCCTGATGATCATCGCCTTTATGGCTATCCTGGCGCTGGTCTTCGATGGCGGGATGGCTTTCGCCAAGCGCCGCCAGGCGCAGAACGCCGCCGACGCCGCCGCCCTGGCTGGAGCGCGCACCTTGTGCCTGAGCAAAAGCGAGAGTCTGGCGGTATCTGTTGCAGAAGATTATGCGGCTCGCAATGGGGCTCAAAGCGCAGTGGTTAATGCCAGCCTGGAAACCAGAATGGTGGATGTCACCGCTATGATCCCCATAAACAATACCTTTTTCGCCCACCTCATTGGCCGGGGGCAAATTCCCGTGCAAGCCAGCGCCAGCGCCGGCTGTTTCTCGCCCACCCTCGGCGAAGGCGTATTGCCTGTGGCCTGGGTTTGCCGTCCGCCGGCTGTCCCACAAGAATCCGATAGTGAGGATTGTGAGGAAGATCGCTTGACCCAGGCGGAACTTGAACACCATTTGAACAACCCGCCGCCAAACCCGCCTGGCATCTATCCTGAATTGTATATCATCATGGATTCGCAGTCCACGCCGGATGATCTGAACCAGATATGCCAGAGTCAGGGCGGCTATCTGGATTGCGACCTGGATAACGATGGGGATGATGACCTGGTCGCCAATGGCGATCGCGCCTGGTTGGATCTGAATGGTGATGGTGGCGGTTCCGAAGAACTGGTAGATTGGGTGAATGGGCAGAACGTGCCCGATCTGGCGATTCACACCTGGGTGGGCGGGCAGCCAGGTACAGCCACCAATGTCTACCATGCCGCCGAAGACCTGGAAGGGCACATTGTTATCGTGCCCGTCTTCGACCAACTCTGCGATGATGAGCCTGAGCAAGGTTGTCCAGATAAAGTCCATCCTGAAGATAACATCCAAGATTATTCTGGAGGCAATTACTACTATCACATCATTTCCTTTGCTGCCTTCTACATCACCTGTGTCAATTCCCAGGGAGCGGAATGTCCGGGGCATAAGGCCGCCAGAGACCTGGGCATCTTCGCGGATATTCCAGGCAGTAACGCTTCCAACCCTAAAACCATCGAGGGTTACTTCCTCGAAGGGTTCATCGAGGGGCTGGAAGGTGGTCCGGGTGGGCCCGATATTGACACCGGAGCCTATACGCTTTATCTGAGACGCTGAATCCAGGCGTTGAGTCAAGGGTTATGGGTATTACCACTGACACACCCAAGCAAAAACACGGAGGAAAACTTTGGGTCGTCGCGCACGCATGGGAATCTTGATCGCCCTGGTGGGTTTGGGGCTGGCAGTCATCGGCTTCTACGCTTTGAGCAACCTGGTTCGGCGCAGTTTGGCTCCCCTGCCGCCGCCCACACCTCAGCCCATCATCACCGAGAAGGTGGTCGTGGCCACCCACGATTTACTCCTGGGGAGCGTCATCCGCGCCGGGGATATTCGCGTGGTAGAGATGCCGCTCGGCCTGGTCCCGGCGGGTGCTTTGCGTGACCCTGAAGAGGCTATCGGGCGCATCACGCGGGTGCAACTGATAAGCGGCGAGATGCTGATGAGTCACCACCTGGCCGACCCAACCAACGTCAATCGCGATCTGGCTTTCACCATCGGCGATAACCAGATTTTAATTGCCTTTCCTGCGAGTGACCTGATGAGCACCCTGAATGTGCTCCAACGTGGCGATCTGGTGGATATCCTGGTCAGCATCCCCCTTGAGGTGCCGGTGGTGCGTGAGGGGGCCGAGGGGGTGACCGTGCAAGAGGGGGAGACCGCCCAACGCTTGTTCACCTTCGACGCCCTGCAGCGCACCGAGATCACCGCGATGGTGGTGGAAATCATCCCTCAAGAAGGGCGCACGAGCGCGCCGGCCTTGCCGAGCGGTGGCACACCCCAGCCTCAGCCAACCCCCAGCCCGCAGCAAGTGAGGGTCAAAGCCTATTTGCTGGCATTAACACCTCAGGACGCGCTCCTGTTGAAGCACCTCAAGGATGTGGGCGCCATCTTCGATTTCGCCCTGCGCGCCCCAACCTCCACCCAACGCTTCGATCTCCAACCGGTGACTTCTGATTACCTGATTGATCGTTATGAACTGGCCATTCCACGTTAATCTATCGAGGTGAATTCTATGACACCCATTTCAACCCCCTTAAGGGTGCTTTTCATTGGTGATCCCGGACCTGTTTTGCAACAGATCACGGCCGCCCTCAGCACCCAGAGCGAGTTCCAATTGACAGATGTGCTTTCGTCTACCGAGCGACTGGTGCGCGAGGTCTACGCGGCTGAGCCACACATTATCCTGGTGGATTATCTCCTGGATGGCTCACCTACCGTAGATATCATTGACGAATTGACCCAGCAATATCCCAAAGCAGCCATTGTGGCCATCCTGCCTCAGGATGACCCGGCCATGATCCAGCAGGTGGTACTGGCAGGGGCGCGCGTCTTCCTGGTTCAGCCGTTTACTCAACTCAACCTGCTCAGCACGCTGCGCCGCTTGCATGAACTGGAGATGCGACGGGTTAAGACTGAAGCAATTGCTTCAACTAAGGTTGAAGAATTTAAACCTTTGCGCAGTTTGGTAGTTTTCAGCCCGCGCGGCGGTGTGGGTTGTTCCACCATTGCTACCAACCTGGCAATTGCGCTCTATGAGAAGACGGGGGCGCGCATCCTGCTGATGGAAGGCAAACTTTCCTTTGGACATCTGGATGTCTTGCTGAACATCCGCGCCCGTAACTCATTAGCCGACCTGATTCCCCATGCCAGCGCCCTGGACGAAGCCCTGGTGCGGGATGTAGTCTACGAGCACTCCAGCGGGATTTTTGTGCTCATCGCCCCCAAAGACCTGGAAACCTCCCAGGGCATTCGCCCGGATGACCTCTACAGCGCCTACCTGGGTTTGCAGCGTTTGTTTGACTTTATTATTGTAGACGCGGGCAGTTCATTGACTGAAAATACGGTGACGTTGATGGATTCGTCGGATCGCGTCTTATTGGTCACGACCCCCGACTTGGCCGCCTTGCACGACACCAGTCGCTTTATTCAACTCAGCCGCTCGCTGGGCTATCCCAATGAGAAGGTGATGATCATCCTGAATCGGGCCAATCTACCCGGCGGGGTTAAGACCCGCGACATTGAGGCTGCCCTGCATCATCCAGTCTTTGCCGATGTCCCCGAGGATGGCCCCAACGCCGTGCGCAGTTTGAACCGCGGCATCCCGTTGGTGATTCGCTACCCGCACAGCCCCGCCAGCAAAGCCATCCGCATGCTCTCTCAGCGCCTGATTCAAATCAACGCGGCTGAGGCAGCCTGGGTCAAAGGTGGCGTTGCCCCGGCCAAAAGCCAGCAGGAAGCCTTGATGGCTTCATCACAATTGGGGTGATAGCCATGCCGCAAGAACTGCTGCTGTTGTTGGCGTTGATTTTTGCCATTGGCCTGGCCGCCGTGGTGACGATCCTGGGGCTGGTCAATGTGCTCTCGGGCAGCGATGATGTAGCTGAGCGCATTCAGACCTATGCCGCCATCCGCGAAGAAAGCCTGCGCGGTGGGCGCAATCGCGGGCGGGCGCGTCTGATCAGCTGGCGCACCCAACTCAACTCGATGCTCTCGATGCTCACCTCTGAAGAGTTGAACCTGCGTTTGCTCAGCGCCAACTGGCCCATTACCGAAACGGAGTATATCCTCATCCGTATCGGAGGGTTGCTCGGCGGATTTGCCTTGGGGTGGTTGTTCTTTGGTTCGATTCTGCCGGGTGTGGGTCTGTCCATCATCCTTTTTTTGCTCCCAGAAGTATTACTGCGCCGCAGCATCTATACCCGCCGTTTGCGCTTTGAAAAGCAATTGGTGGATGTGTTGGTGTTGATCAAAGGGGCGGTGAGCGCTGGGGTGAGTTTCTTGCAAGCCTTAGACCTGGTGGTGCAAGAGATGAAACCCCCCGCTTCCGAGGAGTTCAGGCGGGTGCGCAGGGAGGTGGCCTTGGGTTTGCCGCTGAGCCAGGCTCTCAATAATCTGCATGCCCGTATGCAAAACGACGATCTATTCCTCCTGATTACGGCTGTCAACATTAACACCCAAGTGGGCGGCAATCTCTTGACCATGCTCGAAGCGGTGACCCACACGATTCGCGAGCGCATTCGCTTGTTTGGCGAGGTGCGCGCCTTGACCGCTATGCAACGCTATTCAGGATATATGCTTACGCTCTTACCTTTTGTAACCGCTGCTATCCTCTTCGTCCTCAACCCCGGTTATATTGGCACGCTGTTTCAGCGCGGACCGTTGTTGTGCATTCCCATCGGGGCTTTGATTTTGGTGATCCTGGGCAACATCACCATCCGGATGATGGCGCGAGTTGAGGTGTAAAGGCCATGACCCCAGTGTTTATCATTGGAATACTCAGCCTTGGTCTGATCCTTGGGGGTCTGATTGCCATTATCTTAAGCCTGCGCTGGTTTCTAAGTGGAGGCATCTCCACCCGATTGCAATTGTTTGTGGCGGAGGAAAGCGTGCAGCCACAAGCAGAGATGACCATCACCCGCATCAGCCGCAGCCAGGAACTCAGCGGTTCTTTAGTTAACCGCACTGTAGTCCCTTTCTTCAAGCAGATTGGCCAGCTGCTGGGTCGGCTGACGCCTGCCAGTTCCATTGAAAACCTGAGGCGGCAACTCTATATCGCCGGCCACCCCATGGGGTTAGGGGCGCGCGAGTTCTTTGGTCTGAGGCTGGTCTTTATCCTGGTAGGATTAGGCCTGAGTTACCTGGTGTTGAGCCGTGGGGTCAATCGCCAGTCGCTGATTTTAAGCGTCTCTCTCTTTTTGCTGTGCTTTCTCTTTCCTATCTTATGGTTGCGTATGATGGTGCGCTCTCGCCAGGAGAAGATCCGTCGTGGTCTGCCGGATGCCCTGGATATGCTCAGCGTTTGCGCCGATGCTGGCCTGGGCTTTGATCAATCTCTCCTGCGGGTGAGCGAACACTGGGCAACTCCAATCGGGATAGAACTGGGTCGAGTGGTGGCGGAGATGGAGATGGGGCTTTCCCGCCGTGAGGCCCTGAGAAATTTGGCCAACCGTTACGACATCTCAGAACTTTCCAGTTTCGTCTCGGTGATCTTGCAATCAGAGCAGTTGGGGATGAGCATTGCCGACACGCTGCATGCTCAGGCAGATCAGATGCGCATCGAAAGGCACTTTCGCGCCCAGGAAATCGCCCGCACCTTGCCGATCAAGATGATGCTCCCCCTGGTTTTCTTAATTTTCCCGGCCCTGCTAGTGATGATCCTTGGGCCGGCTGTTCCACAAATCGTGGAATTATTCGGCAACTTTTAAACTCGCTGTTTGAGGCACGTACCTGAAGGGACTATGTCTGCTGAAACTTTTGAAGGTTATATCCATCATCCCGTCTTCCAAAGCGCCATGAAGCATTTCCAGAAGGGCGAATGGGAAGATGGCCTGGCCGAGTTAGACCGCATCGTGGCTGAATATCCCCTGGATCATCAACTGCGGGCATTGCGGCAGGAGATGAAGATTCGCGCCCAAATTGACGCGGATGAGGTGCAAGACGCTAAGGAAGCCGCCCGACAGAGAAGGAAGACCTGGGGCATCCGCTTGCTGATTCTGGTCGTCGTAGTGGGGTTGCTCCTGTGGGGTTTTCGCGCTTATTCCGCCTGGCTACAACGCCAGTGGAGCACCGCCCGCCAGCGAGTGGAAAAAGAAGTCCAGATGATGGAACTGGCAGTTATGTACCGCGATGCGCAAGACCTGCTCCAGGTCGGGCGTCTGACAGAGGCGAAAGCCTTGCTCGATGAGATCGCGGCCAAAGATCCACAATACCCTGGCCTGGCAGCCTCCCTGGAGCAGACCCAGAAATTAATCGCCCTGGAGGAAAAATACGAGGAGGCTGTGCGCCAGGTTAACCTGGGCAACCTGAACAAAGCCCTGGAGTTATTCGAAGCCATTGAAGCCGAAGAGCCATTTTATAAAGATGTGGCTGTGCGCATCACTGAGATCAAAGGGCAATTCTTCCTGGGAGATATTTTAGCCCAGGCTGAGAAAGCCTATGCAGAACAGGATTGGGAAACTGCAGCCACCCGCTATGAAACCCTGCGCGCCCTCAATCCCCTCTATGAGGCGGACATGGTGGAAGAACACCTCTTCAACTCTTATATGAACGCTGCGGTGGAGGTATTAGCCAATAATCAGACCCTGGAAGCCCTGGATCAGGCTGAGGAATACTTCCGCAAAGCCCTGGCTTTGCGCCCGCAAGATCCGGTGATCCGCCTGGAACGTGAACAGGCGCGGCAGTCGTTCAAAGATCGCCTGTTCCGCTCATATGTGGATGCGGCCCAATTGGCCCTGGCTGAAAAAGGTGACTCGCTGGAGGCGTTGGCCGCGGCAGACTCGTACTACTTCAAAGCCTTAGAACTCTACCCAGACAACAGCGAAGTGCAGCGTTTGCGCAATCTGGCTCATCTTTACATCACAGCCCAGGAGGACTTTGCCAAAGGGCGCTGGGATAATGTGATCACTGCTATGGAGCAGGTCTATCAAGAAGACCCGGACTACGCTTTGGGCACCGCTCGCCAAACGCTCTTTGAGGCCTATATTGCCCGCGGCGATATCGCCATGATCAGCGGTGACTATGAGTCGGCCCTCAACGATTTCCAACGTGCGGCCGTGCTGGCCGAGGATAGCGAGAATGCCCGCATCCGTGTCTATCAAGCCCAGATTCGCATCGCCGAAGCGCGCGGCGCGCTGTTGGATTACGAGAATGCCGTCCTGATTTATCAGTCGGCGATCGAACAGGCCAACCTGCCGAGCGAAGAACTGCAAAAACGCCCCGACCTGTTGGATAAACTCAACCTGGCAGCCAGTTACGCTCAGGGGCGCAACTACCGTTCGGCCTATCGGGTTTATCGGGATGCCGCCCGCAGGATTCTGTCCATTTTCCCCACCACCACTTACGTTGTCCAAAGCGGAGATTACATCACGATGCTGGCGCGACGCTACAACACCACGGTTGAAGCCATTCTCCAAGCCAACAACCTGAACTCGGTGAAAAAGATCACGGCTGGCCAGGAGTTGGTCATCCCGACTTCTCCCTAGTCCCTCATCCTCACGGGTCTATAGAAAACCTATTGAAGGAGTGAGTTATGTTTGGTAACCGTCCTGCGATTAGAATTCGTCCCGGAGATAACACCCCACCTCCTACTTCCACAATTGAAAACCTGGGAGGTGTCCCAACCGATGTGTATTACATTCGCGACCGTGTCCAGCGCAGATTGCTGGCCGAAAGCGAGGGCGATGTCGGCACAGATAACGCTCCCCAGATGCGTCAGATGATTGAGGTTATCTTTAATCAGGTGCTGACTGAAGAAAACCTGCACTACACCCGCGCCGACCGTAAAATCCTGCTGGATTGGGTGATTGCGGACATCCTGGGCTACGGGCCATTGGAGCCGCTGCTTCAGGATGGCAGCATCACCGAAATCATGGTTAACGGGCCATCCAACGTCTATATTGAACGCAACGGCCTGATTGAGAAAACCAATGTGGTCTTTGAGAACGAAGCTCACCTGATGCGCATCATTGACCGCATTGTCTCCCCCATCGGGCGGCGCGTGGATGAAGCCTCGCCTATGGTGGATGCCCGCCTGCCCAACGGCTACCGCGTGAATGCCACCATCCCGCCTCTCTCGCTGAATGGCCCTCTGCTCACCATTCGTAAATTTGCCCAAACACCCTATACCGCCCAAGACCTGATCGCCAATGGCACTCTGACTCCTGCGCTGGTGGCGTTCCTGAAGGCTTGTGTGGAGGCCCGCATTAATATGGTCATCTCAGGCGGCACTGGCACTGGTAAAACCACCTTGTTGAATGTGGTTTCGGCTTTCATCCCACCCCACGAGCGCATCATCACCATTGAAGACACCGCCGAGTTGCAACTGAAGCAGGAACATGTGCTGCGCCTGGAAAAGCGCCCGCCCAACGTGGAAGGCAAGGGCGAGGTGACCATACGCCAGTTGGTCATCAATGCCTTGCGCATGCGCCCGGATCGTATCATCGTGGGCGAGGCGCGCGGCGGCGAAGCCCTGGATATGCTCCAGGCTATGAACACCGGTCACGATGGCTCTATGACCACGGTGCACTCCAACAGCCCGCGCGACACCCTGCGCCGCATTGAGACCATGGTTTTGATGGCAGGGATGGATCTGCCATTAAAGGCGATTCGCGAACAGATCGCTTCAGCGATTGACTTAATTGTGCACGTGGACCGCCTGCGGGATGGCACACGGCGTGTAGTCCAGGTGGCCGAGGTGCAGAACATGGAGGGGGACAGCATTGTCATGCAGGACCTCTTTATCTTCGAGCAAACCGGCTTGCAGAATGGGCGTGTCATTGGCAGCCTCAAACCCACCGGATTGCGGCCCAGGTTCGCAGAGAAGTTTGCTGTGAATAACATCGAACTTCCGCCTAACATCTTCGATCCCAACGCTTGATTTTGTCGGTTGGCGCTGTCTGACGCAGCCCAACTCATAATCTCCCTTCGGATACAGAAGGGAGGTTCTTGTTTAAGAGGTGCAATAACCTGCATCAATAATTCTGACTACCAAAGGGTGCCTTTGGCACGTTTGACTCTTGGAAAAACTGTAACACACTTGTTATGAGATCGTTAACCCAATAGGATGTAGTACTCCAGATTGGGTAGATGAGGTACTTCACTGCAGGGAATTCGAGAGTGCATAATAGCAGGGGATGGGTTGAAAATCCCCCTTTCTCTGCGATCAAGATTCTAGCGAGGCAGAGGCAACCATGATTACAGTGGCTATCATTGAGGATCATCAAATTCTGGTAGACGCCCTTAACCTGATGCTGCGCAGTAGCGCTGAATTCCCCTTTGTTGGAGCGGCGGCTTGCATGGCCGAAGGCCTGGAATTGGTGCGGCACACCATGCCAGATGTGCTCTTATTAGACCTTGCTTTACCCGATGGGAACGGCTTCGATCTGGTACCTCAGGTGATGGAGGCCAGTCCTGCCACCCGCGTGGTCGTCCTCACCTCCTATGCAGACGAAGATTCTGTCATGCGCGCCGTTAATTTGGGGGTGAATGCATTCCTTCCTAAAGGCTGTTCTCTGACGGAACTGCTCGATACCATTCGTCGCGCTGCCGCGGGTGAGATCGTCATGCCCGCGCAATTGCTGGTCAACCTTTTGAGGCGCACTGCCTATAACAAGGCCATCGAAGTGCATGAAGAGACCTTTCGTGAGCGTTTGACCCCGCGCGAGTATGAGATTTTGAGATACCTGGCAATGGGCATGTCAGGTAACGCCATTGCTGAAGAGCTCAAGATCACCCCCTTGACCGTGCGCACCCACATCCGCAATCTGATGTCGAAATTGGGGGTGCACTCGCGTTTGGAAGCGGTTGTCTACGGAGCCAGGCATGGACTGGTAGATCTGCGCCAGTAGCCGATGGCATTCTACCTCTTTTAGACTGAAACAGATTACCTCATCTGTATCTTTGCGCAGAGGTCCTTTCTTTATAAAATTTTAGACAGAAAGGGTAATCTTCTTTTTGCATGACCACCCCGCGCATTTTGATTGACTACAAACCCAGGATTTATACAGATTTATTCAAAAACATTTTTCACTCCGTCGGTCGAGTGGAGATTGTAGAGGCCCTCACCCAGGGGTGTAATTCCAGTGACAACGGCGATGGGCCAGATGTAATCATTCTCTCTCTGGACGTTCACGGTCAGCCCGAATCAAGTCTGCCGCTCGAGCAACTGCAAAATGCCAGAGTGATTGCCTTTTCACCTAAGGGGGACTATGGGTTAAGGCGCTTGCCGGGCGAAAGCACCTGGGAAGAAATCCGACCTTTCAGCCTGGAATGCCTTATCCATGAAGTGCTGAATGCCTATTAACCGGCGGATGGCTTACCGCCCGGCACAAATGCCGATTGAGGCGCTGGTTCCTGGTCAAATCCACCCTTCAATTAGTCGCGCCGAATCGAATTGGCCGCTCTGGGGGGGGAAGCCATTTACATTTGATTATATATTATATATAATGCACATCATAAACAGCCCGGGTCTAGCCATCCGATGAAAATGAAGCCCGCCGACTACCTGCAGAAAAAATCCCTGAGAGATGAGGTGTTTGAAGTCCTGCACGCGCGCATCGTAGCCGGTGAGTACGCCCCCGGCGAGTGGCTGCGCCAGGAAGATATTTCAAACCAATTAGGCGTTAGCCAGACGCCGGTGCGCGAGGCGCTGGATCGCCTGGTCTCGGTGGGTCTTGCCGAGCGCGTGCCCTATCGCGGGGTGCGGGTGCCGCTGCTGAGGCCGGAGGAAATCCTTGAGGCTTATGTCTTGCGTTTGGTGTTAGAAAGTCTGGCAGGCCGTCTGGCGGCTCACCACATCACGCAAGATCAAATCGAAACCCTTAAACAGATTGTGAATCAGACCCAATCTCTGCTCACCCTGGAGGAGATGCCCATCCAGCGCCAGTTGAACAAGCGGTTTCATAGCCTGTTGGTGTGCGCCTCGGGCAATTCCCTTCTCACCAAAATTTATGAGACTGTGTCCAATACCTTTCCTGATTGGATGCTTTATGAATACCTGTTCCGCCACCCGGAGTTACTCCCCTCTAGCCTGGAGCGGGAATATCAGGAACACCTGGCGATCCTGGAGGCCGTGGCTGGGGGCGATGGAGAGCGAGCGGCGCGAGGCGTGGTCACCCACCTCCGCAATTTGGGCCACGAACTCGAGGCCTTCCTGGGCATCGCCGGCAGTTTAATTCGCGAGAAAGAAGCGCAAATTGCACCTTTCTTTTCTACCACCAATCCCTAATGCAAAGGAGATGTTTATGCAAACCGACGAACTTTTCAAAGCCATGGCACAAAGCATCATTGAGGGAGACGCAGAGAAAGCAGCGCAATTAGCCCAAAAAGCCATCGAAATGGGCCTGGATCCTCTGGAAGCCATCAACAAGGGCTTTGTGGTGGGGATCAACTACGTGGGCGATCAATTCAGTTGCGGCGCCATGTTCTTGCCGGAATTGGTGATGGCCGGCGAAGCCATGAAAACCGCGGTCAGTGTCTTGGAGCCCGAAATGAAAAAGCGCGGCACAGAGCGCAAAATGTATGGCAAAGTGGTGCTGGCCACCGTCCAGGGCGATATTCACGACATTGGCAAAACCCTGGTGGGGACGATGCTGGCAGCTTCTGGCTTCGAGGTCTACGACCTGGGTGTGGATGTGCCGGTAAGCAAGTTAATTGAAAAGGTGCGCGAGGTTGACGCCGACATTGTGGGGGTGAGCGCCTTGCTGACGACCACAATGGTCAGACAGCGAGACGTGGTCGAAGCTCTGGATGACCTGGGGATGCGCCCCCGGGTTAAGGTCATGGTGGGGGGTGCCCCGGTGACGCGCGAATGGGTGCAACAAATTGGCGCCGATGGCTATAGCGAAGATGCCGTCGGGGCGGTGCGGGTGGCCAAGCAACTCCTGGGCATTGCCGTATAGGGTTTGCCATGTCCACGAAGATCAAGTCCATCACCAATCCTGCGCTGAAACTCTCGATCCTTTCAGCGCAGGACGTACAACGTATCCATCAGGCGACCCTGGATATTATAGAGAATGTAGGGGTGCGCTTTCCTTCTCCTAAGGCTCTGGCAATTTGGGAGGCGTATGGGGCTAAGGTAGATCATGAGACCTCTATTGTTAAAGTGCCGGGCCATATTATTGAAGAGACGCTCAAACAAGCTCCAGCGGTCTATAGTTTGGCGGCGCGCCGTCCCGATCAGGACTTGCCCCTGGATGGCAATCATGTTTATGTTGGCACCGATGGCTGTGGCGTGGAGGTGATTGATATTCACACCGCTCAGAAGCGCACCTCCCGCTGCGAGGATGTGGCCGACATCGCCCGCATTGTCGATTATCTGGAGGAGGTGGCATTTCACTGGGTGGCGGTCTCAGCTCAGGATAAACCGCCGGCCACGCGCAGTTTGCATGAACTGCTAGCCGTGTGGGAAAATTCCACCAAACACGTCCAAACCGAGAGCATTTATAGCGAGCGCGAGGCGCGAGCGGCGATCGAGATGGCTGCAGCCATTGCCGGGGGCAAAGAAGCCCTGAGGAAACGGCCGCTGCTTTCGCTCATGCAATGCACCACTTCGCCTCTAGGTCATGATGGGGGCAGCCTGGAAGCCGCCCTGGTCGCCGCCGAGGCTGGTGTCCCTGTGGGTTTCATGACTATGGCCTCTTGCCTGACCACAGGCCCGGCCACCATGGCTGGCACACTAGTGGTGGGCAATGCGGAGGTGATCAGCGCCACTGCCCTGATACAACTGGCCTATCCGCAGGCGCCCGTCTTCTATGCCGCCGCCCAAACAGCATCAGACCCGCGCAGTGGAGCTTACACCGGCGGTGGTCCGGAAGATTTTCTCTTCGGCGCAGCCACCAATGTCCTGGCCGATTTTTATCATATCCCCCTTTCTATGGGGTCATTTGCTACGGGGGCTAAAGAACCCAACTGGCAGGCGGGGGTGGAGAATAGCCTCTCGACCTTCATGGCATGTGTGGTCATATCGGATATGTTACTCGGTGTGGGTCTGTTGCATGGCAGCCGCATCTGGTCTTATGAGCAACTGCTGCTGGATTGCGAGATCTTCAACATCGTCCATAAAATGATGCAAGGCATTCCAGTTAACGATGAGACCCTGGCGCTGGAGACAATTGGCGCGGTAGGCCCTGGGGGCAATTTCCTGGCGCAAAAACACACCCTGCGCCACATGCGAGAAATTTTCGTGCCCCAGTTTATGGACCGCCGCCCCTATCATGAGTGGGAGGAGAAGCGCGACGGGGGGCTGGGATTGGGCGCGGGCGAAGGCACAGCACATCTTGGCCACCCACCAACCCGAGCCGCTCGACCCAGCCCTATCCCAGGAACTGCGACGCATCATCACTGCCCTGGAGAATGAAGGATAATCTCCATGCAACCCAAGATTGAACTCCTCACCCCCGACCTGATCCATCAGGTCCTGGATGAGGCTTTCCAATTGCTGATGCGCCCTGGGGTTAAGGTGCAATCGGCCACGGCGCGCCGGTTGCTGGCGGAGGCTGGGGCGCAGGTGGACGAGGCGGCCGAGGTGGTCAAGATTCCCCCAGCCCTGGTCAACTTGGCCCTCCAGACTGCGGCGCGAGAATTTTATCTTTTCGATCGTTTTGGCAACCCCACGATCCACTACGGGGGTGATGCAGTGCATTTTGACCCCGGTTCCTCCGGTGTGCATATCCTCGACCCCGACACTCTGGAACATCGCCCTGCCAGGACGCCTGACCTGATCCGCCTGATCAAAGTGGCTGAAATGCTCCCCCAATACGAGGCACAGTCCACAGCGGTGGTGTGCCACGATGTGCCCGAGGAAATCAGCGATTTATATCGCTTGTATCTGGTCTTACGCTTTTCCTCCAAGCCTATTGTTACGGGAGCCTTCCGCGTGCACACGCTGCAGCATATGATCGCCATGCTGGCGATTTTTGCCGGCGGTCATCGCTCATTGGCCGAGAAGCCCCAGGCAATCTTCGATGTCTGTCCTTCGCCGCCTTTGATCTGGAGCCAGTTTGGCGCCGAGAACCTGATCGAACTGGCGCGGGCGGGTGTTCCAGCCCAGATTGTCTCGATGCCGCTGGCGGGCGTAGCGGCGCCAGTGACCCTTTTTGGGGCGGTGGTGCAACATGCGGCCGAGACTTTGAGCGGGATTGTGATTCATCAATTAGCTCGGCCTGGGGCGCCTGTGGTTTGGGGTGGGGCGGCGGCGATTCTTGATATGCGCAAAGGCACCACCCCCATGGGGGCGATCGAGTCGGCCATGATCAATATCGCCTGCGCTCAGGTGGGCAAAGCGCTCGGCCTGCCCACCCACACTTACCTGGGCGCCAGCGATGCCAAGGTGCTGGATGCCCAGGCAGGGTTGGAAAGCGGTATGACTGCTTTGCTGGGTGGCCTGGCGGGGATTAATATGATCTCCGGGGGCGGCATGCTGGATTTTCTGGCCTGCCAGAGCGCCGAGAAACTGGTGGTGGATGCCGAGGTCATTGCCATGGTCAAGCGCCTGCTGGCAGGGATGAAGGTGCATACTCCAACTCTGGCTCTCGAGTTGTTTGAGGGCATCCATTTCAGAGGTGATTTCTTGAAGCAGCCGCAGACGCGTCAACTTTTCCCGCGAGAGCAGTATTTACCAACCCAGGTGATTGACCGCGAAACGTTGCACGGTTGGCTCCAGGGCGGGCGCAGTGACACCTTCATCCGGGCTCGAGAGCGGGTACAGGCCCTGTTGCAGGAGTACCGTTCTCCACCTCTAATCGAAGAACAGGTGCGTGAGTTGCAGAGCATGGTGGAGGGGCTTGCCATTCAGGCTGGCCTGCAATACCTGCCCCCCCTTGGATGATAGCCTAGCACGCCATTAATCAATGGATCGCCATGAATGGCCCCTGCGGCAGGCCGTAAGGGTTTATGGCGCTTGCAGGCTATCCACCACTTCCTGGGCAGCGCTATCTGGATCCGATTGCTGTTTGAGCACCTCCACTGTGGCTTGGGTCAGGGGAGTAGCCAGGCTGGCAAGCAAGTCGGCCGAGGGTTGCAGATGAGCCGCTTCAGATACTCGCCTGGCAAAGAGGCGTAAATCAGGCTCCGTCGAGGCCTCCAATGCACTGGGCCGCGGCGGCAAATATCCGGCGGCAGCATTCCAACTTCCCAGGAATTGCGCTTCGCATAAGAACTCCGCCAGTTGAACGCTTAGTCGCTGGTGTTCCTGGGTCAAACCCGCCAGAGCCCACACCCAGCCAGTTGCCAAGGCGTAAGGTTTGCCTTGCAGGGTGGGAATCAGGGCGGCGTTCACCTGTTCGGGTTTAAGCGCCAGGTAGTGAGAGGCCCAAATGATGGCCATATCGGCGCGGCGTTGCTGGAAGGCCTCCCATACCTGATCATCGTTTTGATATTGTGTCAGCCAGAAGGGGATAACCTCGCTTTTGGCAGCCTGGTCGTAGAAGTTCAGAATCTGCGCCAGTTTATCCTTCTCGATGAATGGCCGCCCTTGATCGTCCACAATAGCCCCTCCTGCTGCCTGATATAACGCCAGGGTGAACGAGGCCTGGGGATCGGCGGCCGCAAAAGCCAGCACACTCTCGCCCTGGAGCACGGCTTCCAGGTCAGCCGGAGGTGTGATGACCTCTTCAGGGCGATAAATCAGGATTAGGGCATCTCCGCCAAAGGGCAAGCCGAAGATACTGTTCTGTAGGTGTGACAGTTGGCGGGCGTAGTCGTACCAGTCGGGATCATCCTGGTTTGCCAGTAATTCGTTGGTAGGGTGCAATAATCCCTTAAGCGCGGCTGCTTCCAACATGGGGCGCGGCAAAAGGACGAGATCGGGCAACGCCAGGGGAGCCGCGGCACTGGCTGCGGTCAGCGAATCCAGTAATCCGCCTGGCCCATCCAGCGACTTGGCCCGCACCTCCAGGCGCACTTCTCCATCTTGTTGGGCAACGAACTCGTCCAGGCGCGCCCGCAGGAGTTCTCCCGCAGGCGTGCCAGAGTCGGGGTGGAACTGGGCTGGTAACCACAGGCGTAGCGTGAGCGGCCTGCCCGGCGTGGGGGTGACTTCAGGGGTAAAGGGCGGTGTTGGAGTAAGCCCTGGAGCCCGCGTAGGGGTGGCTGTCGTCTGCGGCAAGCCAGTGTTGGTGCAGCCTGCCAGCACCAGCAAGAGCACGGCTAGAAAGAGGCGCAAGCGGTTCACATTTCTTTCAGAGCCACAGGTTGTTGGAGCATTTCCAGCAGCAACTTCACCCCGCTTTGCACGTCCCTGTAGTCCACCATTTCCGAGGAGGCGTGAACATAGCGGCAAGGGATGGAGAGGCAGCCAGCCGGCACCCCGGCGCGGGTGATCTGAATGGCGCGGGCATCGGTGCTGCCGGCCTCCAGCACCTCTAGTTGATAGGGGATGTTAGCCTTCTCGGCGGTGCTCACCATCCAATCCACCAGGCGCGGGTCGGTCAACATGCCTGAATCACGCACTTTAATGGCTGGCCCCTTACCCAGGCTGACCTCCATCTTCACCCCTTTGGGCGTGTCGCCGGTGAGGGTGACATCCACCGCCAGGCCAATATCAGGGTTGATCTCATAGGCAGCGGTGGTCGCCCCGCGCAGTCCGACCTCCTCCTGCACACTGAAGACAAAATATAACTCATGAGGGCTATTTTGTAACTGGCGCAAGGTTTGGATGAGCACCGCCACACCGATGCGGTCATCCATGGCTTTTGAGACCAGGCGCTCTCCTAAGACGGCCAAGGGGCGATCAAAGGCGGCGGCATCGCCCACACGCACCGGACAAGTCTCACGATTGGTAGCGCCTAAATCAATGAACATCTGCTCGAAAGTGGGTAACTCGTTGCTCTTCTGGCTGCGTTCCACTCCGATCACCCCCTGAGCGCCATTGACAAAGCGCACCCTGCCTCCGGGCAGGTTTTGAGGGCGAACGCCGCCAATCGTGGTGAAACGCGCAAAGCCGTTCTCGTCTATGTGGGTCACCATGACCCCGATCTCGTCCATATGGGCGGCGAGCATGATCTTCTTCCCCTCAGGGCTACCCCCACCTTTGCGGGCAATCAGGTTGCCTAAAGCATCCACGCGCACCTCGTCGGCATAGGGCTCAACTTCGGCGCGTACGATCTGGCGGATGTGAGATTCAAATCCTGAAGGCCCAGGGGCTTCAACCAGTTTTTGGATCAATTCTTTCATATAGGCTCTCCAATGAAGACAGAGTAAAGGTTGAGGTCAACGATCCAGATTCAGGATGTCTGGTGTCAGGCGTTCCAGGGCGGCATGCACCAGCGTCAGGGTACTTTTCCAATCGGAGAGGCGCGCAATGGCAGCCGGACTGTGATTATAGCGCGCCGGCACGGAGACGGAAACGCTGGGCACGCCTGCGCGTTGTTTGTGGATAGCACCGGCATCGGTGCCGCCTGCGCCTGGCTGGCGAATCTGATAAGGGATTTTCAGGTTTTCAGCGGTCTCGATCAAATGCCGCACCAGGCGCGGATCGGAGATGGTGGCTTGATCGGCCATATAGATCGCCGCCCCGGCGCCCAGGCGGGTGTTGTATTGGGTGTTTTCGCTCTCGTCCCAGGCTGGCAAATCCATGGCGGGGGTGCAGTCCAGAACAATAGCCAGGTCTGGGTTGAAAGCATAGGCTGCCACCCCCGCCCCACGTAGACCCACTTCTTCTTGCACTGTAAAGGCGGCTAGCAGGTCCACGTTTGGAGGTGCATGGCGGATCAATTCGATCAGGCTGGCCACGCCGGTGCGATCGTCCAGGGCTTTTGCCCGCAGACTAGGGCCAAGGCGGGCAAATGAGGTGGCAAAGGTCGCCCGATCGCCAACCTTGACCTTATTCTGATTGCCCAGGCCCAGATCAATGCGTAGAGATTCCAGGCTAAGGGGTTGTTTTCGCTCCTCCTCGGTGGTGAGATGCACCGGTTTGGCGCCGATCACCCCAGGCACATGCTCACGCCCAATCCATACTGCCTTGCCCGGCAGGAGGCGCACGTCAATCTTTCCCACCACCTCGAAGCGGAAGAAGCCACTGTCTTCACCATGGGTGAGGATAAAACCTACTTCATCCATGTGGGCAGCCAACATCACTCGCAGGCGATTCTCCCCCTGGCCTTTTTTGATCGCCAATACGTTGCCCAGGGCATCTACTTTGATTTCATCCACCAGGGGGCGAATTTGCTCCAACACGATCGTGCGCACCTCGCTTTCATCTCCAGAGACGGCGCAGGCGTTGGTCAGGCGTTCCAGAAGTCGAATTTGGGCAGCCCCAATGCGAGGGGATTGAGAAGTGTCTTTGAGGCTCATAAGGTCAATCATCCCGGGTCAATTTATTGATGAAATCGGGCTCCAGGCTGGCAGCAAACTCGGCCAAGAGATGAGCGGCACGGCTGATGTCTTTAAGCGCCACCATTTCTACCGGGGTATGCATGTAGCGCAAAGGGATGCCGATGACCATGGTGGGGATACCCTCGGCTGCAATTTGCATGCGATAAGCATCCGTGCCCGAATGGCCTGACATCACCTCGACTTTGTAGGGTATTTCCAGACGCTCGGCCAGGTCTTTGAAGGCCTTGTGCAGGGCGGGGTGGATATTTGGTCCCCAGCCCAGGGTGGGGCCTTTGCCCAGTTCGTAGGTCTTGTGGGCTGGGCTCAGGGGACTGCTGCCGTGGGTCACATCTACAGCCACTGCCAGGGTGGGGCGGATTTGAAAGGCTGAAGTGGCGGCGCCACCCATGGTCTCTTCTTCCTGAGTGGTGGCTACCGCCCATACATCCCAGGATAGGCGGCGGCCTTTCAATTCTTGCAAACATTGGGTCAGAGCCGCCACAGAGGCGCGGTTGTCTAACGAGTGGCCTGCCAGGGTTTCGCCGCGCAGTTCCAGCGGCGCTTGGGCAAAAGAGACCAGGTCTCCCACCCGCACCAGGCGCTTCAATTCGGCCGCGCTCAGCCCGGTATCAACCAGGAGATTCTCCAAGAGCACTGCGCCATTGCGTTGCTCGGGCGGGAGGAGGTGGGCCGGCGGCTGTACAATGACGCCGGGCAGGTCTTGTCGCCCGTGGACGGTGACCAACTGCCCTGGCAAGACGCGCGCGTCCAAGCCGCCTACTTCGGTCACCCGCAGAAACTCGCCCTGGAGTGCCGTGACCATTAAGCCGATAGCGTCCATATGAGCCGCCAGCAACAGGCTGGGGCGGGGTTCAGCAGCCTCACCGCGCTTCAGGGCGTGGAGGCTGCCCAGGCGGCTCAAACTCAGTTCGTCCACCAGAGGCCGCCAGGCGTTTTCAATGATCTTGCGGATCGAACGTTCATAGCCAGAGAGGCCGGGAGCAGCGATCAGGTCTTTGAGAAGGGGAAGTAATTCGGTCATGGGTCTGGTCCAGAGAGGCTTGATTGAGAAGTGTTTAAGGTGCGCTCAGGGTCGTGGGTGGGCTTG
>JBBILY010000001.1:63051-78545 GCA_037444705.1 Chloroflexota bacterium | reverse complement strand
ACGAGCGTGGCACCGAGGTGTCGGTGTGGTTCCCGATCGACGCGGGCGACGCCGGCCGGGTCGCCGCGCTCGGTGGGATTGGCGACGTTGTTTTCTTCGGTCTCCTCCACGTTAGGACAGGGTTTGTTGCCGATGCCAAAGGTCTCAAAATACACCGCTGCGCCGCCAACAGGGGGAATGAACTTGAGAGTAAAGGTCTGACTCCCTGTAACGGATATATTGCCAAAGTTGAAAGTAACCGGCAGATATGGTGTGCTGGCAGTAGTGGGTAAATTAACCGTTACCTGTGCAGTGGCCAAAGCAGTGCCAGTAAAGCCAGTGCTTTGCCGCAGTTCAGCCGTAATTGTGTAGGAAGCGGCGCTGCTGGCAGCCATACGCACTTCCACCGATTTAAAATTCTGGCTCACGGTAAAGCGTATCCCACGCGAATCAGCAAGGTCCCCGCCGCTTCCTGTACCCGTACATACCAGGATGGGGAAATCATCAGGGGTAGCCGGCTCACCGGGTGGGCGTGCCAGCACTGGAAGGGTTGACCCCAGTGATAAAGCCAGGATCAGTATGATAGACAAAATGGGGTGGGCGCGCATAATAACCTCCTTTGGGCATTCGACCCACAACTAAAATTGGATTGAACTATCGCCTTACAACAGGCTAAACTATTGTCGCGCCAATTCGATATTAATGCAATAAATTCGTAGTACTGCTATCTAAAAATATCTGAAGCAGGGGTTATTCCCATAGTGACAGGCAAAGATCATCGTGCAACATGATGTCCTATACAGATGCTTATCCCGCATAGATGAGGATATAAAAGATGCATTTAATCATCTGTTGGGCATCTTGTTGTTAACAGATGGCTCATGTATAATAAAATTTACATATGGTAACTCTCTATTGCATGTGGGAGGGCCTGCCTCTAGAAAGGAGGTGAAGCGGGGGAAGGGTTATTATTTCTACTGGGCACATCCATCTCTAACAGCCAATCGAAGGATAATTCGAGAAGGAGAAAGAGAAAGCCATGAAACGCACCTCTCTCTTGATTTTGACGGCTTTGTTCCTGAGCCTGATTTTAGGCGCCTGTCAGCCGGCTGCGCCTGCCACGATCAAAATTGGCCTGAACGCCGAATTGACCGGCGGCATCCCCGTGGTAGGGGAATCCTGTAAAAACGCTGCCGAACTGGCGGTGAAGGAGATTAACAACGCCGGGGGATTGGAGGTAGGCGGGAAGAAGTACACCATCGAATTGCAGATTGAAGACAACGAAGATAAAGCCGAATCGGCGGCGGCTGCGGCGCAAAAACTGGCCACAGCCGGCGTCCTGGCTATGATCGGCCCCAACGCCAGCCGCAACGCCATCCCCGCGGCCGAGGTGGCCGAATCCAGCAAGATGCCCATGATCAGCCCCTGGTCCACCAACCCCAAGACCACTATTGACGCTAAAACCGGCCAACCCAAGCAATACGTCTTCCGCGCCGCCTTCATTGACGACTTCCAGGGGCGGGTTGCCGCCAAGTTCGCTATCGAGCAACTGAAGACCACAAAACCAGCCGTGCTTTACGACGTGGCTTCAGAATACAATAAGGGCATTGCCGAATTCTACAAAAAGACCATGGAGGAAAATGGCATTCAGGTGGTGGCTTTTGAAACCTACACCACCGGCGATAAGGACTTCTCCGCCCAGTTGACCAAGATCAAGGAAGCCGGGGCTGACAGCCTCTTCCTGCCCAACTACTACAGCGAGGTACCGCTCCAGGTGCAGCAGGCGCACAAAGTGGGCTTCACCGGCACCATCCTGGGCAGCGACTCTTGGGGCAACCTGGAATTGATCACCCTGTGTGGGGCTGAGTGTGAAGGATATTACTTCACCACCCACTACGCAGCCGACATTGCCACTCCTAAAGCCCAGGCTTTTATTAAAGCCTATGAGGCCGCCTATGGCAAGACGCCCGATGATGTGGCCGCTCTGACCTACGACTCTTTCGGGTTGCTCTTCCAGGCCATTAAGGCTGCAGGCAAAATTGACCGCCAGGCCGTGCGCGATGCTCTGGCCGCGATCACTGCCTATGAAGGCGTGACCGGCAATATGCAGTTCAAAGGCAGCGGTGACCCCATCAAGAGCGCAGTGATCTTACAGATCAAAGGTGGCAAATTCACTTACTTCGCCACAGCCAATCCGTAAGGCAGCAAATTCGAGTGATCCGAGGGCGGCTGTGGCTACAGCCGCCCTCCCTATGACCGCGGAGGCCTTGAATGCAGTTTTATATTCAGCAAATTCTTAATGCGCTCCAGGTGGGAAGCGTTTATGCCCTCATCGCCCTGGGTTACACCATGGTCTACGGCATCTTGACCATGATCAACTTCGCCCATGGCGACATCTTCATGGTCAGCACCTATCTGGCTTTCTTCTGTTCTACCCTGATCTTGAGCCTGGCACTGCCCATCCATCCGGTGGTGACCTTCGTGGCTACCCTGCTGGTGGCCATGTTTGGCACCGCCCTGCTGGCCATTGTCATCGAGCGCCTGGCTTATAAGCCCTTGCGCACGGCGCCGCGCATCTCGGCGGTGATCACCGCCCTGGGCGTGGGGTTGTTTTTGGAAAACTTCATGGTGGCTTTTAAACCCGTTGGGCCAGCGCCGCGCTTCCTTCCCCCTTTGATTCCTCAAATTAACTATAACCTGGGTGGGGTGACCGTTTCTACTATCCAGATTGCCATTATTGTGGTATCAGCATTGGTCATGTTTCTTTTGGATACCATCGTGCGGCGCACCATGGTGGGCATGGCGATGCGCGCCATCTCTTGGGATAAGTTCACCGTGCCTTTGATGGGGGTGCCCGTGGATCGCATTATCTCGCTCACCTTTGCCCTGGGGGCTTCCATCGCGGCTGTGGGCGGGACGCTCTACGGCATGGCCTACACCATTGATCCCTATATGGGGATTCGCATTGGCTGGTGGGCCTTCATTTCAGCCGTGGTAGGGGGCATCGGCAATATCCGCGGGGCGATGATAGGGGGGTTCATCCTGGGCTTTGTGGAGATTTTCACCCCGGTCTTCCTGCCCTCCACTTATCGCGATTTTATGGCCTTCTCCTTGCTCCTGGTGCTTTTGATCTTCCGCCCCACAGGGATCCTAGGGCGACCCATCACACAGAAGGTCTGAGAGGAGTACACACTTATGAAGCGCAATTTCTGGAAGCGCTGGGGGCTGCCCCTGATCTTAATCCTGATCTTTCCCCTCACCATTCTATTGCCCAAAACTGGCCTGATCAACCCCTATGTGGACCTGGTGCTCAAATACATCGGCATCAACATCATGCTCACGGTCAGTTTGAACCTGGTGAATGGCTATATGGGCGAGTTTTCCGTGGGTCACGCCGGTTTTATGGCTATCGGCGCCTATGTGGCCTCCCTGCTTACGGTATGGGTCTTCCCCCGCCAGGCAGGGCCGTTTCTCTTCCCTGTGGCGCTGCTGGCCGGCGGGGTGGCAGCCGGCATTGCTGGCCTAGGGATCGCCTTCCCCTCCTTCCGCACGCGCGGCGACTACCTGGCTATTGTCACCCTGGCTTTCAACATGATTATCAAAAGCGTGCTGGAGAACCTGGATGTGATCGGTGGCCCGCGCGGCTTTATGGGCATGGATAAACTGACCACCCTGGCCTGGGTGTATGTGTGGGTGATCCTGACCCTCATCCTGGCGCGCAATTATGTTTTCTCAAACTTTGGGCGGGGGGTGCTCTCCATACGCGAAGATGAGATTGCCTCCGGGCTGGTAGGGGTTAATACGCGTCAGGTGAAAGTGCTAACCTTCGTCTTTTCTGCCTTCCTGGCTGGCATCGCTGGCGGCTTGTTTGCTCACGAGTTGCAATTCATTAACCCGCGCTCGTTTACGATCTTAAAATCCACGGACATGTTGGTGATGGTGTATTTGGGCGGCATTGGCAGTCTGGGTGGCTCTATTCTAGGCGCCACGATTTTCACTCTGGTATTGGAGGGCTTGCGCACTGTTCTGCAGCAATTGGGTATCTCTCAGGAGTGGCGTCTGGTAGTTGCCCCTCTCATGCTCATTCTGCTGATGATCTTCCGCCCCCGCGGCATCATGGGCTTGCGTGAGTTTCGCTTCCTGATACCCCGCGATGAACACCCGGAGGTGCTTGAAGAACACAGAAAACGTGTCCAGGCAGCTCAACCGGTTAAAGGGATGTCGCTATGACCTTATTGCACATTGAACATCTTACCCATTACTTTGGCGGCTTGCGGGCAGTTTACGATTTTAACCTCGATTTACAACCCGGCGAACTGGTGGCGATTATTGGACCAAATGGCGCGGGAAAAACCACCGTGTTCAATCTGATCACCGGGGTTTACCGTCCAACTGAAGGCACAATTGTCTTTCAGGATCAAAACCTGATCGGTCTACAACCGCATGAGATCATTCAGCGCGGCATTGCGCGCACTTTTCAAACTATTCGCCTGTTCAAAGAATTAACGGTTCTGGATAACGTGCGCATCGCCCATTACGCCCGCGTGGGCTATTCCCCCTGGGAAGCTCTGTTGTGCCTGCCGCGCTTCACCGCTCTGGAATCCCGTGTCCGCCAGGAGGCGCTGGAACTGTTGAACATTTTCGGCCTGGCCGACCTGGCTGAAGCCACTTCCAAAAATCTGCCCTATGGTCAACAACGTCGCCTGGAGATCGCCCGCGCCCTGGCCACTCGCCCTACCCTGTTGCTTTTAGACGAGCCGGCGGCCGGCATGAACCCGGCCGAGGTAGGGCAGTTGATGGAAACCATTTTGTGGCTGCGGCGCGAGTTCAAGTTGACCATCTTGCTCATCGAACATCAGATGCGGGTGGTAATGGGCATCGCCGAACGCATCAAAGTGCTGGACTTCGGTCAAACCATCGCTGAAGGCAGCCCGGCCGAAATTCAAAATCACCCGCGCGTTATCGAAGCCTATCTGGGTGAGGAGGTGATCCTGTGACCTCCAACGGTGCATTGCTTTCCATTCAAGACCTGCATGTTGCCTATGGCAACATCCTGGCCTTGCAGGGCATCTCGCTAGAAGTGCATGAAGGGGAAATCGTCACCCTGATCGGCGCTAACGGGGCGGGTAAGTCCACGTTGCTACGTGCCATCTCCGGAATCGTCCCCGTCCGCAGTGGGAAGATCATCTTTGGCGATTTAGATTTGCGCACTGTTCCCGCCCATCGCATTGTGGAAATGGGCATTTCCCATGTACCTGAAGGGCGAGGCATTTTTGCTAACTTGACCGTCATGGAGAATTTGAAACTCGCCACCTGGAGTCGCAAGGATCGTCAGAACCTGCGCCAGGATTTTCAACGTGTGTTCGACCTCTTCCCGCGCCTGGCTGAGCGTCAGAATCAACTGGCGGGTACGCTCTCGGGGGGTGAGCAGCAAATGCTGGCTGTGGCACGGGCGCTGATGACGCGCGGGCGGCTGATGTTGCTGGATGAGCCATCCATGGGGCTGGCTCCGGTGTTGGTGCGCGAGATTTTTAACATCCTGCGCGAAATCAACGCCGCCGGCACCACCATCCTGTTGGTGGAGCAAAACGCCCGCCAGGCTTTGAAACTGGCCCATCGCGGCTACGTGCTTGAAACCGGGCGTATCACCCTGGCGGGGACGGCGCAAGAACTGAGCGATAACCCGAGCGTCAAAGCTGCCTATCTGGGTGGGTGAGCACTCTGGCCGACAGGGCGCGCCTGTGGTCGGCGCGCCCTCAGCCGCTGCCATTTCCATTCAGGCGGCTTGCAGGTGAGGAGAGAATTGACGGATAATTCGATCCTTGGGCTGATAACCCACGAGGCGCGCCTTAGGCTCGCCGTTGACGAACAGCATCAGACCCGGCACCCCCATCACCCCATATTGCATGGCCAGATCGGGATTTTCATCCACGTCCACCTTGACCGCCTTGACTTTGCCATTCCACTCAGCCGCTAATTGTGTGACAACGGGGTCAAGCATTTTACACGGTCCACACCATACCGCGGTGAAATCTACCATGACCGGTAGAGAAGATTCAAGCACCTCATTTCGAAATTCCGCTTGATTTATATGGGGAATTTCACCCATCCGCATGCCTCCTGTGATTGTTTTACCAGGCGACATGGTAATCAGCCCAGGTGAAAAAGTCAAGGTTTAAAAACAACTTTCGCCACCTTGACAGAGTTCTCTTTTTGCAGATAATAGGGTCAACAACCCACCATTGAAAAGCGATGACGGAGGAAAGTAAGCCAGCGGAAGCCGACAGGGAGGCCTGGGGCGCAGACTGAGACCCCGGCGCGGTGGAAACTGGCCGAAGTTCCCTCCCGAGCGCTCGGGTGAACGATGGGCTGAGGCAAAATAACCTTTGCCCCATCCAGTAGTTCGAGCCGCAGTCCCGGCGTTAACTCGGGCAGCCGATCACGTGGTCGGTGAGAGTGGGCTACATGGGTAGCCAAGATGGGTGGTACCGCGGGAATCCCCTCCCGTCCCTTCGCGGGACGGGAGTTTTGATTAAGGAGGCGATATGCTGGCGCAATTAGATCAAATTGAACGTGCGGCATTGTCTGCACTGGAGGGCGTACAGGATGAAGCCAGCCTGGAAGCCTGGCGGGTGGCATACCTGGGGCGCAATGCGCCTTTAATGAAAGTGTTTGATCAATTGGGCGGACTGCCAAAAGAAGAGCGGCCAGCGATCGGGCGGCGCGCCAATGAGGTCAAACGCACCCTGGAGGCCGCCCTCGAAGCCAAGGCCAACGCCTTAAGACAAGCGGCCCTGAGGCGTTCTCTGGAGGCGGAGCGTTTGGATGTAACCTTGCCGGGTCGTCCCATCTTGCGCGGTCGCCTGCATCCCGTCACCCAAACCCATCGCCATATCTACCGCATTTTCGCTGAGATGGGCTTTCAGGTCTTCCGCTCGCGAGATGTGGAGACGGATGAATATAACTTCCAATTGCTCAACTTCCCGCCCCATCATCCCGCCCGCGAAATGCAGGATTCGTTTTATATCGAAGCACCCGAAGAAAAGGACAATCCGGTCTTGCTCCGCACCCACACCTCGCCCGGTCAAATCCACGCCATGCGTCAGTTCGCCGCACTGAACCCTGAAGACCCGCCCGCGGTGCGCATTATCCTGCCCGGGATGTGCTATCGCTATGAGCAGATCACCGCCCGCTCCGAAGTGCAATTCACCCAAATCGAAGGGCTGGCAGTGGGGAAAAACATCACCTTCAGCGATCTCAAAGGCACCCTGAGCGACTTTGCACGGCGCTTTTTCGGGCAGCAAGTGCGCACTCGCTTCCGCGCGTCTCATTTCCCCTTCACCGAACCTAGCGCCGAGATGGACGTAGAATGCTTTGTGTGCGGTGGCCAGGGCTGTGCAGTCTGTAAGCGTACCGGCTGGCTGGAGATCCTGGGATGTGGTATGGTGCATCCGATCGTGTTGCGCAATGGCGGCTATGACCCTGAACGCTATAGCGGCTTTGCCTTTGGTATGGGGCCCGAGCGCATCACCATGTTGCGCCACCGCATCGAGGATATTCGCTATTTCTGGGCTAACGATTTGAGGTTCCTGGAACAATTCTGAGGTGAGGTGCTTATGAAAGTCCCTGTTTCCTGGCTCAAAGATTACGTAGATATCACCCTTCCCCTGGAAGAGTTAGCACGCCGCTTGACCATGGCCGGGCTGGAAGTGGAAGAAATCCGCTATGTGGGCTTACCCATGCCCAAGGGCAAAACCGAAGGCCGTTCAGGCGGGCACCTTCGCCAAGAGACAAAGATCAGCGGCATCGAGTGGGAGGCAGATAAGATTGTGGTCGGGGCAATTTACGAGGTCATGCCCCATCCCAACGCCGACCGCCTGGTGCTGTGCCGCCTGCACGATGGCACACAGGAGCACCTGGTCCTGACTGGCGCCCCCAACCTGTTTCCTTATAAAGGCAAGGGGCCACTGCCAAAACCGATTAAAGTGGCTTATGCCCGCGAAGGAGCCCGCATCTACGATGGACATCAGCCGGGACAGGTGCTCACCACCCTCAAGCGCACCAAAATCCGTGGCGTCGAATCCTACTCAATGGCCTGTTCAGAAAAAGAACTGGGCATTTCCGAGGATCACGAGGGCATCATCATCCTGGACGATGACGCTCCGCTCGGGATGCCATTGGTGGATTATATGGGGGATGCAGTTTTAGATATTGCAATCACACCCAACCTGATCCGCGCTGCCAATATATGGGGCGTAGCCCGCGAAGTGACCGCTCTCACCGCCCAGCCATTGCGCCCGCCTTCCTTTCAGGTGCTGATGGAAGGTGCCCCAATCCAGGGGCGCGTCTCAATCGTGATCAGCGATCCCCAACTCAACCCGCGCTTTGTGGTGGGGCTTATCGAGAACGTTGAGATCAGGCCCAGCCCCTACTGGGTACAGCGTCGCTTACGTCTGGCAGGGATGCGCCCGATTAATAATATCGTAGATGTCACCAACTACGTCATGCTTGAAATCGGCCAACCCCTGCATGCCTTTGACTACGATGTGTTACGGGCGCGCGCCGGGGGAGAACCTCCCACGATCATCACCCGCCTGGCTCGTCCGGGTGAACGCCTGGTCACTCTGGATGGAGTGGAACGCGCTCTGGATGAATTTACCATCCTGGTCACCGATCAGGCGGGCCCTCTGGCCCTGGCAGGGGTCATGGGTGGGGCCGAATCGGAAGTCAGCCAGCAGACGCGCAATGTGCTCCTGGAAGGCGCAGCCTGGAACATGATCCACACCCGCCGCACCGTGCTGGCGCAGAATTTGCCCTCTGAGGCCGCCTACCGCTTCTCGCGTGGGATACATCCGGCCATGGCAGAGCGCGGCGTGCTGCGGGGCCTGGAACTAATGCGCCAGTGGTCTGGCGGCAAAGTCGCCCAAGGGTTAGTGAATAATTACCCCCTGCCTCCCAGCGCTCCCACGGTTGAGATCACCCCCAAAGATGTGGAACGCTGGCTGGGGGTGCGCCTGAGTGTGGCGGAAATCGCCGATATCCTGCGCCGCCTGGAATTCAGCCTGAGGGTGGATGGACAAAGCATTTATGCCACTGCTCCAGACCACCGCCTCGATATCGGCGAGGGGATCGTCGGCCAGGCAGATTTGATGGAAGAGATTGCCCGCATCTACGGCTATGACCGCATCCCCGAAACACGCATGGCCGACGCGCTGCCACCTCAGCGTGGCAATCCATCTCTGGAAGTGGAGGAACGCATTCGCGATCTGCTGGTGACATTAGGGTTGCAAGAAGTTATGACTTATCGTATGACTGCGCCGGAGCGCGAAGCGCGCATTTTCTCCGAACTTCATCCCGCGGCAAGCGCTACAGAAGGGCACCTCCCTCCCTTAGAGCAGAATAGCCTGGGGCCTTACCTGCGCCTGGTGAACCCCATTGCCAGCGACCGTGTGGTTATGCGCCAGAGGCTGCTGCCTGGTTTATTGGAGGTGGTGGAACGAAATGCCCGCCTTTACCCGCGCCAGGCATTGTTCGAAATCGGCCCGGTGTTCCTTGCCAGCGAGACAAGCCGTTTACCCCAGGAGCCCACCCGTCTGGCGCTTGTCCTGACTGGCCCGCGTCAATTGCCCGGCTGGCAAGCAGCTGACACCGCGCCCATGGATTTCTATGACCTGAAAGGCATCCTCCAGGCGTTGCTGGATGGGCTACACATTGCAGAGGTGCGCTATGAGGCTGCGGAGCATTCAACCTACCATCCGGGAAAGTGCGCCCGCCTGATCGTAAACGGTCGCTCGCTGGGCGTTTTTGGTGAAGTACATCCCCTGGTGCGTCAACGTTATGATTTGCCGCCAACCCCCCTCCTGGCAGGGGAGTTCGACCTGGAGGCACTTCAGGCGCTGGTGCCCGATCGCTACGATGTGCAAGCCGTACCCGCTTATCCTCCCGTTTTAGAAGACCTGGCAGTGGTGGTGGACGAGAGCTTGCCGGCTGAGCGAGTGGCGACCCTGATCGAGCAGGCGGGTGGAAAACTGATCAGCCGTATACGCCTGTTCGATGTCTATCGAGGCGAACAAATTGGCCGCGGTAAAAAGAGCCTGGCATACAGCCTGACCTATCAGGCTCCCGACCGCACTCTGACCGATGAGGAAGTGGCCCAAATCCGCCAACGCATTGTACGTCGCCTGGAACAGGAATTGGGAGCAAAGTTGCGCAGTCTATAAACAGAGAGGAGAATGTTATGGAGAACGAGACCAAAAGGAACACGGCCGCAGTGATCGCCACCATCATCAGCGTGTTGTTATGTGGCTTGCCAGGGCTTTTTGCCATGTGTATGGGCACGTTATTCGCTGTGATTGGGCTGATCCCGGGTGCAGAGATTGATTTCTTCGGCAGCACCGAACCACGTCGAGTGGTCATGGCTGGGCTGGCGGTGTTGTGCCTGGGGGTGATCTTTGTCGCCATACCGCTGATAGTCTGGGCAGTGACCCTGCGCAAGAAGCCCCAGGAGAAATCAGCCACCGAGGAGCCAATTCCCCCTGCAATCTAGAGTCAATGGGATATTCCTGGTGAAGATCGCCATGGAGTGTGCGCTGCAGGCCCAGGGCAGGAGATTGCACACTCCAGGGCGGGGATACCAGCCCTCACTTACAACCTTCGACAATCTCAGCCGCCAGATCGTAGCGGTTGAATTGGGGCATGAGATAAATACCGCTGATCCAGGGGCGCATTTGCTCGATCAGTTCGAGAGCGATGCGCACCCCTTCTTGAGGCGCGGCCTCCCCGGCGCCCTGAATGCGCTGGCGCAGCGTCTCCGGAATCGACACTCCGGGCACTTCGTTGTGCAGGAATAACGCATGGCGCGCGCTATATAGCGGTAACACGCCAACCAAAAGGGGCACCTCCAGAGGCCCAAATTGATCTTCGTAGCGTTGTAGAAACGCCCGCGCCAGTTCGGGCTGAAATACGGGCTGGGTAAGGATAAAATCGGCGCCTGCTTTTAATTTACGGCGCAGGTTTTTAATCTCTTGCTCGGGTTCCTGCGGGGTAAGGTTGAGGGCGCAACCGACAAAAAAAGAGGTGGGCTGTCCAATATCCGCTCCGGCATGATCCACGCCCACGTTAAAGTTTTGCTTGATAAGTTTAATCAGGCCAGAGGGCACCAGGTCATAGTTATCCATGGCATCCGGATAATCGCCAATGGCGGTGGGATCGCCCATGACAACGAAGACGTTGCGAATGCCCAGGGCGTGGGCCGCCAGCAGGTCACCCTGGACGCGCAACAGATTCCGCCCGCGCGTGGGGAAATGCAGCACGGTCTCAATCCCAAACTCGCGCTGGATCAGGTTGCACACCGCCCAGGGGCTCATGCGCATGCGCGCCATGGGGCTGTCAGCAATATTGATCACGTCCGCGCCGGCCTCGGTCAGCAGGCTGGCGCCGGCCAGAAGTTTGTGCACCGAGAGGCCGCGCGGTGGATCCATCTCCACCGAAACCACGAACTCAGCGGTGGCCAGTTTCTGCGCCAGGCGTGAGGGATGTTGAGGCGGCGCCAGGCGTTCTTCCACCTCACTGGGCAGGCTCAGGTCACTGATCGCAGGGGCACATCCCTGGGGCAATTTATCCAGGGCGGCGCGCATGGCGGCAATGTGCTGGGGAGTGGTGCCACAACAGCCACCGATCAGGGTAGCCCCTGCCTCACAGAATGCCAGGGCATATTCCCCAAAGTATTCCGGATTGGCCGGGTACATGATGCGCCCGCCGACCTGCTCGGGCCAACCTGCATTAGGCATGACGGAATAGCGCGCCTGAGGCGCTGCCTGGCGCATCTGGCGCAGGATGCGCCAGATTTGGGCCGGCCCACCCGAACAATTGATGCCAATTACCTCTACGCCGCTCGAGGCCAATGTCTGGGCTACTTTGATTGGGCTATCGCCCAAAAGGGTCAGGTCATCGCGGGTGAAGGTCATCGAGGCGACGATTGGGAGAGAGCACACCTGGCGGGCAGCGGCAATCGCCTCCAGCATCTCCTGCAAATCGCTAAAAGTTTCAATGATCAGCAAGTCTGCTCCGGCTTCGGCCAGGGCAGCCATCTGCTCGGCAAAGACCTGACGCGCCTGTTCAGGCTGGACGCGGCCAAAAGGCGCCAGGCGAACCCCCAATGGGCCCACGTCACCGGCGATCAGCACATCTTTAAACGAAGCCATAGCCACGCGCCGCGCCAGTTCCACGCCGGCGCGGTTAATCTCAGCCACTTTATCCTCCAGGCCATGGGCGGCCAACTTGAAGCGGTTAGCGCCAAAGGTGTTGGTCTGGATAATTTGGGCTCCAGCCTCAATATAGGCGCGATGGATATCGCCCACCAGGGCAGGGTTGGTCAAATTGAGAGCGTCGAAGCATTGCTCGAAACTTATCCCACGGGCGTTGAGCATGGTGCCCATGGCGCCGTCGCCGAGTATGGGCTGGGGACTCTCTTCCAACCAGGAGAGAAACCTGGATGTTGATGTGGAAAGCAGTTGATCGCTCATTGGCAAACCCTATGGCGTTAAGCCTGGCCCTTAACTTTCATAAGTTGATCTACGCGGCTTTCACCCAGGGTGAAATACTTAGCCTCAGGATGGTGCACAATGATGGCTGCGGTAGATTGCTCTGGCAAGAGTTGGTAAGCGCTGGTCAGCCCCATACCTAACTCACGCTCGGCAGGTAACAGATCAAACACCTTGCGGTGATCTTCCAGGTTGGGGATGGCCGGATAACCCCAGGAATAGCGCTTGCCCTGGTTATCGGGCAGGCCCAACTGACGGCGGATATGGCGATGGAGGTATTCCGCCGCGGCTTCAGCTGTCTGCACTGCAAGACCATGGGTGAAATAGGCTTCGGAATAATCTCCAGCAGCCTGCAACTGTTCAAAACGCTCGATTGCTTGCTGGCCCACCGTCACCACCTGGAAGGCAACCAGGTCCAATACACCCGAATCTACGGGGGCAAAATAATCGGCCAGACAAAGATATTCGCCATCCGCCTGGCGGGGGAAGGTGAAGCGCACCAGGACATATTTGGAATAATGGGCAGGATTGGCTTCGACTACAGCCGCATCGTAGACGATCAAGTCATCTCCCTCCGCCTGGGCTGGCCAAAAACCGTAAACCCCTTGCGGTTTTAACCAGCCTTCGCGCAATGCCTGGCGCTTCATGCGCTCCAGGCGCTCTTCAAACTCGGCTTGCAGGCGTTCCCATTCCTCGCCATGGGCGTTTTTCGCCCCCCAAGAGAGGCGGAATAAATCGTTTTTAAACAGGTGCTCGAAGACGATCTCCAGGGGCATGGAGCGCACAACGCGCGGACCTAACGCACAGCCATCCAGGGATAAGGGGCGCGGTACCACTGCAGATCGCCTTCCACCCTGCGCACGAGGGCGGCGACCCGAATCGCGGCCCAATTCGCGGGCAGCCTCCTGATAGACGCGCTGTAATAGCGCCTGGCGTTGGCCTGGCTCGATTAAAGCATCCATGACGGCCAACCCCTCAAATGCATCTTTGCAATAGAACACGCCCGCCTCATAAGGCGTGTCTTCATCGGTGAACAATATCCTCCATCCAAAGCGGCGGTTGATAGCCGCGCCCCCTACCAGCACCGGGAATTTCAGACCACGGCGGTGCAATTCGTTGACGATCAATGGCATTTGTTTGGAGGTGTTGACCAGCAAGGCGCTCAAGCCGATGGCCGTGGCATTGGTCTCTACCGCTTTGGAGATGATGGTTTCGGCCGGCACTTGCTTGCCTAAGTCCACCACCGTGTAGCCATTGTTAGCCAGGATGGTCTTAACCAGATTCTTACCAATATCATGCACATCCCCATAAACAGTCGCCAGCACCACAGTACCCTTGCTCACCCCTTCCTGTCGTTCCAGGTATTGCTCCACATGGGCCACAGCCCGCTTCATCACCTCGGCCGATTGGAGAACAAAAGGCAAGATCAGTTCTCCCGCGCCAAACTTATCTCCAACCTCTTTCATGGCGGGCAAGAGCACGTTGTTGAGGATATAGACGGCTACCTCGTGTTGAGAGGCCCCGCGCCTTGCATCCCCATCCCCCTCAGGCGCCCTAATGGGGGATAAGGGGGGATGGCTCTCACCCTTAACTTGTTGTTCTCCGCCGCTGGAAGTAGAGGGCGTCGCACCAGGGGTGAGTGAACGCGCCATAATCTCATCAATATCCGCTTCCACCCCTTCCTTATGGCGGTGAACAATGCGCCAATGCAGGCGCTGCTCGGGGGTCATCCCTTCAGTGGGTAGTCGCGCCGCCTCGACGGTTTTCTGGGCACCTTGGGTCTCGAAGTATTGGATCAAGCGCTGCAGGGCATCAGGGCGACGGTTGAAGATCAAATCCTCGGCCAGTTCCCTTTCCACAGGGGGGATTTCAGGATAAGGGGTGATGTGGGCCGGATTAACAATAGCCATATCCAAACCGAACTGGACCGCGTGGTAGAGCATCACGCTGTTGAGCACCGCACGGGCGGCTGGGTCCAGGCCAAATGAGACATTGCTGACGCCCAACGAGGTGAGCACACCGGGCAATTCTTGCTTGATCAGGCGAATCCCCTCCAAGGTCTCAATCGCCGAATTGGCAAATTCAGCATCCCCCGTAGCCAAGGTGAAGGTTAGGGTATCGAAAACCAGGCTATCGGGGCGCAAACCAATTTCGTTGACAGCCATATCATAGATGCGCCGCGCCACTTCCAGTTTGTGTTGGGCAGTCTTGGCCATGCCTTTTTCGTCTATGGTCAGGCACAAGACGGCCGCATTATGGGTTCGGGCTAGGGTGAAGACACGCTGCGCTTTGGCAGGGCCGCCTTCCAGGTGGGTAGAATTGAGCAGGCAACGGCCGGGCGCGGTCTTCAGAGCGATCTCCATCACCTCAGGCTCAGTGGTGTCAATGACCAGGGGCACCTCCACCCCGGAAGCCAGTTTCTTGACCACATTGCGCATCAGATTGGCTTCATCGGGGCGTTCCGTGACCGCCACGGAGATGTCCAGGGCATGGGCGCCCCCCTCGATTTGTTGGCGCGCCAGTTCCAGAATAGCGTCATAATCCTCGGCCAGTAGCAGGCGTTTGAACTTGCGGCTGCCCTGCGCATTACAGCGTTCGCCAATCAGCATCGGCGGCGGCTCCTGGATCAAGGGCATGGCGCGCGTGGCTGATGCCAGGTGGGGCAAGCGATGCACGCTGCGCCTGGACTGGGGACGGCCATGGACTTTCTCCACCAGCAGCCTCAAGTGATCAGGGGTGGTGCCGCAGCAACCACCCACGATGTTAATGTGGTGCTTTTCGACAAACTCAGCCATGGCTTCGGCGAAAGGCTCAGGTTGGAGGGGGTAGATGGCCTCACCATCCACGTTGAGGGGCACGCCGGCGTTGGGAATGCATGAGACAGGCAAAGCCGCGTGCTCGGACAGGTAGCGGATGGGGTCGCGCATGTGCTCGGGCCCGGTTGAGCAGTTGAGGCCAATGATGTCGATGGGC
>JBBILY010000001.1:38655-63041 GCA_037444705.1 Chloroflexota bacterium | reverse complement strand
GGTAGAACAATTCAGCCCGATAACATCAATCTCCAGCCCTTCCAGGATGGCCAGGGCTGCAGCGATGTCGGTACCCAGGAGCATCCGTCCGGTAGTATCCAGAGTGACCTGAGCCTGAATGGGGAGGTAAACCCCGCTCTCTGCAAAGGCTTGATGGATGCCAGCCACGGCAGCCCGCACTTCCAGAATATCCTGAGAGGTTTCGATGAGCAATACATCCACCCCCCCCTGGATCAACCCCAGTGCCTGCTGGCGAAAGACATCGGCTAATTCATCAAAGGTGATGTTCGAGAGTTCAGGGTCGTCTGCGGAGGGTAATTTGCCGGAGGGGCCAATAGATCCGGCCACAAAACGCGGCTGTTGGGGTGTTTTCTGGGTATATTCATCAGCCAAGCGCCGCGCCAGAGAGGCAGCGGCGCGGTTGATCTCCACCACCCGTCCCGCCAGGCCATACTCGGCCAGGGTAATGCGGTTGGAGCGGAAAGTGTTAGTCTCGATAACATCCACCCCCACTTCGAGGAATGCACGGTGCACCTGCTCCACTGCCTGAGGATAAGAGATCACCAGATAGTCATTGCAGCCGTTGTATTGCTCGCCACCGAAATGCTCAGCGGTTAGGTGCTGCCGTTGTAGATTGGTGCCCATGGCACCGTCATAGATCAACACGCGTTCTTGCAGGGCATCCAGATAGCGTCGGTTGGTGTAGTTGCGCGGCATAGGTCAGTCCTTAGAAAAGAGTCTACGAAATTACTCTGAGGATTAAAAAAGAATCCTTTCGAGCCAGGGATAATCCACGCGGAAAACAAAGGCTAAAAATCAAGCCGCCTCTCTGGAATTGAGAGGCGGCACGAAGGCACTGTGTGTCATCCCTCATCTTCCAGACAAGTCTTGTCTGCCGGAATTGGCACCTTTTCAGCGTTTAGCGGTCCGCTTGCAGCGATCAGAGATCAAAATCAGTCTGATGCTAGGCCAATCATGATCACTGGTGGCTGACAACACACCGCTGCCAGGTTGCCGAGGTTTCGCAGGGCCGGTCCCTCCACCTCTCTGGATGAGTGCGGGCTGGTTCCCGCTATGCAATTGTAGGCGAGAGTTTACCACAAAGGGGTCAAAATTGTCAAATTCCGTTTGACCCTGTGTGCATACGCAAGAGCCATCATCTAGAATCCTTCCAGGCGGCTCATGTCAGCCACGCCTTCAGCCAGGGCGGCAACCCGTTGCACCAACCCCAAACGATTATAGCGCGTGGGCGTGTCTTCCGCCATCACCAACACCTCATCGAAAAAGCGATTGACCACCGCTACCATGGGCAGAAAGGCGTTCAGGAAGGCATCGGGAGAACCCAATCGCCCATCGGCGGCGCGGGCGGCTTCTGCTCTAATCACCGCGGCGTAAAGTTCATGCTCGGCTTTTTCGGTGAAGCGTTCGGGCGCGACCGTAAAGCGCTCCTTCTGGTCACGGGTGATGCGCACGCAACGGGCATAGGCGGGCAAGATGCTGTGCCAATCGGGGCGCGCCACCCAGGCGCTCAATTCACCCACAGCCCGCGCCGCCCGCGCCGGATTTTGACCCTGGGCTGCAAGCACCGCTTCGACCACATCGTAGCGCCAGCCCCGCTCCAGCAACAGGTTGCGCAGGCGCTCTATGATAAATTCGAGGCAGGCACTCTGGCTCTCAGGCGAAGCCGCAATGGGCAAACACTCGGCTGCGGCCTGCAAGGCAACCTTCAGGTCGAAATCCAGGTCCCAGGCGATCAGATTCTGCACCAACCCCAACGCCGCTCGCCGTTGGGCGAAGGGGTCCTTGTTGCCGCTTGGAGCCAGGCCAGCCGCGAACAGACCGGCCAGCGTGTCCAGCCGATCGGCCAAGCCCACTGCCAGGCCCGGGCGCGAGCGGGGTAATTCATCGCCGGCGAAGCGCGGCAGGTAATGTTCGTAAATGGCCTCGGCTACCGCCTGATCCTCGCCCCAATGGAGGGCGTAATAGCGCCCCATGACCCCTTGAAGCGAGGTCATCTCGATGACCATCTGGGTAGCCAGGTCGGCCTTGCACAATTCGGCGGCGCGCCGCGCCACTTCCAGGTCTCGCCCCTGTAAGCCAAGCGCCAAGGCTAATTTCTCTACTAATTGTTGGATACGGCGGGTCTTATCCAGCATGGAACCCAACCTGACCTGGAAAGTGAGCGTGGCCAGTTTGGGCAGATAGTCTTGCAGGGGTCGCTTTTTATCTTCACGCACGAAGTAGGCGGCATCGGCAAAGCGGGCGCCGATGACGTGTTCATTACCCTGGCGAACGCTCTCCAAACCCACCCCATCGCCGTTGCGCACGGCAATAAAGTAGGGTAATAAACTGGCTTGAGGCGCCGTGCTGTCAGTCACCGCAGGGGCAAGAGCAGTTCGCAGTACAGGAAAATAGCGCTGATGCTTCTTCATCACCGAGATCAGCACTTCTTTAGGAAGTTCCAGGTGCGAGGGCTGGAATGAGCCAAGCAGCGCCACGGGAGCCTCGACCAGGTTGGTCACTTCGCTCAGCAGGTCAGCATCAGCCTCCACCTCGCCGCCGACCTCGGCTGCCAGGCGGGTGATCTGATCCAGGATAGACTTGCGCCGTTGTTCAACATCCAGGATGATGCCCTGTGCCTCTAACGCAGGCAGGTAATCATCCGGACTATTGAGGCGAATTTCTTCCGGCTCGTGGAAGCGCAAGCCACGGGTGATGTTACCCGAAACCACACCGCCATACTCGAAGGGCACCACCTGATTGCCAAATAAGGCTACCAACCAGCGGATGGGTCGCGAAAAAGACACATTGGTGTGGTTCCAGCGCATGGATTTATCGAAACGCAGCGCGGCCACCAACCCTGGCAGCGCCTCAGCCAGCACCTCCAGAGTAGGACGGCCTTTCTGACGCATGACCGCCACCACATAGCGACCGCCGTCCATTTGGCGAATTTGCAGATCAGCCACACTCAAACCTTTGCTGCGGGCAAAGCCCTGGGCAGCCGGGGTGGGGCTGCCGTCGGGGGCGAAGGCGCGTTCAGCGGGCGGGCCTTTGATCACCTGCTCTTCTTCACTCTGGCGCGGCGCCAGCCAGTCCACCCAAACCACCAGGCGACGCGGGGTGCCCATAACGCGGATCTCACCATGGACCAGACGCAGGTCGTCAAACATGGCCGGCACGCGGGCGCGCAATTGCTCCAGGGCCGCGTCCAGGTCTCCCGCAGGCAACTCCTCAGTGCCGATTTCCAGGAGGAAGGGCGCCGGCTGGCTTGATGCCTGTGCAGGCAGGGCTATACTTTTCGCCATCGAGACCCGCCCCTGACCACTACCACCCTCCGATAACCAGGGGAACTCCAACCGCCGTCTTTGTTCGATATAGGCCTCAGCCACGCGACGCGAGAGCTCTCTCATGCGGGCAAAGTATGCCTGACGTTCCGTAACGCCAATGGCGCCGCGCGTATCGAGCACATTGAAGGTATGGGAACATTTCAGGATGTAATCATGAGCAGGCAACACCAGGTTGCGTGCCAGGCAGGCCTCCGCCTCGGCCTCGAACAATGTGAACATCTGGCGCAGGCGCTCCACATCGGCTACCTCGAAGTAATATGTGCTGTGTTCCTGCTCTGCCTGCAGGTTTACATCGCCATCGGTCAGCGTCGGGCTCCACTGAATATCCCGAAAACTGCTCACCCGTTGCAAAGCCATGGCAATGCGTTCCAGGCCATAGGTGATCTCCACCGAGACCGGATCCAGCAACTGCCCACCGGACTGTTGAAAATAGGTGAACTGGGTAATTTCCAGGCCATCCAGCCAAACTTCCCAACCTAGCCCCCAGGCGCCCAGCGCCGGAGATTCCCAGTTATCCTCCACAAAGCGGATGTCATGCTGGCGCGGGTCAACCCCCAAGGCCTTGAGCGATTCCAGGTAAATTTCCTGGGGGTTGCCCGGATCAGGCTTAAGGATGACCTGAAACTGATAGTGCATTTGCAATCGGTTGGGGTTCTCGCCATAACGGCCATCATCGGGACGAACCGAGGGCTCCACATAAGCCACACGCCAGGGTTCAGGCCCCAGGACGCGCAGCGCGGTAGCAGGGTTCATGGTGCCTGCCCCTACCTGGGTGTAATAGGGTTGCCAGATCAGGCAGCCTTGCCTGGCCCAGAAATCTTGCAAGGTCATGATAATGGATTGAAAGTCAAGCGGTTGTGTCATAAAGGATATTCACCACTGATGGTTTTTGTGTGTCCCAATTATATTACAGGACAAGGTCATCGCCATCTGCGGCAACCGGCGAAAGCGCGCTGAGCGGGGCCTCAACCTGTGCGGCGCGTGGATGACCGTTCTCCAGGTTAACAATGGCAGGGATGAAGAAACCCGCCACACCCATCAGCGTGGTGAAAATGCCTCCGACGATGAACCAGGCTTGAACACCCAGGGCATCCGCCAGCGGCCCGGCGATGGCCAGGCCCAGCGGGGTGGCAGCCGAAGCCACGCTGACGATCAGCATAAACACCCGTCCTTGCATCTCGGGCTCCACCGCGGCCTGGATCACTGCAAACAGCGGGCCATTGGTCAATGGATTGGCAATGCCGGTGATCAGAATCGCAGCGATCGCCAGCAAAAAACCCTGCGGCGGCAACACGCCCACCGTCATGCAACCCAGACCAATGCCTATCAATCCCATCATCGAGGTGTAAATCTTGCGCCGAAAACCACCCCAAATCCCTAAAAACAGCCCACCGCCGATCACCCCAACGCCCCAGGCAGATTCCAACCACGCCAATTGCAAGGCAGCCCCGCCAAAATGGCGCGTGACCAGCAGGGGCAACAGAGCAAAGCCCGGGTTGAGCAACACGTTGATCAAAGTAGCCATGAGCAAAATGAGCACCAACCCTGGCCAGGTCCACACATAGCGCAGGCCGGCCAACAAGTCACCCACGACCGAGGGTTTGTTGCCAGACTGACCCACCTGAGAAAGGCGAGGCACGGGTTGAGGTACAACAATGAACAGGAGCGGCGAAATCGCCAGCAGTGCCGTGGCGATGTCAACCCCTAAGATGCTGTGGATGGGCATAACCTCCAACAATAAAGCCCCCAGGGGAGCCGAGAGGATATTCAAACCTCCATTGAGCATCTGGTTAATCCCCTGAACGCGGGCGAGGTGCCGCTTGGGCACCATCAGCGAGGTGGAGGCCTGCATGGCTGGCCAGTGGAAGGCCCCTGCTGCCGAGCGGATGAACATCACCAAGTAGATATGCCAGACCTGAGCGACTCCCGCCCAAAATAGCAAAGCCAGAACCAGCGAGACCAGAGCGATCAGGCCATCCGCCAGCATCATGGTCAGCCGCCGATTCCAGCGATCCACCAAGGCGCCAGCCAGCGGACCTAAAAACACCTGGGGCAGCAAGGCGGCTATGGAGGCTGAGGCCAAAACCCTGGCCGAAGCGGTGTTTTTCGTCAGCCACCACACCAGGGCGAACTGCACCAACTGGCTGCCCAGGAGGGAGAAAGCCTGCCCCGTCCAAATGGTGAAAAAATTAAGCCCCCAGCGCGAGTCTTCTGTGGGAGAGGTATCTCGGTTCATAGCGACTATTCCCCTTTAATAAATTAAATATGATTTAAATTTATTGATGTTTATTGTCATCAGATATTAAATATTTTATACGATATTGTTATTTTGTCAACTCTTTAACATTAACTTTGCCCAACTTGTAACCAAACCTGATGGTTAGCCATCCAATCCGGGCTTGCTTAACCCGCACCTCGTACTGTTGTAACAGACTATGGGTTAAAATAAACATACCTGAGAGAAGATTACCGGTGGAACACCGTCCCCAACCACCCTCGTATCGGGTGCGCCTCTGGCATTGGTGGAAACGCTTGAGGCCACCGCTCGACCTGGAACGTCGGGGCGAGGTGCAACTGCTGTTGCGGAATGCCTCCCGTCCGGGTTTCGACTTTTTCCTGCTGGTGGGGCTCTCCAGCATTATTGCCACCCTGGGCTTGCTCACCAACTCACCCGCGGTGATCATTGGGGCAATGTTAGTGGCGCCTCTGATGTCCCCCATCATTGGTCTGGGATTGGCTTCGTTGACGGGTGATAGTCGTTTGCTGCACGATTCCACAACAGCCCTGTTACGAGGGGCCGTATTGGCTATTCTGATCTCTTTTCTCCTAACCTGGCTCAACAGTCGCTTACCCTTTATCGTCTTTCAGCCGCAAAGCCTACCTACCGAAGTAATGTCTCGCACCCGTCCTTCACCCATGGATTTGGGGATTGCCCTGGCCGGGGGAATGGCAGCCGCATTTGCCATGGCCATGCCCAATATCTCTGCTGCGTTGCCCGGAGTATCCATTGCCACTGCACTCATGCCCCCATTGTGCGTGGCGGGAGTGGGCTTGGCTCTAGGAGATTGGCGGGTGACGGGTGGAGCACTCTTGCTATTTACGACCAACGCTGTTGCCATCTCCTTTGCGGCTACCTTGGTGTTTTTTGCTCTAGGCTTTAGCCCTCCCACCAGGAATAGCCTCAGAAACCTGCCCCCAAGCCTCAAATTAGCAGGGTTGCTCACCGCTGGATTGCTCATCTTGCTCGCTTACACAAGCGCTCAATTCGTTCATCAGGCCACCATTGACCGTATGATTAGTGAGGTGGTGGCCAGAAGTGTTGCTGTCTTAGGCCCTTTAGACCTGGTAGAGTGGCACTCTGACCGAGATGAAAACAGCCTGAAACTATCCATCACTGTACGCACGACATTTCCCCTCACCTATCAAGATGGGGTAGCATTGCAAGAGGCGATCGGCGCAGGGTTGCAAGAGGGCGGGCTACTCAACCGTAATGAAAGCGTCGAGGTAATTATTAACCAAGTCATTGCCGCCCGCCTGGACCCCCTTATCCCGCCTACGCTGACCCCTACATTACCTCCTACATGGACTTTTACCCCTGGCCCCAGCCTCACACCCACCTTTTCCCCCACCCCGAGCGCCACGAGAACACCTGCACCGACGCACACCCCAACCTCGACACCCTCGCCCACCTTCACAGCGACGGCCTCCGCCACATCTCTGCCGATGCCAGCACAAGTCAATGGCATTGCATTGCCATCTTTTCAATTACACCAATGGCCTGGGGGGCCGCTCATCGGCCCTCCACTGAAGAGAGGTGTACTGGTGTTCATACTCCATCAGTATCAAGTCTACAATGGATTTGTCTGGGTTGAGGTGCGCGACGCAGAAGGGCGGCTCGGATGGATTCCCTTGATTTATTTAAGGACGCCTACACCTACCATAACCCTCATCTCCTCGCCCGTGTTCACTGAGACCGCCATATTCCCCTCTGAAACCCCTCCTGGGCATGTAAATCCCCCATAGATTAAAAGCTCTACATCTACAACATCATGGCTAGCCTTGTGCGTATCAACCCAGGGGGGCGGAAGTCTTTGCCTTTTTGGGGCGCAATATCTCTTACAAATCTCTTACCTGGCATTGATTTTGCTCTTGCACAGGGGGTGTTATAATGAATATGGCGACGCCATAGGTTAATAAATTGGATATTTATTCAACAGTGCGTCGTAGTTGGAGGAAGGAATACACATATGATGCGATTTGATCGTTTTACCGAGCGCGCCCAGGAGGCCGCTCAACGGGCGGCTGAGATTATTCAGCGCTATGGCCATAATCAGATAGACACTGAACACATCTTGCTGGCGCTCATCGAGCAGCCGCAGGGGGTGATTCCACAAATACTGGATTTCCTTAAAGTTGATACTGCAGCGCTGATCGAGCGTTTGGATTACATCTTGCGTACCAGCCCTAAGGCTAATATCTTCGGCGGAGGAGCGGGTCAAATCTTCATCACCCCGCGGGTGAAGCGTATTATTGACCTGGCCAATGAGGAAGCTAACCGCCTCAAGGATGAATATATCTCCACCGAACACATCTTTCTGGCGATCTTAAGCGAGCGCAGCACCCCCGCGGCGCGCCTGTTGGAGGGGGCAGGGGTGACGCGCGAGCGCGTCTTCGAAGCCATCCAGCAAATCCGCGGCGGGCAGCGCGTGACTGACCCTCACGCCGAGACACGCTACCGCACCCTGGAGAAATATTCACGCGATCTGACCCAGATGGCGCGCGAAGGCAAGTTAGACCCAGTGATCGGGCGCGATGCCGAGATTCTGCGGGTGATCCAGATCCTCTCGCGCCGCACCAAGAACAACCCGGTGTTAATCGGCGAGGCTGGCGTAGGCAAGACCGCCATCGTTGAGGGTCTGGCGCAGAAGATCGCCAGCAACGATGTGCCCGAAATCCTGAGCGGAAAACGCGTGGTCGCCCTGGACCTGGGGGCGATGATTGCCGGTTCGCGCTTCCGCGGTGAGTTTGAAGAGCGCCTGAAATTAGCCATTGAAGAAGTGCAACGCGCCGCGGGCGAGATCATCCTCTTCATTGATGAACTACACACGGTGGTCGGCGCTGGCGCTGCCCAGGGCGCTATGGATGCGTCAAACATGCTGAAACCGGCCCTGGCGCGGGGTGAACTGCAATGCATTGGGGCCACTACCCTGGACGAATACCACAAATATCTCGAAAAAGACGCCGCCTTGGAGCGCCGCTTCGCCCCGGTGTATGTGGAAGAGCCCAGCGTGGAGGAAACCATCCAGATGCTGCGTGGCCTGCGTGATCGCTATGAGGCTCATCATAAGGTGCGTTTCTCCGATGATGCTCTGGTTGCCGCCGCCCGCCTCTCGGCCCGCTACGTCACCGATCGCCATCTGCCGGATAAGGCGATTGACCTGATTGACGAGGCAGCAGCCAAACTACGCGTGGCGCTCTATTCCCTGCCACCTGAACTCAAAGCCATGAAGAGCGAAATTGATCGCCTGGCAGCTGAGGAAGAACAGGCCGGCCTGGAGCGCGATTATGAGCGCGCCGCCCAGAAAAAGGCTGAACGCCTGCGCCTGGAGGCCGAATTTAACGCCAAGCGCGATCAATGGGAAGCAGAGCACCAATTGGACGAGGTGGTAGATGTCAACGACATCGCCGAGGTGGTGGCGCAATGGACAGGCATCCCGGTGCACCAGATGATGGAGACCGAAGCCGAGAAACTGCTCCATATGGAGGAGCGCCTGCATGAGCGCATCAAGGGACAGGATGAAGCCATTCGCGCCATTTCCGATGCCATCCGCCGCGCCCGCGCCGGCCTGAAGGACCCGCGCCGACCGATCGGCTCCTTTATCTTCATTGGCCCGTCAGGGGTGGGCAAGACCGAACTAGCCAAAGCCCTAGCTCGCTTCCTCTTTGATGACGAGGACGCCCTGGTGCGCATTGACATGAGCGAATACCGCGAGCAGCACACCGTTTCCCGTCTGTTTGGCGCGCCTCCGGGCTATGTGGGTTACGAAGAGGGTGGCCAATTGACCGAGGCCGTGCGACGTCGCCCTTATCGCGTCATCTTATTTGACGAGATCGAAAAAGCCCATCCTGAGGTGTGGAATGCCCTGTTGCAGATTCTGGATGACGGCCGCCTGACCGACGGGCAAGGTCATGTGGTGGACTTCCGCAACACGGTGCTGATCATGACCAGCAACCTGGGCACCGAGTTTGTGCGCAAATCGGGCAGCCTGGGCTTCTTACAGCGCAAAGAGGATGATGAAGAGCGCGCCGCCCATGAGAAGATCGAAAAGGCGCTCAAGAGCACCTTCCGCCCCGAATTCCTCAACCGCATTGATGAAATCATCATCTTCTCACCCCTCACCCTGGAGCAGATGCGTGAGATCGTAGACCTGCAGATGCAGGAGATTCAGGAGCGCCTGAGCGAACATGGCTTGACTGTGGAACTCACCCCTGCCGCCCGCAACTGGCTGGCCGACGTGGGCTATGATCCATCCTTTGGCGCCCGACCTCTGCGACGCGCCCTGCAAAAACATGTGGAAAGCCCGCTCTCGGTCAAACTGCTCAGCGGTGAGTTTGCCGCAGGCGACAAGGTGATTGTGGATGTTGACCCGCAAAAGAATGCCTTGATCTTCTATAAAGAAGGGGAAATGCCGCCTCAAAGCATCCCTGCTGAAGAGGTCAGTCAGGTGAGCGCCTGAAGCCTGGGGCGCTGGAATCAGCCGATTTTCGGAGCGAACGGACACGCCTTGTAAATCCTGAGGGGTTAACAGGCGTGTCCGTACCTTTGATCTTACCGCCCCTCACCTCACCCAGGCCAGCAGGGGATGCCCCTTATCGCCCCAATGTCAATTCATTGATGATATTTATCTGAAGATCGAGGAAGTTTGCCACTAGAAGTTTGGGCCTGCTCTGGCTACATTATGTATTACTCAGATAAAAGGCATACATGGCAACCGATTTCTTCGACAGACTTCCTCTCATCTTCGGCGGATTAAACAGCCAGCAACTGGATGTCCTGCGACCGTTGTTCATCCCGGTAGAATGTTTTTCTGGCACAGTGTTATTTGAGCAGGGCGACCCAGCAGAATATCTCTTTCTGGTGGTCAGCGGCGAGGTGGTCATCCGTTACAAGCCCGATGACGGGCCAGCCATAACTGTGGCGCGGGTGCACCCCGGCAGCGTGGTCGGCTGGTCAGCCGCGCTGGGCAACCCGGCCTACACCTCGGGCGCGGTCTGTGAAACTTATACCCAGATGTTGCGGGTGCGCGGCTATGACTTACGCCTCTTATGCAACGCTGACCCCGATGTAGGTTTCCTCATTCTAGAACGGCTGGCTAAGGTGATCGCTGAACGTCTGCGTAAAGGCCAGGACCAGATATTAGCGCTGTTGTTACAAGGCTTGCGCAATGGCATGGATTGTGTGAGGGAGAACCAATGACGGTAGACCCAGTTTATGAAGACCGCCTGCGTGCATTAATTGAGCGCTTGAGCGCTTATATTGAACAGTACCACGGTGGTTCGGTCGAATTTGTCTCTTTCGATGGGCGCGTGTTGAAAGTACGGCTGGGAGGCGTCTGTTTGGGCTGCCCCCTCTTGCCAAGCACCCTCCACGGCTGGGTGGAAGGTACAGTGCGCCAATTTTTCCCGGAGATTGAGCGCGTGGAAGATGTCTAGCCCATAGCCCTCAATCCGAATAACCGCTTAGCCTCCCCCTGATATTCCCCAGCATCTTAAGTTCATGTTTAAGCCAGAGCCATAGCGCAACCATCAGCGCGCGGGTCACTCCCGCCCCACAACACCCCTGTTTGTGGATGACGCAGGATGATCTGCCCCCGGCCGAAGAGCGCCCGCGCCTGGCCACGGACAACCTCAAGCGGATGCCCCATCAGTGCCAGTTCCGCCACCGCTGAGACAGGAATGCCCTCTTCCAGAGCCACGCTGGCCTGGGCTTTGCCTTCCTGGAGGCAGAAACGCGGCCGATCCAGCGCAGATTGGGGTTCAAGTTCATCATCTACCAGGGCCACCACCACCTGCAAGTGTCCCTGAGGCTGCATGAAACCGCCCATCACGCCGAAACTGGCGAAGAGATCCTCGCCCGCTGAGGCGGTTTCAGACGGATGAGAACTCTGCCCCAGGGAGCGTGGCCGCGTGAGCATACCAGGGATAATGGTGTGATAGGGCCTTTTGCCAGGCGCCAAAGCGTTGGGGTGTTGCGGGTCTAAACTGAAATTGTGGCCGCGGTTCTGCAGGCTAAACCCCCAACCCGCGGGGACGATACCGGTGCCAAAGCCCATATAGTTGCTATTGATCAACGAGCAAGCGTTGCCCTGTGCGTCAACCACGCTCAGATAAACCGTATCTGAGGCCGCGAGCGGCACGCCCCGTTGCCGATCCAGAGCGGCGCGCTGAGGGTCTATCAGACGGCGGCGTTCGGCGGCATATTCTTTGGAGAGCAGGCCTTCCAACGGGGCAGGGTTGAAGGCCGGATCAGCCACATACCAGGCAGTGTCGGCAAAAGCAAGGCGCATAGCTTCGATTTCCAGGTGCAGGCGAGCTGCAGAAAGCGCCTCCAGGGAAGCCAGGTCAAAGCCCTCTACAATATTGAGGGCAATCAAGGCGGCCAACCCCTGGCCATTTGGAGGGCATTCCCAAACTCTCAAGCCGCGATAGGTGGTGGAGATGGGTTGTTCCCAGGTGCTGTGGTGGGTTGCCAGATCGTCCACACTCAGGCAACCTCCTGCCTGCTGGACAACGGCTGCGATCGCCTCGGCAATCTCACCCTGATAGAAGGCGGCTTTCCCTGCCTCAGCCACCTTTTGGAAGGTGCGCGCCAGGCCAGGGTTGCGGAAGATTTCCCCCGGGCGTGGCGCTCTGCCCTCCAGGGTCAGTTCCAACCCACCCAATGCCTGGCGCAACTGGCGCTCTACCCCACGCTGCCAGAAATACGCGGTGATGGGCGCCACGGGGAAGCCTTCTTCTGCCAGGCGGATGGCGGGCGCCAGCACCTGGCTCAGGCTTAGCCGCCCATAACGCTCCACCAGGTCGCACCAACCGGCGCAAGCCCCAGGGACCGTGATGGTGTATGGATGGAACGGGGGAAGTTCATCGCCAAACCCTTCACGCCGCAGGCGCTCCAGGGTTAGCGCTTTTGGGGCGCGCCCCGAGGCATTCAAAGCGCTCACCTGGCCACTGGCAGCCTCGTAGTACAAAGCAAAACAATCTCCACCGATCCCGGTGGAGGTGGGCTCGGTGACGTTCAGCGCCGCAGCCACTGCCACCGCGGCGTCAGCCGCATTTCCCCCTTGGGAGAGGATTTCCAGTCCGGCTGCCACCGCCAGGGGCTGAGAGGTAGCCACCATGCCCCGCCGCCCCAGCACTGGCGACCGGCGAGAGTTAAAAATCAGTTCATCCAGATTCTTCATCGTCTTTACACACCAGTTTCGCCTCAGGGGTTCACCCAAGGGATTAACGCAACCTCTTCCCCACGCAGGTGTTCATCCTTGCAGCCCCAGCCCCTTCGAGCCTCAGGGCACAACCTCAATCCAATTGCCGGCGATCACCTCACCCACCTCCCACAGCATCAGTCCGCGTTGGGCAGCCCGTTCCAGTAGAGTGCCCAGTTTCTCCCTGGGTACAGCCAGCAACAGCCCGCCGCTGGTTTGGGCATCGAAGAGCAGCATCTGTGAGGCCTCGTCAATTTCGGGGTCGAAGCGTACATGCTTACCAAAGAACAGGCGATTATCGGCAGAACCACCCGGAAAAATCCATTCCTGGGCGTAGCGCTGGGCGCCGCGAGTGAAGGGCACCTGGCTAAAGCGGAAGCGCATGCCCACGCCGGAAGCCTCAGCCATCTCCCAGGCATGCCCCAACAGGCTGAAACCGGTGACATCGGTGCCGCCACGCAGGCCTGCTTCTACGGCCAGTTCCGCAGCGCTGCGATTTAAGCGCTTCATCCACCCCACCACTTCGGCCACATCACTGGGGTCCGCCAGGTCGCGCTTGAGGGCTGTCGTCGTAGTGCCAAAGCCCAGGGGTTTACTGAGTAAAAGCACATCCCCCACCTGTGCCCCCGCCTTGGTGATCATATGATCCGGATGGACAAAACCCAGCACGATCAGGCCATATTTAGGCTCTTTATCCTGGACTGTATGCCCACCGGCGATGACTACACCTGCCTCGCGCGCCTTTTCAGCGCCGCCGCGCAGAATTTCGCTCAGCACCTCCACCGACAGGTCGGGAGGTAGGGCAGCCACGTTTAGCGCCAGGAACGGTTGCCCGCCCATGGCATAAACGTCGGAGAGGGCATTGGCGGCAGCGATAGCACCAAAGTCATAAGGGTCGTCCACCACGGGCGTGAAGAAATCCACCGTCGCCACCAAGGCGCGTTCATCCCCGAGGCGCCAGACGGCAGCATCGTCTGGGCTGGAGAGGCCTACCAGCAGGTCAGGGAATTGAGCCGGGTCAAACAGGTTTTGGATGGGGCGCAACACGTGCGCCAGCGTCTCTGCGCTTAACTTCGACGCTCAACCCGCACAACTGGAAAGGCTGGTCAGGCGTATTTGGCGTCCTGAAGGCGTGAAGTGACTCATATAAAACCTCGACAAATATTCCTATATTCAAAGGTATCAACCTTCTAACATTGCTCACGGAGCAGTTGCTGGCGGCGTGGGTTCGGGGGTTGGAAGCGCCGCGGCCGGCGTAGGCAGGGGCAGAATGTAAGGGGTGTTATTCGGCACCAACATGACCTGTACACCAGGCGCCAGTTTATTGATGTATTGATAGGTCAACAGGTCGGGATTGTCGCGCAAGGCTTCAGCGATCATGCACAAAGCCTCGGCCTCGGCCTGCGCCTGGATGAGGCGCGCGTCAGCCTCACCTTTTGCGCGGATGACCGCGGCGTCAGCCTGGCCCTGGGCAACCTGCCGCGCCTGCTCGGCTTCTTGTTTCTTCTGTTCCACCACAAACTTCGCCTGTTGGGCTTGCTGCTCGGCGATTTGTTTTTGTTCGACCGAGGCAGAGTATTCGGGAGAGAAGGTAATATTACGCAGCAGGAAATCCACCAGCATCAGCCCGTTTTCCGCCAGTTTAGCAGCCATAGCCTCGGAGATTTTCTGGGTCATCTCGAAGCGCTTGGTGGTGACCACTTCTTCAACCCCGTATTGCGAGACCACATCGCGGATAATGCCACGCGCCATGGGGCGCACCAATTCGTTGGTATAGCGATCCTGCCAGGTGATATGCACCTTGACTACCTGCTGTGGGTCAATGGCATAGAGCACTGAAGCGTCAATAAAAATCTCCTGACCGTCAGCCGTGCGGGCAGCGATAGAGTCATCACCTTGGATCTGGCCCTCGGAAGCGGCAATGGACATGGTGTAGGTCTGTTTAGAGACCGGGTAAGTCACCACATTTTCCACAAAAGGGATCACCCAATGCAAACCTGGCTCCAGCGCCTGTTCACGGTAGCCCGGAGCAAAAGCAGTGATCACCACACCCCGTTCTTGAGGTGGGATAAAGACCAGGCCAGCGCTGACCAGGGACAAAATCACCGCAATGGCTGCGCTGGCCAGAATCAGGGTGACAAAACCTTTGACCGATTGACGCCGTGAGGCGCGTAATATGCCAACAACGATTAGCCCTAAAAACAAGAGCCAGGCAGCGCTGGCAACGACCTGGACAAGGCTGGCGAGATTCATGGATGAGCCTCCCGATTGAGGTGATGGATGAATTGAATTATACTAGAAGCCATTATCCAGCGCCCACTAAAAATGCCGAGTTGCTCAACACCGATGAACGTCCTGGCCTTCTTCGCCCATCCAGATGATGAGACTATCCTGATCGGGGGTACCCTGGCCCTGTTGGCGCGCCGCGGGATAAATGTGCACTACCTCTGCGCCACGCGCGGCGAGGGAGGTGAAGTGGGTGAGCCGCCTTTATGCAGCGTGGAGCAACTGGGGCAGGTGCGCGAGGCGGAACTGGTGTGCGCTGTGCAGAACCTGGGTGGGCGCAGCCTGACCTTTTTAGGCTACACCGACCCTCGCGTCGGTGAGGAGGGGCAATTGTACCCCTACACCCAAGATCTGCTTCTGCTGGCCGGGCAGGTGGCAGCCACCATCCGTCAATTCGAGATACAGGTGGTGATCACCCATGGCTCTAACGGTGAATATGGCCACCCAGCGCATATATTGACTCATCAGTCGGCGCGTTTAGCAGTGGAATCTCTGGGAGAACAGGCACCTCTCCTCTACACTGTAGCGGCAAATTTCCCAGAACATCCCCGTCCGCGCCTGGCTAACCAGGATGACCCAGCACATTTGATCCTGGATATCACCCCTGCCCTGGAGCAGAAGATTCAGGCAGCCCTGTGTCATCGCACGCAACATGCCTTATTCGTGCGTCGCCCCTCGCAAGAGGCCGGCCGCCCCCTGAGCGTGCCCGAGGTTATTTTGAAGGTGGAGAGTCTGCATCGCGCCTATTCGCCAGTGAAGGATGGCTTGAACGACGATCTGGCACGCCTGCTGCGTCCATGGGCAGCGCAATTTCCATAGGGTTCAACCCCAGCGCATTGGCAAATGGTCCAGGAAAGCCCCGGATGCTTTCCGTAAACCTGTATGTAGGGCCCTCCTCGTAACCAAAGGTCTGAAACAGGGTTAACATTTACAACAGATGGGTTTTTTTAACCCTTCAACACTATAGGAGGATCCATGCCAAAAGTAGCCATTGTGACCGATAGTACGGCCTATATACCTAAAGACCTGGTGGAGCATTATCGCATCACCGTCGCTCCGCAAATCCTGGTCTGGGGTAATGAGACCTTTCGCGATGGCATTGACATTCAACCCGAAGAGTTCTACAACCGCTTGAAAAAAGCCAGCACCATGCCCACCACTTCGCAGGTGTCCATTGCCTCTTTTCAACAGATTTTCAGCCAACTTCTGGATGAAGGTTATGAGGTGCTGGCAATATTGATCTCTAAACTGCTCTCTGGCACCATTGACTCGGCAGTGCAGGCACGCGAGTTACTCCCCGGAGCGCCGATCGAGATCGTCGACTCCAAAACCACAGCCATGGCAATGGGTTTTCAGGTGCTGGCGGCAGCGCGGGCGGCGCAGGAGGGCGCCAGCCTGGCCGAATGCAAGGCTTTAGCCGAGAAAGCCAGCCAGCATGTGGGGGTGATCTTCGCCGTAGATACGCTGGAGTTTCTCCACCGCGGTGGACGTATTGGAGGAGGGACGCGCTTTCTGGGTACAGCCCTGAACATCAAGCCCATCCTGGAAGTAACCGGCGGGAAAGTGGAGGCAGTAGAACGCGTGCGCACCCGCAGCAAGTCCCTGCAGCGGGTGGTAGAGATGGTGGGCGAGCGCATCGCCGGCAAGCAGCCTGTGCGCCTGGCCACTCTCCATGCCAATGCCCCTGACGACGCCCGTCTGATCCTGGAGATGGCCAATCAACGTTTCAACCCCATGGAAAGCATCTTCTCGGAGGTCAGCCCAGTGGTAGGCACCCATGCCGGCCCAGGTACGGTAGGTCTGGCCTATATAGCGGGGATGTAATCTCCAAATGGATCTCTTCTTTCAAGAGCCTTCTGCCATCCCCCTGCCTCCAGCAGAGGTGCGCATTAAAGACCTGCGCGCTGAACCCTGGCCTGATGGACAACGGGTGCGCGTGTTCCTCGAAATCACCCCTTTTCAGAAACGTCCCAGTGGTGAGATAGCCATCATCAACGCCGCAGGGGACGAGGTCGCCAGCATCAACATCATTGAAACCATTGTCCCGCGCATGGAGTTTACGATGCACCTGCGGCCACCTCAGGCTAGCGGTGAATACGCCCTGACGGCTATTATTTTTTATGAGCCAGAGAGCCAGCCCTCGGCGGAGGCTGCCCCTACTCCGCCGGATAGGATCGTGGTAGACCAGCGCACCATCCACTTCCGCATACCTGACGAGAGATAACGGATTGTGGAACTTACGATGAGCACGGTAAAGGCGGATTCGCTCTACCGGAGGGTTTGCATTTAAACTCTGCTGTTTTTTTCATGTGCTGGCTGTGGGTCTCCATCAATAGTGATATACTTTGCTTGTCCCTTATGACATTGCGAATCCATCTTTTCAAATCCATAGCCCAGTGGCTAGACCGCTGGCAACCTCCTGAAACGGCCCTGTTAGGCGTTACCGCTTCTTTGATAGGCCTTGTGACCGCTGGCGGCATCTGGCTCTTCAAACGCCTGATTGATCTGGTACAGGCCATTGCCCTGACCAGGCTGGCCCCCGCCCTGGCTCCCCTGGGGACCTGGAGCATCGCACTCCTGCCGTTTTTAGGCGGGCTGGTGGTTGGGCTGATCTTGCACTGGTTTGTGGGGGTAGAAAGGCACCACGGTGTAGCAGGGGTTATCGAGGCGGTTGCCCTGGCCGGTGGACGGCTACGCTATTGGCGCATGCCAGCCAAACTCGTTGGCGCAGCCATTTCGATTGGCAGTGGGGCTTCCGTGGGCCCGGAAGACCCCTCTGTGCAACTAGGTGCCAATCTGGGTTCCATGTTTGGCCAGGTATTCCATCTCTCCGACGAGCGCATGCGCGCCTTAGCCGCCGCCGGCGCGGCAGCCGGTATTGCCGCTGCTTTCAACGCTCCCCTGGCAGGGATTTTCTTCGCCATCGAGATCATCCTGGGCGAGATCAGCGCCAGCGCTATCAGCACAGTGGTGATTGCCGCCGTGGCTTCTTCAATGCTCACCCAATCTATCGCCGGTGCCCAACCCGCCTTTGCAGTCCCTGCCTATAGCATGAAATCGCCCTGGGAACTGCCCATCTACTTTGGCCTGGGCTTGCTGGCCGGACCGCTAGCCACGGTGTATATTCACCTGACCTATGCTGCCCAGGACCTGTTCCATGCCTTGCCTTTCCCTCGCTGGCTCAAGCCCGCCTTGGCCGGGCTACTCGTCGGCGTGGTGGGGTTGGGCTTGCCTCAAGCGCTCGGCGTCGGCTATAAAAGCATCGAAGGTGTGCTTAACAACGCACCTTTTGGCCTGGGATTGCTCCTGGCTCTATTGTTCGCCAAGTTGATCCTCACGCCGCTGAGCATCGGTGGTGGCTTTTTGGGCGGTGTCTTTGCCCCGGCGTTGTTTGTAGGCGCCATGCTGGGCGCCGCTTATGGCGGATTGATGCAACGCCTGTTACCCGGGATGGGATTGATCAGCGCCTCCTACGCCATGGTGGGCATGGCGGCTATGCTGGCCGCCACAGTTCATGCCCCGCTGATGGCTATCTTGCTCCTGTTCGAGATGACCAACGATTATCATATCCTCTTGCCCCTGATGTTCGCCGTCGTGGTCAGCCTTTCGCTCTCTCGCTGGTTGCAACGTCACTCCATCTATACCCTGGCACTGGCGCGTAAGGGTATCCACATCCAGCATGGGCGCGACATCGAGGTGCTTGAAACTATCAGCGTGGGTGAAGTGATGCAAACTTCCCCTCCGGTCCTGAATGAGGATGTCACCTTAGAAGAGGCGGCAGAAAAATTTATGCAATTGCGCCTGCACGGTTTACCTGTCGTCAATGCCCAGGGAAACCTGGTGGGTATGCTCACCGTGCAAGACCTGGAGCGCGCTCAGTCGGAAGGGATGGACCCCCACACCCCTGTAAGCCAGGTATGCACTCGCCAGTTGGTGGTCACCTATCCGGATGAGACGATCGGCGCTGCCCTGCGCTGTATGAGTGTGCGCGATATCGGCCGCCTGCCGGTTGTCAGCCGCCAGAATCCACGCCAAATGGTAGGCCTCTTGCGACGCACAGATTTGATCCGCGCCTATGATGCCGCATTGGTGCGCCGCGCTGTCCTGCGCCACCGCGCCCAACAAGTGCGCCTGGGGGCAATAAGCGGAGTCAATGTTCATGAGGTAGTCGTAGAGGCCGGAGCCCCTTGCAGCGGACGCCTGATCAGTCAGACCGCCTGGCCGCGCAATGCCATCATTGTCACCGTGCGCCGCAGGCAGCAGGTGATCGTGCCTCACGGAAACACCCGCTTACAGGCCGGAGACGTGCTCACCGTCATCGCCGACGAGGCAGCGCTAGGGGATTTGCAGCGCTTGTGTAATGGGCGCACGGCTCATACCTAACACTTTACCTACCAAAGCCCGTTCCTTTCAAACTTGTGAGTGTTTTATGGCCGCTTGTGACCCCTCCAGTCCTTGTCTGGTGGGCGAGGCTATGCTAAACTCACATTAAGGAACAGGCATGCCCGAAGATATCATGCTTCAGGAAGCCATACAGGCTATTCGCCAGGGGAAAAAGGGGCGAGCGCGCGACCTGCTCACCCGCCTGTTGCGGGCCGACCAATCTAACCCGCACTACTGGCTGTGGATGAGCGCCGCTGTGGACACCGACAAAGAACGGGCCTATTGCCTGCAAACTGCCCTACGCCTGGAGCCTCAGAATGAGGCGGCGCGCCGAGGGCTGATTTTCCTGGGCTTGATGAGAAGCGAGGTCCAGGGAAACGCCTCGCCGCTGGTGCGCCGTCCCTGGCAGGTGGAAACCCTGCAAGAGCCATCCGTCGTTGCCAGGCCACTGGGAGGGGGTTCTTTCTTTCGCCTGATTGCGGTTTTCGGCGCAGGCGCGCTGCTTCTGGCGCTGCTCCTGGCGGGCATCCTGGGGGTGGGAGGCAGATCACACCAGGCGGCTGCTCGCCCAACCAGAACTCCTGGCCCACCCCCGACGTTTACCAACACCCCCACCTTCGTGCGCACACCCCGTCCACAGCAAAGCACCCCGACCCCACTGCCCCGCACACTAGCCCCCCTCTGGGCGTTGCTGGAAGCCACTTACACCCCCACCCCGCTTTATGTCAATACTCCCCACCCCATCAGTGAAGACTACCGCCTGGCTCAGCGCGCTTTTGCCCGCGGCGATTGGCAGACCGCATTACGCCACTTCAAGAACGCGGCCCAGGCCGAACCCAATGCTGCCGATGTGCAGTACTACCTCGGCGAGGTGCTGCGTCAGATGGGCGATTACGCCGCGGCGCTCGAAGCCTATGCCGCCGCCCTGGAGCTCAACCCTGCTTTTGCCCCAGCCTATCTGGGGCAGGCGCGCCTGCAATTGGCCCTGGACCCCCAGGCAGATGTTAGTCAGGATTTGGCTAAAGCCATCGAATATGACCCCAACCTGGGCGAAGCCTATCTTGAGCGCGCTGCTTTTCTCCTGAGGCGGGGAGATGTGACAGCAGCCCAGGCCGATTTGGAAATAGCCGAGACCCTATTACCCCAATCAGCACTGCTACCCCTTTATCGAGCGCGCGCCAGCCTGCTCCAAGGCAACTATGCCACGGCGCTGGAACAGGCTCGCCAGGCTTACGAGGCTGACCGCACATTATTACCAGCCTACCTCACCCTGGGGGTATCTGCTCTGGCGAATAGCGAATTTGCCCTCGCCAGCCAGGTTTTACAGACTTACGTGCAATACGCCCCCGAGGATCCCCAAGGATGGTTGGCGCTGGGTCAGGCTTACGCTCTCTTCTCTACCGAGCAGCAGGCTTACCTGGACTTTGCCCGAACTCCACCGCCTGAGGCTACCGAACAGGCACAGCAGGCTTTCGAGCAAGCCTTGAAACTGGAGCCGCGCCTGGCCTCAGCCTATCTGTATCGGGCTCTGCTCTATCTGATCCAAGACCAGGGGCAAAAAGCGGTCAATGATCTGATGGCAGCCCGCCGCCTGGAGCCCAACTCGTTTTCCATCAACCTTGGGCTGGGCCGAGCGCTCATGGCTGCTGGGCGTCTGGATGATGCCCTGGCACAGGTTGATAGTTGTCAGAAACTGGCACAAGATGAAAGCCAACAGGCAGCGGTGTATTACTGGCGCGCTACCATAAACCAGGCGCGGCGACAACCTCGCCTGGCAGCCGGCGACTGGCAGGCGCTTTTGGATTTGTCGCCGCAAAGTGTGCCCAATGCCTGGCGTCAGGCTGCGCAAGTGGCTTTGCTGGCTTTGACTCCCACCTCAACCATGACACCCACGCCGTCTCCGACGCTTACCCCCACCGACACACGGACGCCTAGGCCAACACCCAGCCTCACCCCTACTGCGGGGGGAACGTTCTCAGGAAAGACCACGCCCAGCCTCACCCCTACGCCGGGGGGAACGCTCTCAGGAAAGACCACGCCCAGCCTGACGTCTCGACCATGAGGCTGGATGCTTGGATAGATGGCTTTACTTGAAGCCATCTCAGTTTATCAGGGTAGGAAATTGTGTTTAGGCGCCGCTTACATTTGCAGCATCTCTTCTTAGCCAAGGGGCATTTGTTATCCCTGGGTTATCGTTATTTGCTCTCCCTGGCTGGTTTAGCCTGGCTGTTGTGGAGCACATTACAGGCCCCGCCTCAACCATATCAACTATGGTTGATTTTGGTGATGGCGGTTTTCGTCGCCTTCCAGATCATCTTTCCCCTAAATCTGCTACTGAGCGAGGCCAATATCATTCACTTCATCACTCTGGGTGGAGGCTTGCTCTATGGCGTGGGCGTGGCCTGCTGGTCTGCCACCCTGGGGGTACTGTATGGTTATACTATCCGTCGCTTCTGGCTGGTTAAACAGGAGCGCCTGTCGCTGCCCCCACTCACCTGGTTGGATGCGCTCTTCACTCTGGGCATACACAACACCGCCATGGTGGCTGCTCTGGCGGCTTTCGGCCGCCAGCAAGGCCTGGTTAGCAGCCTCGCGCCTGCTTCACGCCTGTTAGTGAGCGCGATCCCGCCATTGGTGCTTTTCGCGGTGGTGCATACCCTGCTCTTCCTGGTTGGCTTCCTCAGCCGCCGCCAGCATCCACTGGACCTGCAACGCGACTTGATATGGCTGGCGCTGGTGGAGGTCTTGCCGCTACCCTTCATCCTGGTGGCAGTCATGGGCTATCCGGCAGCAGGAGAGGCTTCTCTGGTCGTCTTAGGAGGGGTGCCGGTTATGCTGGCGGTGCTGATGTACAATGTATCCAACGCCCGTTCCCACCTGCAGCGACGGGTGCAGGAACTTGCTACCCTGAACCAAATCAGCCAGGCTTTGCAATCCACATTGGATTTGGAACAACTCCTGGCCGAGATTCACCTTCAGGTGACACGCCTGTTGAAGGTGAACAACTTCTTTATTGCCATCTATAAGCCCGATGAAGAGCAAATCTGGTATCCTCTGGCGGTGAAAAACGGACAACGTGTCCACTGGCCACCGCGCCCTCTGGCCGATCGCTTGACCGATCGCGTGATCCGGGAGCGCGCCCCGGTTTTATTGCCCCATCACGCTCAGGACGAACTGCAACGGATCGGCCTCTCGCCAGGGGAAGACGCCCTTTCAGCCTGGATGGGGGTGCCTCTGGTAGCTTCCGAGAAAGTGATCGGTTGTCTGGGGGTGTTCACTTTTTCTCCCGACATAGAGTTTACCCAGGAGGATATCGCCTGGTTGACCACACTTTCGGGTCAGGTCAGCCTGGCGATCGAAAACGCCCTGCGCTATCAACAGGCCCAGCACCGCGCCGAACAGGCTCTTTCGCGACGCATTCAACAACTCAACATTCTCGAGGCAGTGGGACGGGAACTGGCTTCGGCCATCCGCTCCGACCGCCTGCTGGAGATCATCCTGGACTATGCGATGCAAGCCACCGCTTCCTCCTGGGGTAGCATTTGCCTCTACGACCCGCTGGAGAACCTGATGATCGTCAAAGCCGCGCGCGGCTACCCCCATTCGATATCATCCTTCTCGGCCGATATCGCCTTGTGTGGTCGGGCGGCCCATAGCGGTCGGGAGCTCTACATTGCAGACCTGCGCAGCGAGCCGCTTTCACTTGATATGACCGCCGGAGCGGCGCGCTCGCAACTGTGCGTGCCCATGATCTACGAAGGTCGGGTTTTGGGAGTTTTGACTCTGGAAAGTGAACGCCTGGACGCTTATTCAGAGGCAGATCAAGCCTTCACAGGTCAACTGGCGACTCAGGCTACCATCGCTATGGTCAATGCGGAACTATATGCCCAGGCTCAGGAACGCCTGAGCGAAATGGCGATGGTGCTGAACTCCACAGGCGAGGGATTGCTGGTGATTGACCATAGCGGCCAGATCACCCTGGTCAATCAGACCGTACAAAACCTGACCAACCTGCCTCTGAGTGAATTCAGCGGTAAGATATTGACCGATCTCTCACCTCAGGCGCTGGCCTTCCTGGGTTACTCCAAAGAAGAAGCCAAAAACCTGGTACAGGGATTGGCCCAAGGGCGGGCCGCTTTTTCCGATCGCGTCACCCTACGCCTGCCCGAGGCGCTTTCGGAGCGGGTTTTGGAACGCACCACCTTGCCCGTCTGGGACCGCCTGCATCGCCCAGCAGGGTGTATGCTCGTTTTGCGCAATATCACCGAAGAAGTCCGGGTAGCTCAGACACGAGAACTGATCACTGAGACCCTGGTGCACGACCTGCGCTCTCCCATCACCTCTATTTTGGGCGCCCTGGATGTCATCCTCGACCTGCTCCAGCGCAGCCACCAAGCCGGAGATGAAGAGATCACGCTGCAGGCGGTAAATGTGGCCCGCCGCGGCGCTCAACGGGTGCTGAATATGGTCGAATCTTTGCTAGAGATTGCCCGCCTGGAAGCAGGCAGAATGGAAATCATCCCCACCGCTTTTCACCTTCGCCCCATGGTCAGCGGCATCATCAGCGAGTTTCTGCCTCAATCCACAGAGTATGGCCTGATCCTGCGCAATGAAGTGAGCAGCGATACCCCTCAGGTCTATGCCGACCCGGGTAAAACCATGCGCGTGCTTACCAACCTGGTAGATAATGCCCTGAAATTCACCCCGCCTGGTGGTCAGATCGTTGTGTCATCCACGCGCTTTGGCAATGACATGCTGGCGATCCAGGTCAGCGACACTGGCCCTGGAGTGCCCGACGAATACCGGGAAAAAATATTTGAGCGCTTCAGTCAAGTGCCTGGACTGATCGGGCGGCGTCGAGGTTCGGGCCTGGGGCTCACCTTCTGCC
>JBBILY010000001.1:0-38639 GCA_037444705.1 Chloroflexota bacterium | reverse complement strand
ATTTGGGTAGAGCCGCGGCCAGGTGGGGGCAGCATCTTCACGTTCACATTGCCCCTGGCTCAGTCTCAATAACCCGTGTGCCTCAAGCCCTTTCCGACAATACGATCTCCAGGCGCAACCCAAAGAGAGACGCCTCTCTCGCCTCCAGGGTGTGGAATCCCGCCTTCTCCAGCGAGGATTGTACATAGATGGGCCGACAATCTATGTATTGGGGCATCATCTCGTGCAGGCGCTCATAAAACCTCATCGCCAGGCTCGGGCCGCCCCTCCTGGACAATGCCACTATCCCTATGCGCCCCTTCGGCCTCAATATGCGATAGCACTCAAACAGAAGGCGGGAAATATCTGCCGCCTGAAAAAGTTCGAGGGTGAAACTCATGAAGATGCGGTCAAAGCAGGCTGCGCCAAACGGCAATTGGCGCGCATCGCCCTGAATCAGCCAGAGCCTTTCGCCCAGCCCGACTTTCTTAACCCTGAGGCGGGCGATGTTAAGCATCCCACGCGCCAGATCAATGCCATATACGCGATCAGATGGACCCACCGCCTTGGCCAATGCCAGGATGGCATGACCACTGCCGCAGCCGATCTCTAGAATCCTGTCCCCCTCGCCAGGGGATAGCATCTGAAGCGCAAGGTCACGCGGGCGTTTCTCAAAGCCACCAAATAGATCATACCAGCGGCTCAGACGATCATAAACCAGGCGGCTTTGTTCCCCAGATCGGCTAACCGGGCTCATTTGTGCCTCGTTACCAGATATATGGCTCTCTTACCAGACAGACAAAGCCAGCCCGCATAACCATCACTCCCGCCTTTCCCCAAAGGATTCCACCAATAGGGTACGTAAATGGTGCTCCAATACAGCATAGGAATAATGGCGTCGCGCCAGTTGATAGTTATGCTCCGCCATTTCCTGACGCAGGTGCGGATCATCTAATACCTTCCGCGTGGTTTCAACGCTCTCATCATCAATGAATCCATCGAATTCAATGGCGCGAAAGCCCTTAGGCTTGATATCTATACTATAGATCGAATAATTGTTTACTAAAATGGGGCGACGGAAATAGATTGCCTCCAGAAAAGCGTTGCCAAAGCCTTCAACATCGGATGGATATGTGACCAGGTCGGCATAAGGGTAGACATCCCACAATGCGTAAATCTTGCGGCCATCTAGTGAGCGGGTACGCCGTTCACCAATGGTTTCAGAAACGCAGTTAAGGGCCACCCCCAGGCGCCTGGCATATTGCTTAATGTAACGCTCATAGGCATATCCCTCGTCTCCTGAGGCGTGAGAAATCACCAGGCGCGCCTTTCGCCCCAGGCGGGCGATCAATTCAATGGCATGTTCGATGCCCTTGCGCGGCACGACGCGGGTAGGCTGGAGGAAAAACAACTCATCCTCAGCCAGACTAAGCGCTGTGCGCAGATCGGCTGTATACTCATCGGGGGGCGCGGGTGGATGGTCAAAATCCATCACATTGGGCACTAAGGGGCTGGAGATGCCGGTGCGCAGGCTCAATTGATTGGCTGCCGACGAATTGATAGTCACATGCTGAATAAAGGGCAGGTGAGGCGGAAAGGCCATGTTGAGATAGTCCCAGACACAATTGACCAGGAAGCGCTTACGCTCCCAGAAAAAATCATGATGATGGGCGATGGTGGGAAAGCCTGTCTCGGCGATAAACTCGGTCAGCGCCAGGCCCAATGGCAGGTTAAGCGGGATCGCCAAGGCATTTTCGACCACCAGCAGGTCTAGATCGAAAGAGCCCACAAAAGAACGAAGATGTTCCTTGAGGCCATCTTTCATTTGATAGATCAGGCGCGTGATTTCTGCTGGGCGCTTGCGCTCAGAAAAGGCGATGTGATAAATAGCCTCAGTATCGGGGGGTTTGAAATGCGCCTGTGGCACCAGATAACTGCGCTCTGGTGGGCGATTGCACTGACCCGCAAAATAAAAACAGGAATGACCCATCCTCTCCAATACAGTCGCCCACTTTTCTGTCTCCAGGGAAACGCCATCGGTGTCGCTGAAGCGCGTGGAAACAAAGCCAATATGCAGATGTGCGGGGGGATTTGAAGCCATACGTTGCTCTCCTGATCGGCTATGGAGAAGGCAGGGGCACCAGATCGCTGGTGCTTAATCGGGCATCACCGTTCCAGATTCTAACTCAAAAGCCAATGCAGCCGACCAGGAGAAGGCGACAGAGCCACAGCCAGAGCCATCGCGGGGATCGTAATATTCTCGGAAACCAGAGCGAGTGATAAGTTCAAGGCTATCTTGCCGCAGGGTCTCGGCCAAATGGTCAAATCCATATCTGCGCAATCCCTGCCATACGAGCCAATTGAGGATGATCCAGACTGGCCCGCGCCAATAACGGCGCGCCTCCCAGGCGGGCTCAGCCTTGCTGGTTGAAGTAAGGTAGTAACGAATATCCCGATCCGGGGCGTACTCGGCTGGGTTTTCCAGATGTTCCACGACCAAGCGGCGCGCCTGAGCCTCATTGGGCAGGCCGGCGAAGAGTGGGACAAAGGTGATCGCTGTGTTTACTTCAATTCGACGCTGGGCGCGCAGGTCATAATCGTTATACAGGCCGCGCGCTTCGTCCCAGAAGTAAGCATTAAAATTGGCGCGCAATCGCTCAAGCCATTCCTCGATTTCTATGGTCGGTTCACCCAGTTGGCGCGCCAGAGCTAATAAATCCTGATCGGCGCGGTAGAGCAGCGTGTTGAAGAGCACGTCCTGAACCAGAAAGGGGGAATGCACCCGCAACGCCTGGGGCTGATAACCCTGCTGGCGGAAGATCTCAATTAAATAGATAAAGCGTTCATAATCATCCTGATAAGGGCGCTCTGCTGCAGGAACATGGCGTATATCACCGCGGCGAAAATCCGTTAAATTCTGCGGGGAAATAGAAGCCAGGGTTTGAGACCAGCGTGGCGAGTCGTCAGTGCCCGATTCCCACGGATGGATAATATATACCAAACCGCTGCCATTGGCAGCGCGAGCGGTGTGAAGCCAACGCTGCCAGCGCAACAGAGCAGGGTAAACCTCGCGCACAAAGTCTGGAATGGAATGGCGGGCGTGAAGGCAACGGATGACGGTGGTTAGGAGAGGGGGTTGGGTGATGCCAGAGGTGGGAATAGGTGGCGCGTTGGGGCTGGATTCGATCTGCCAGAAGCCAGGGTCAGGGAAATAGTCGGAGGGAGCATCATGGTAGACAATATGAGGTAACATGCCATCTTGCCACTGAGCACTGAGCAAGGAACGAATCTCGATTAAGGCGCGCTCCAAGTCAAAGTGCGAGAGCCCGAGAGCGATCAGGGCAGAGTCCCAGTTCCACTGATGGGGATACTGGCGCGGGCCGGGCTTGGTAAATTGACCGACGTCGTTTTGGCGCAAAACCTGCTCGGCTTGCATAAGCAGCTCAGATGCTCTCATACTGCCTTAAGAGCCATCCCGCTTTCGGCATCCATCCAGCGAATTTTTGCAGGCACAGGGTGCAACCAAATGGGTTGTCCAGGTTGGAAATAACGATCGGCGTGGGTGTTGACTTTGAGTCGCTCTTCTCCAACCCGTACTGTTAGTAGATTATGCGATCCTAACGGCTCTACCACAAGCACCACCCCTTCCATGCTCCCTTCTTTTTGTTCAGAGGCGATCTCGATGTTTTCAGCGCGTATTCCTAATTTAACGCTGCGAGCGCCACTATCCCTGAGGATAGTTTGGATCACCTGAGGTGGTGTAACAATGGTGCCACCTACCTCGATCTGGATAGTGCCGTCTTCTACTTTGACCTGACCTTTAAGGAAGTTCATTGGGGGATTGCCAATGAAGCCCCCGATGAATTCGTTGGCCGGGTAATCATAAACATTGAGCGGGGTATCACATTGCAGGATGCTGCCGTCCCGCATTACGGCAATGCGATCGCCGAGGCTTAAGGCCTCCACCTGATCATGAGTAACATAGACGACCGTGGTGTTGAGTTCTTTCATCAGCCGTTTAAGTTCGGCGCGCATCTCCAGGCGGAGCAAGGCGTCGAGATTGCTCAAGGGCTCATCCATAAGCAACACCTCTGCCTGGACGGCGATGGCACGTGCCACTGCTACACGCTGGCGCTGCCCTCCAGAGAGTTGAGCGGGATAGCGCTCCAACAACTCGGAAATCTGTAACAATTCCGCTGCGCTTCGGACGCGCTCTTTAACCTCTTTATCTGGCAAGCGTTGCATACGTAAGCCAAAAGCGATGTTCTCAAAAACCGTGAGATGCGGAAAGACGGCATAACTCTGGAATACCATGGCAATGCGTCGTTTGCGTGGGGGCAGATCGGTCACATCGCGATCGCCAATATAGATTCGGCCCTGGTCTATCTGTTCCAGACCAGCAATACCGCGCAACAAGGTGGTCTTACCGCAACCTGAAGGGCCCAAGAGGACCATGAATTCCCTATCGGTGATGGTCAGATTAATGTCACGGTTAGCCACCACTTTACCAAAGCGCTTATAAACATTGAGAAGACGAATCTCAGCCATTTATTTTGTCACTCTTCCCCAAAGATTAAATAAATAACGGCGAATGAAAAGTATAAAGATCAGTGAAGGCGCCAGCATAAAGAAACCGCCCGCAAAACGATACGGAAGTTGGGATTCATCCAGCACAGTCAGCACCAAGGCCGGCAGGGTACGATTGCGTACTGTCAGGATCACTGCAGCAAAGACCTCATTCCATGAAAGCACAAAAGTGAACAGCGTAGCAGCTGCCAGACCCGGTAAAGCCAGAGGCAGCGAGACGCGAACGAAAGCTCCAAGTTGGCTACAACCCAGGGTTTGAGCCGCTTCTTCCAGGTCTCTAGGCACGCTGGCAAACACACTGCTGGTGATCAGGATGGTGAAGGGCAAGGCTAGAGCCGTGTGCATCAAGGCTAGGCTATAGATTGAGTCGTACATACCCCAATGAATGAAGGTCACGGCCAGTGGAATGGACAAGATAACGATGGGAAAAGCGCGTGTGGAGACAACCAGGAGGCGGAAGGCATCGCGGCCGCCAAAAACGAAGCGGGCAATAGCATAACCGGCTGGCGCACCAATCACGTTAGAGAATATCATTGTAATCAAAGCGACGATGACGCTAGATCTGACGGACTTAATGACACCGCCGGATTTCAAGAAGAACAACATGGTTTCTAAAGAGAATGGTGCTGGCCAAAAGGGCCGCGGAAACCTATAAACAGCCAGGGGTTCACCCAGAGCCGATACCCCAATCAAATAAATGGGTATCAAAATCCATAAAGCCACCAGAATCGCTAGAAGATAAGCCAGTACACGCCCAAGTTGCCGTCCCTGTTTGGCGAGGTTGCTCATAGGCTTTGTTCCTCCGGAGTGCGTAATCCCCATACATATAGGGCAGTGCTGGCGATCGAGAGCACCAGGATCAATGCTGCATAAGCCGCAGCCACATTTGGGTTACGGTAGGCGTTATACCAGCGGTAGGCCTCCGCTGCCAGAAGCGTTATCCCTCGACCGGCCACAGCCAACGCCACAGCAAAAACCTGAAATGCTAGAATGGTGCGCAAGATCAAGGCTACCTGTATGCTGGGCCGCAGCAAAGGCAGGATAACTCGCCAGATCTTTTGCCAGAGCGTTGCCCCGAAAATATCGGCCGCCTCCAGATATTCGTTGGGTATGGATTGCAAGCCAGCCACCAGAATAACCATGATGATCGAGGTGGCTCTCCACACCTCGGCGACAATCACAGCCAACAACAGCCAGCCCGTCTTTTGATAACTGAGAAAGATGAAAGGTTTTTCTAACACACCTAAGGCGGTCAGGATTGTGTTCAAATAGCCTCGTTCAGTGAAAATAGCAAACCAGACAATGCCTGCGGCCAGTTCTGAAATGCCAAGAGGGATGGAATAAATATATAGAAAAAGGCCGGAGTACTTCAACTTCGCTTGAATCAGGAGAGCCATGATCAAAGCCAATGAAAATTGGACCGGGATAATGATGATCAGCAACAGCAAGGTGGTTCTAAAGGCCGAGGTAAAAGCCACATCGTTAACCATGGTTTGAAAGTACTTCAAGCTCCAAACGCCATCTTCGCCGCGAAAGGCCAGGACAAAGGCCTGGAGCATAGGATAAGCGAAGAAGGTGAGTAGAAAAATGATCGAGGGGAGCAGGAGCAGGTAAGGTGTCAGTTTTTTGATTAGGCGAGGGTTCATCACCACCTCGATAATATTGGGGTGCGGCGCCGAGCAGACACCGCACCCCAACCTAAGCGCTATTTAACCTGGCAAGGCTGTCCAGCGCTATCGGGATCGGGAGGCCAGCATGGAGCACCGGTCTCGGTCATGATAGCCTGCAAGGCAACCTTCTGCTCGGCCAGGACGGTGGTAATGTCTTCATTGTTTAAGATAATGCGAGTAAAGGTATCGCGAAAGACTTTATTGAAGTCTCCACCTTTCGCGCCCAGCCCCTGAGGCAACAGCGAGGGCAGCGCATCAGGAGCGGCGGCTTGTTTGGTCACGGCTTCTCCCTCCAGTTTCAGGCCTGGCGAGACAAAGGCGGGATAGTCTACCGAAACAACCGGGAAGAAGCCCGCCTCGCGGAGTGTGGTGATTTGCACCTGCGGCTCGGTGAGATATTTGATCAGGGCTTCAGCTCCAGCTTGATTTGTGGTAGTGACCGGGATCGCCAGCCCAGCGATGACGGGCATGAAAGCCCGCCCTTTTGGACCGGCTGGGACAGGTACGGCTAAAAAGTCATCCGGCCGCGCCTCGAAGGCGTCCTTCAGGCGGGCAGTGTGGTCCCATGCAATCCATACCTCTTCAGAGAGCAATTGTTCTTGCATGAAATTGAAGGTCGTGGATTGTGGGTGGACGTAAGGCCATATCTCCTTAAGCCACTGCCAGCCCTTTGCCGCATCTTCACTGGCAAAAGTGGTTACGACACCGCCCGAGAAGGCCGGTATCAGGAAACCCTGGAAGAAGCGATGCAACAGGCCTCTATCGCCGGCGGGGAAACCAAGTTTGCTGTCGCCAGTGGCATCTTTTATACTCTTAGCCCAGGCTAGCAGGTCATCATAAGTCAATGCATTGACATCCACACCTGCCGGCAGGTAGTCCAGCGCTTTCTTGTTAAAGGCCAGGATATAGGTGGCTTGCATCCATGGGACGTAGTAAGTCTTATCGGTGTTCAGTTGGGCCACCTCCCAAAAAGAGTCGGGGATGCCACGATCGGTCAGAGCAGCGCGCAGGGCCGTTAAATCCTGCAATTGACCGGCTGGGGCCATGGTCGAAAAATTGCCATGCAGCGCTCCGAGCACATCCACTGTACCCTTGTTGGCTTGTACCTCTGCCGCGATGCGGTCATGAAATGGGCCTTCATCTTCGGGGATGAACTCTACTGAGCCGGGGAAATCCGCCAGGATGACCCCTCGCACTTTTTCGGCCTCCTGTACTGGACGCAACTGTGTGGAAAGCCATACAATGCGGCCATAGTTAACCGGCGTGGGGGTGACTTCGACGACCTTCTCAACCTGCTGGGTCACTACCACCTGCCGGGTAACCTCAACAGGGCGCTCCACCTCGACTGTTACGGTCACAGTGGCTGGCTGGCAGGCGGACAACAGCAGACTCGCACAGATGAGGAGAGCCAGGCTGCCCATGAGATAATTGCGCTTCATTTATCTCCTCCTTTTCTATCCAAATTGGTTCTTAAGGGACAAAAGGTCAACTTGAAATCGCGCGCTACTTATATATTTGCATGAGCACCTCCTGAATGAGATATCACATGTAAAGGGGCATTTCAGAAAATGGCGCCGCCGGTTGATTCGCGCACGATGAGTTTGGGTTGTAGCACAACATTCGGTTCGGTTAAAGTTTCGCCAGCCACCAATTTGAGTAGCATTTCCACCAGACGATGGGCAATTTCATATACGGGTTGTTTAAGCGTAGTCAGGGGAGGATGTGTGTGTTCACCATCTTCAATACCATCAAAGCCGGCTATTGCCACATCCCTCCCAACGACGAAGCCCCGTTCATGCGCAGCACGCATGGCACCGATGGCGGTGAGATCATTGGCGCCGATGATGGCCGTGGGCGGATCGGATAACCTTAACAAACGTTGGGCTGCATCATACCCTCCCTGGCGGGTTAGATTGCCCTCCACCACTAACGTCTCATCAAAAGGTAGACCGACCATCTCCAGCCCCTGACGATAGCCGGCCAAGCGCACGGATTGCAACATTAGATCCGATGGCGCACCAATATAGGCAATACGCCGATGGCCGCGTTCAGCCAGATGTTCCACCAATCTCACGAAGCCGGAATGGGCATCTACCTCGATATATGGAAAATCGACGGGGGTAAGACTGCTGCCCAGCGCCACGAAGGGAAATTTGCACTTAGCCAGATATTCGATACGCCAGTCATAGCAACGCATCCGACTAAGTACAATGCCATCCACGCGGCGGCCCCGCACCCAACGTTCGTATAAACTCCTTTCAGCCTGTTCTCCAGGAGGAGCGGTGGAAATCAACAAATCAAAGTTATGGGAGGCGGCTTCATCACCAAGGCCAGCGATGAATTCCGAGAAAAAGGGGTCAGTAAAACGCGGCTGGTTCGTGGGTAGGATGTAGCCGATAGCATCGGCGCGCTGGCGACGCAGTTGTCGCGCCGCACCTGAGGGAACATACCCCAATTCTGAGGCTGCCTGGATGACCCGTTGGCGCGTCTCCTCGGCAACATCGTCGTAGCCATCTAAAGCGCGAGAGACCGTGGTTATCGAAAGATTTAAATACCTGGCAACATCTCGGATTGTTACTGACATAGCAAACCAAAACGTTTTGGAGTGGATATACATTACTCCAAAACGTTTTGGGCGTCAATTGTAGAATCAATTTCGCTCTACGCCTTGGCCGATAATTTAGAAATGTTCAAAAAGCGCTTATTGCGAGGTTTCATCGCTCAGAACAGTTAATTGGCGAAGAAGCACCCTTTAGGGCACCTCCACGCCTTGAGCCGTGGATTTCAATCCACGATAAAGCAGCCTCTAATAACATTTTCATGCAAATTTATTAAATCCCCCTGGCTACATCTTTACCAAATCATTGTATACTTATGAACGCCCTATCTAAACGTAAAGGAGGATACCTATGAGCACGAAACTCACCTGGTATGGCCACGCCGCCCTGGGTTTGGAGACGGGCGGCTACAAAATCCTGGTAGATCCCTTTCTCAGTGGCAATCCGGTTGCCAGCGCTAGCCCCGACCAGGTGCAGGCGGACTACATCCTGATCAGCCATGGCCATGGCGACCATGTGGGCGATACGGTTGCCATCGCCCGCCGCACCGGTGCCACGGTGATCAGCAATTTCGAAATCGCTACCTGGCTGGGTAATCAGGGCCTCAAGACGCACCCTCAACATATCGGGGGCGGCTACAAACACCCCTTTGGCTATTTGAAACTCACCCAGGCCATTCATGGCTCTGGCTTGCCCGATGGTTCCTATTGTGGCAACCCGGCTGGCTTCCTGCTCACCACCCTGGAGGGTAAAAAGATTTATATGGCCTGCGATACGGGGCTTTTTGGGGATATGCGCCTGATCGGCGAGGAGGGGATTGACCTGGCAGTGTTGCCCATCGGCGATAACTTCACCATGGGGCCACAGGACGCTTTGCGCGCTATCAAACTGCTGCAACCCCAACATGTCATCCCCATCCACTACAACACCTGGGATTTGATCGCCCAAGACCCCCATGCTTGGGCCAGCCGCGTTACAGCCGAAAGTGGCGCCCAGGTGCATGTGCTTCAACCGGGCCAGTCTTTCACCTTGGCTTAGTCAGCCCCTCTGGCGTGGTGGATAAGCGCCCGTGAGTGAAATAAATGGCCCCACAGCCTGGGTTGATGCCAATTGCAGGTAACCTGAAAAGCGGGTAGATACTTTATCGCTCCTGCGAGGCCCTCTTCTGGCTTCCTTGCCAGGCCCGGATTCAGGCGCTCGCGGCAGGCGCGGCGATGATTTCGGCTTCCGGGGGTTTTTCTCTACCTTTTTCAACCTTGACGCACTCCCCGCGGCGAATCTGGTAAGTATCAAAGTCGCGGGCGATGCGCACGTTAGGAAAGAGGGCTTGCGCCTCGGCGAGCACAACCCGCTCCCGATAGCGGCGGGAAATGTGAGTCAGGATCAGGTGCTTCACTTGGGCATTAAGCGCCAGTTCGGCTGCCTGGCGCGCCGTCAGGTGGGCGAACTGGCGCGCCATTTCCGCCTCTTCTTCCAGATAGGTGGCCTCAATCACCAGGACGTCGGCTTGATAGCAAACTTCGACCAGATTGTCGGTGCGGCCAGCATCACCCACATGCACCAGGCGCGTCCCAGGTCGCGGCGGGCCAAGCACTTCATCCGGGGTAATTTGTCGTCCATCCGGCAAGGTAACCTTCTGGCCATTGACCAGATCGCGCCGCCAGGGGCCAGGGGGTATGCCCAATGCCTCCGCTCTCTCTGGCAGGAATGGACGGCGAGGCTTTTCCTCGAACACAAACCCATAACAATCTTGACCCCGATGGAAAACCGGGAAAGCGCTGACGCTAAAGTCTTCTTCATCGAAGAGGAGGCCAGGGCCAATTTCTCGCAGGTGAATCTCCAGGGGTGGGCGTGCCCCGCGCAACACGACCCCAAACAACAGGTCGCGGATGCGCTCCAGGGCGGCGCGGCCGGCGTAGATCTCCAGTTCGTCAATCGCCTCCCAACGGGAAAACGTGGAAAGCAAGCCCGCCAGGCCCAGGATGTGATCCAGATGCCCGTGGGTGATCAGAATGCGGTTCAGGCGTTTGAAACCGATGCCCGAATGCAAAATCTGTCGCTGTGTCCCCTCGCCGCAATCCACCAGAAAGCGGTGTTCATCATGGATGACCAATTGGGACGAGAGCCCGCGATGGACAGAAGGAGCAGAAGCGGAGGTGCCAAAGAAAATCAGTTCAAACAAGGAGGTGCCCTTTCTGGGGTATTGAAATGATCCCTGGGGAAGATATTGTACCTCAATTAGATTGCATTTTTTCTCAACTCATTGTACACTCTTTGAGAGAACTAGATGTTCACGAAGATCACCTTTCTAGCGCCATGAGGAGATCCTTATGCCTAAGCACTATCCTCTCCGGTTAACGCTGTTCTTGCTGACAATCATCTTACTAAGCGGCTGCAACCTGCCCGGCATGGGCGTCAGCCCTTCCCCCGTCTCTGTGGACGCCATCTATACCTCCGCGGCCCTGACGCTAAACGCTCAATTAACCCAGGTGGCTTCCACCCCCAAGCCGCCTACCCAGCCTCAACCCACCCTCCCTCCAGAAAGCCCAGCCGCACCCACCACCCCACCCACGGATACACCTCTGCCCTTTACCGATACCCCCACCCTGACAGCCACACCCGCTGCTCCCCTGATCAGCGCCAGCGTTGCCACGAACTGTCGGCCAGGGCCAAGCAGGGTGTATGAACCTGTCGTGGGCGTATTGGCCGTGGGGCAGAAGGCTACCGTCAAGGGCCGTAACAGCAGCGGGACATGGTGGTACATTGAAAACCCAGGCAAGCCAGGCACTTACTGCTGGGTGTGGGGAGAAACCACGAAGGTCGAAGGGGATACATCTTCCCTGCCCATCATCACCCCACCGCCCCCTCCACCTACAGCTACAGCCACGCCCACACCCGGGGTGGGCTTCAGCGCTTCATTTGAGACAGTCCACGATTGCGGAGGCACACCCACGGCTATTTTCAAGATCGTGAACAATGGCGGCGTCTTGTTACACTCGATGACGCTCAAGATTGACGATCTGACCGACAGCACCACCCTGTTTGGCTCAGCCTCCAGTGATGCGCCCTTCATGGGCACCCCTGGCGAATGCCCTCCAGGCGGGGATATTCTGAATGTGGGCAAGACCCTGTATGTAGGCGGGGCGATTGGCTCCGGGCATGGAGGCCATTCCGCCCGCGCTACGATCAAACTCTGCACCGAAAATGGCTTGGGCGGCACCTGTGTCGAAAAGACCGTGAATTTCACCATCCCTTAAAGGTGATCAATGAATTCCAGTCATAATCGTTCGATAGTTCTACTCCTATTACTGATGTTGCTGATCAGCGCTTGTAACATGCCTGCCAGAGGCACACCCACAGCCTCAGGAGCCGGGCTGGTTTACACCGCGGCTGCCCAAACGGTGCAGGCACAACTGACCCAGATCAGCCAACCAGCGGGCACGGCAGTAGGTTTCCCCACCAGCCCTCCAGTGAGCCCGCCTCCGCCCATGCTTACCCCAACGCTTATCCCCCCCAGCCCCACCTCATTGCCCACAGCCACGCCCCTCCCCTGTGATCAGGCGGCATATGTCAAAGACGTGACTTATCCGGACAACAGCGAGGTGGCCGCAGGGGAGACATTCGTCAAAACCTGGCGCTTGCAAAACGCCGGCACCTGCACCTGGACCACGGCTTACGCTGTGGTGTTCGCTGGCGGTGACCGTATGGGGGCACCTGCGGCACAGCCGTTACCGGGCAGTGTGGCTCCAGGGGAGACGGTAGATATTTCGCTCAGTCTGACCGCCCCCGAAGACGGCGGCACCTATCGAGGCGAATTTAAACTGCGCAACGCCTCGAATGTGATCTTTGGCGTGGGCCCTCAGAATGGCTCTTTTTGGGTGCAGATCAAAGTGCCTGTCGCCACAGGCCTGCTGTACGATTTCTTGATCCGCGCCGATGAGGCCACCTGGTCTTCGGGTGTGGGCAGCGATTTCAACACCAGCCTGACCTTCAATGGAGCCGACGATGACGCCAACGGTGTGGCTAAGATAAAAGATCAGGTCAAACTAGAAAACAAGGCCATTTCGGGCAAGGTGCTGCTTATGTTCCCCAAACATGAGAACAACGGCAGCATCTTGGGGCTATTCCCCGCCTATAAGGTGCAAAAAGGAGACCACGTCAAAGCCCGCCTGGGGTTCATGCTCGCCTCAGGTGATACCTGTGGAGCGGGTAAGGTCAGATTCCAGGTGGTTTACAAAGAAGGGAGCAGTAATCTGAAATTGCTGGGCGAGTGGATCAAGCCTTGTAATGGCAGCCTGTTACCTGTTGACCTGGACCTTTCAGCGCTGGGAGGTAAAACGGTGCAATTTGGCTTCGTGGTGTTGGCGGAAGGCGCATTCACAGAGGATTGGGCAATCTGGAACTCGCCCCGTATCGAACATTGACCCACTGAAGTCGTGCTTCAATACCACCTACAATTTGCCAAGGAGGATTGAGATGTGGAAGGAGTTCAAAGAATTTGCCCTGCGCGGCAGTGTATTGGATCTGGCTATTGGCCTCATCATCGGCGGTGCCTTTGGCAAAATCGTCACCTCACTGGTTACGGATATTCTCATGCCTCCCATAGGTTTACTGCTGGGTAAGGTGGATTTCAGCAACCTGTACCTGGTGCTGTCTGGCGATGTGCCTCCAGGCAGCACCCTGGAACAGGCAAAGGCCCTCAACGCTGTAACCATCAATTACGGCCTGTTCATCAACACCGTGATTGATTTCTTGATCGTGGCTTTTGCTATCTTTCTGGTGGTGCGCCAGGTGAACCGTCTCAGGCGCCAGCCGCAGGCCGCACCCGCCTCCCCAACCACTAAAGAGTGCCCCTACTGCTTCACCAACATCCCCATTAAAGCCATCCGCTGTCCGAACTGCACTTCCCAACTTAGCGCTTGAGGCAGGCATATCAGCCAGCCATCGGAAACATAAGCAGTCATAGAGTTCGAGGCATGGAGAATGCGGAAATTGTGTCAGACTCTCCCATGCCTCGAACTTACTTCACCTTCTCGGCTATTCGCTCCTTTCCCCTTTCTCACGCCTGGTTCGAATGAGCCTGCCCGGCGCCTTTTTTCAAGTACATCTCCGGGTCTTTGTCAAACGCAGCCTTGCAGCCCGCTGAGCAGAAATAATAAGTCTTCCCCTTATATTCCGATTTTCCAGCCGCCTTTTTAGGGTCAACATCCATTCCACATACAGGGTCTCTTTCCATAAACTGCCTCCTTTAGCATGTAAGTGACCTTGGGCCATTTGGCTCACTTCCCTAATGGTAAGCCAGCCTGTTCCCAGGCCATAAAACCGCCCTCCAGATTCCAGAGGTTAGTATAACCTAGCCGCACCAGGGTTTCGGCGGCACTTTCGCTCATCCGCCCACTGCGGCAATAAAGCACAATCTTGGCATCTTTATCTGGCGGAAGCAGATTGAGGTTTTGCTCGATCTCGTTATATGGGATAGAGAGATCGGTGCCAGGGATATTGCCTTCAAAGGGGATATGCACGTTTACGAAAACGAAATCCTTATTTTGCAACATCATCTCCAGCCCTTTTACGTCTATATTCGTGTAAGAGCCTCCCGCGACGCGCACCCTATGGACTTCTGCCTCAGTGGTTGCGGGAGAAGAGGCCCCTTTACAGGCCGTTAGCCCAAGAGCCAGTAGCAGACAGAGCGCAATCCATCGTTTCATTATCACTCCTGTTTTAGCCCGATTAATTGATCTAATTTTACCCGATATTGTCCTATAAAAAGACGGTTTCTTCTATGTCATGGCCTGAGGCGGCCTTGGCGTCTTCTCAATTGGCCACTTTAACCCCGCTTCAAAGTGTGAGGTAGGGAGCTCGACTGTCAGATGAGTGCCTTTACCGGGTACAGATTGAATTTTCAACTTGGCGCCAATCAACTCCGCCCGTTCATATAGCCCCAATAGGCCAAAATGGCCGCTGGGAACGAACTCGGCCGGACTTTTGGGCACCTGGAAACCAACTCCATTATCAACTACTTCCAGGGAAATTTGGCTCTCGGCAAAAGTGAATCTCACCCAAGCCGCGCGGGCCTGGGCGTGGCGGGCGACATTGCTAAGGGCTTCTTGCGCCATGCGATACAGAGCCAGTTCCACTTCTGGCGGCAACCTTCGTTCTTCACCGATGCGCTGAAAATCCACTGCAATACCGCTGATCTGACTGGTTTCTTGAGCCAGCATTTTCAGGGCCGTGACCAGTCCCAGGTCTTCCAGATAAACCGGGCGCAAAGCCCGGGTCAAACGGCGCAAATTGGCGATCGTCTGTTCGGTCAGGCTCACAATTTCGGCCAGAGATTGGGCGCTATCCTGGTTTTGTAACTTCATTTGGGCGAGTTGTACCCGTTGCTTGAGAGCGATCAGGGCTTGCAGGGTATCATCATGCAATTCATGAGATAGCCGCCGGCGTTCTACTTCCTGGGCCAGGGTCATCGCCCCAATGTAACCCCGCAGCCCTTTTTGGGCAGCCTGCACCTTGCGCGCCAGGTGGATTAACTCACCTTGCAGACGGCGAATTTCCGGGATGCCTTGCACCGGCTTCTCAATGGCCTGGAAATCGCCCCAGGCCAGTTCGGCTGCCTGAGCCTCCAACCTTTGCAAAGGTTGGACAACCTGGCGCACACCAAACCATAGGGCCAGCAGAGCCAGGAGCAACACTGGGACCAGCACCAGGGGGGCAACCTGCGTCATGCGCTGAGTTGGTGTGGAGCCCTGCTCCCAGGGATCTTCGATCAATAAAGCCCAACCCATAGAGGGCAGCGGGCTGTAAGCGATCACGTGCTCATCCTGACCCACTTGCAGGTAGGTGGTGCCGCTTTTACCATTCAGAGCCTCAGCCACGCCAGGATGCTTCAGCGGCTCGCCCGAGGGAGCAGGGCCACTGCTATACACCAAAGCCCCGGTTTGATCCACAATCCATAGGGCACCGGTAGGGTTATCTTCGCCCAGCGTGGTTTGCACCAGGTTGGCAACCGCGTAGGCGCCGGCGATGACAACATCTCCCCCTGAGACCGGCATGAAAACCAACACATAACGCTCGCCCTGCTCAGGGTGGATGAAAGAGGCAACCCCAGGTGAAGCCTCGCTCAGGCTTTTTTGCAGGACGGGGAGCAGACTCTCTCCCAACCTATCCCACCCCGTCCAATTGCCGCTGGCGGCTTCAGGGTATCCCTGAGGGCTCAGGAGAGCCAGTCCACCATCGAAATCGGGAAGGAGAAAAGACGCTGAGGCTAGAAGGGCCTGCCATTCAGCCGCACTCTTATTAGGAGCGGCTAGAGCCAGGCTGCGCAGAGCGTAAGTGCGTTGACGAATTTGCCCCTCAAGGGCCTGAGCCATGGTGCGCACGGCGCGCTGATCGCGCTCAGCGACCAGCATGCGCATGGCATTTTGATGGACGCTCAGGCTGCCGAAGGTAATCCCTAACAAGAGCAGGGTGAGCGGGAGGATGGTAATGAGGAATAACTGAGGGATCAGACCGCGCCAGGAGGAGGAAGAGAGCATTTCGCCTCACTCTTCGCTCAGCACACCCGCCGAGGGTGCAATCCATCCCAGTGATACCGCCCGCATGACAGCCTCTGTGCGCGAACTGGCTTGTAGTTTCGTAAAGATATGGGCCAAGTGACCCTGCACAGTGCGGTCGCTGATGCCCAATTGGACGCCGATGGCTTTGTTGGTATAACCCTTAGCCACCAGGTTCAGCACTTCCAACTCGCGCTCGGTGAGCGCCTCCAAGGGGGGCTTTTCCACCTGACGGGCTACCTGAGCGATTAATTTACGGGCGACAACTGCGTCTAGAGCGGACTTGCCCGCATGGACATCGCGCACGGCCTGAATGATTTCATCCGGCGGGGCGGTCTTAAGCACATAGCCATTGGCTCCGGCCTGGAGCATAGCCAGGATATAGGGGTCATCATCGTAGGCGGTCAACACCAGCACGCCTACTTCAGGCAGGTTGGCGCGCACCCAACGCGTAACTTCGATGCCGCTGATCTTGGGCATTTGAATGTCCAAGACAGCCACATCGGGGTGGTGTTCAGAAATCAAGGCTTTGGCGCTCTCGCCATCATCGGCCTCAGCCACGACCTGAATATCGCCCGCCCCTTCCAGGAACTGACGGATGCCCGCCCGTACGACAGCGTGATCATCCGCCAGGAGAACACGAATCGCTTGCTTATCCATAAGTTACCCTATTGTGCTCTGCTAGATGGACCCTGAAATGGCACTGCAAGCAGCCTGAAAAGCGACGAATCAACCCCATCCCAAAGGATAGGATTGCTCGTTTCGCCAGCCGTGACATCTTTATATAAAACCATTTCTTATAAAGTATATCGCAAATTGTATTGGTGCCTGATTTAAAAACGAAGAAACGACCTCGCGGTACAACGCCTCCGCTTGAATCTCTGCCTATCAAGGCACCCAATTGGACAATACCTGGAGCACTCGATCAGGCTGCTGCGGATCGTTACTGGGCAAATGGAGGCGAAAATCGTGCAAACCGCCCATGTCGCCATGCATCATGAACTCCATCGAAAGGGTGGTGCTCTGACCGGGTTTGATCACCATCGAACCGATGGTGGGGATGGGAGGTCAACACCCCGCCGCAACTTCGATGTAGGGCTTCTCGCTAAAGCGTAAGGGCTGATCGCCCACATTGCTCAACTCAAAAGAAACCTTCACCCACTGTCCCAGGCGCACATTGCCCAGGTCCACTTTCTCTTTGTCGACCTTTAAACGCGGCGCGCCGCTGACTTCTATGGGCACTTTGGGTGATGAGGTGGCCTTCAGGGCTGCTAGAGCCAGCAAAATCAAAGCCACCCCACCCAGAGCCAATAACAAGGGCCATTGGGTAGAATGCCGATTAACTCTCTTCCGTGCTTTTTGGGTTTTCTTTTTCATGGTTGCATCTCCAGATTGAAATCAAAGGTGAAGGTCCATAAATAGGCCACCAGGGCCCAGGTTTGGTCTTCAGTGAAAATCGGCCCCCAATAGGGCATGCCTGTGCCCATCCCACCACGCAGGATCTTACCCTGCAAGTGGGCAGGGCTGGCAGAGAACATACCTGCGCGGTCGGTGAAATCGGTGGGCTGATTGGGATGCCCAGGCTCGGCATTGGCACCCAGGTTCTCAACAGAGGCGGCATAGACGCCATCGCCTTTTCCCGTTTCACCATGGCAGGCAGCGCAATTGGCGGCATAGAGTTCTTTTCCCAGTTGTATTTGCTGAGAAGACAGGTTGACCTGCCAGATCAGCGCCACCAGGTCCCAAAGATCTTCGTCGGATAGCGCCTGGGTGGGGCACATCCCCTCCCAACTGCGGCAGCGGCGTAGATCTTCCCACACTTCTTCAGGCGTGTGACTGTAATAATAATTGGGGTCAAGATATGCCGCAGGCAACAAGATGTTCAGGTTGGCGCCGCCTTGCGCCGAGGGCGAGCGCGAGGGCGCCTGGCGCGCCCGATGGGGGGCATCTATATCCAGCCCCAGTTGAACGTACAATGGCGGCTGGGGAGGAACCTCTTCCTGAGCCTGACCTTCAACCACAATGGTGCCGCGCATCCGCCAATGGTTGGGCCCGCACCAGCGAGTACAGTAATAGGTATAGGTACCCGGCCGATCAAAGGTGAGGCTAATCTCTACCACTTTGCCAGGATAGAGATCCACCGCCGGCCAATCCCTCTGGCCAACGGCGAAACCATGCACCACATCCTCCGAGACCAGGCGTAGGCGCAAGGGTTGTCCCACAGCGACGCTGATAGTTTCTGGCGACCAGCCGCCCCGTTCGGGCATGCGCGCCCGCACCTCCACCGCCGAAGCCCTCTGACCCCAACGCATCAGCCCCAACACCAACAACAAACCACCGATCAACCCCAAGGCGAGCAGACGGGCAACCATTTCAGCCTTTTTATACCTCAACATTCGACAACCTCTCCAACCGTCCTACGCTCGCTTCTCACCAAATCAACAACCCGAATAGGATCAAGGTCACCATCAGAAAAAATGCCATCAGTGGGGCTGCCTGCAACCCCGCTCGAGGCTGGGACAAGGTCTCAGCCGCAATTTGATGCGCTGTGCGTCCCGACCAGAAAAAACCCAGGAGCAGGACTACTTGTTGAAGTGAGGGCACAAGCCCGCCTAGATAGGGCTTCCAAGGGAAATCAGCGCTGCCAAATAGATTCCAACCCCAGCCCAGTGGATCGGATAACACCGGCCACAGGTATGAGAAATTGGCCATGACGAAAGAGAGACTAAACGCCACCCAGGCACATAGGCCCAGTGGCAGCAAGGCATAACTCAAGTGAACGAAGGCCTTACGAATGGGCATTGGGTTTCGCGACAACCAACGCCCAGCCTGCACTGCCAGCCAGAACAGCCCTGGCAAAATCCCCAAGGCCAGCCCCAGGAAAGCCAGCCCATAGCCCAGCCAGGACAGGCTGCCAATTGAATAGGCAGTCCGCTTGAGGTTTCCCCATGGGCCAAGGTAGACCGCCGCATACAGCAATGCTGAGCCCAGCATAATGAAGGCCTTGTAAGCCTCATCCAGTTTTCGCCCGCTTATATGGCTCAAGTCATGGCCAAAGGGGCGTAGTTGCAGGGCAATGTTATCGTAGGGGCAGACGCGCAGACACTCCATGCATAAGCCACAAGAAGTATTTTTCATCAGCCCCCCGGGAAACACATCCCAGGGACAACCATAGCCTTCGGCGCTGCCTGTATAACAGGTCTTTTGGTTATGGGAGGCGCACACGGCGGTGTCCTTTACCCGCAGTTGTAGAGGGGCTAACTGGGCATACAGGCCAATAAAGCCGCCCACCGGGCAAAGGTAACGGCAGAAGGCGCGCCGCTCGAAGACCAGGCTAGCCCCAATCGCCAGCAGCAGCAACAAGAGCAAAACGGCTGAGGTGAGGCGGGGTTGGGTCAGAATGACCCCACTGAATAAGGCCAACGCTACGAAAGCCGCATTTTGTAACCAGATATTACGCAATCGCCGTGGCCAGCGCCGGCCCGCCCCCAAGCCTTTCCCCTGTGGCGCCAGCAGGGCTCCCCGTTGTAACCACTCGCCCGCCACAGGCAGAGGGCAAATCGCGCACCAACCTCGCCCCAGAAACGGCACAATCGCCAGCATCAGGGCTGCCCACCACACAATCCATACCAGCACGATGGCAGCATTGCGATTTCCTACCGGGGTGCCCAGCCAACCAGCCAGGATAATGAGTAGAAAACCGCTCAGGGCGAAAAGGGTGAGCAGAAATTGCGGCCAACGGCTGCGTAGCAAGGTCTTTACCAGAGAGAAACGAGTCAGGTCGTAGGACATGGGCAGTCAGTCCGTTCAGGCAGGTGGTGCTCGAAAGAGATGGGGCGGGCGAGATTGGTAGAAAACAACCAACCCCGCCAGCAAAGACAAGCCAACTGCACGCCATATCAAGGCGTTGCCACCCACCACCAGTTTTCCCAACATGAAGGGATGTAAGGCTCCGCACGTCACCGAACAGCGCAAGCGGAAAACACCCGCACGGTCAGCAGTAAACGTCACCCGAACGCTCTGGCCCGGCTCCGCTGCCAGGTTTATCCCATAACCATCGATGTAGAGGCCGTGCATCACATCGGAAGAAAACAATTCCAGGGTCAAGCGATCCCCCGGGTTTACCCGTATCACGGCAGGCGCATATTGGAAACTGCTGGCTTCCACCCGAACATAGCGCTCTTGGGGGCTGGCAGCCCCAGCGGGCAGGGGTGCTACCAGAAAGAACAAAGCCACCCCCAGGCAGATGAACCACAGCCAGGAGGCTATCGGTTTAGCCATGAATCACCCCGATGCTGGCCTCAAGCCCCATCTTGCTCATCCTGTTTAGGGCATGTTGGAGGGGCCATATTTGGAATAGGTCTGATCTACATAAGCCTTGATCTCGGATACACTCTTACCCTGATCCAGGAGGCGCATGGCATCCTGAGCGATGTCCACACAAATGGAGCAACCCAAAGCGTGAGGGTCATAGGTAATCTGCCCCTGCGCATCTACACCGGACACATAGCAGGCATAATTCGAGGTGTGTCCCATGGCCCCACACCCACAATAACAGGGAATACCTTGTAAGACTTCGGGGTTGGCGAAGGCAAACTGATAAGCCTGCTGCACAGATAGCGGTGCCTGACGCACATCAGAGGGCATCCGCTCCAGAGAAGCCATTTGATAACGGTGGCTTGTCTCTGTAGCAGAAACTTTGCTGCAGCCTGCCGCCAGAATCCCTAGAGTGACCAACAGCAGGCTCAGGTAACGTGGGATGGATTTTAACATGATGCTCGGTTCTCCTCTCTCGGTCCATTATAAGTGAGGTGTTTTGTGACGGATAGCGCATTCTTCCGGGCGCGCTTATAGGCAATTTTGCCTATATGAAGCCGATGAAGTGGCGGATGACAAGGGTGGACTTTGGGTGTACGTTTATCTTGCAGGTATAACAATCACCTGAGATCAGCCCGTTCGCATGGTTGGATGCAGATGAGGCGGATTCCATAGGATCCCAATTTATGGCCCAGCCTCTAAAACACCTGTTCAACGCTAAACGTATTTTTCAACAAGGAGACAAAATGAAACGCCTGGGATTGGTATTTGTACTAAGCCTGTTTCTCGCTGGTTGTGGGTTATCTAGAATAGGGCGTTGGAGACCTGCGCCGGCGCTGATCGCCCCCTGGGGGAATCAAGAATACGCCTCGAATGGAGAGCGCATCTACTTCACCGCCACCAACGAGCAAGGGGAAATTATCCGTTATCGCGGCGGACCATTTCGCGGCATGATGATGCAACCCTGGTTAACCTGCGCCTCCTGCCATGGAGCCGATGGGCGCGGTGGGCCGCATGTGATGCACATGACCTGGATGGATGCCCCCGACATCCGTATCAGCGCCCTGAGCAGCGAGAGCGAAGAACACAGCGGCGACATGGAAACTCACCCTGATGAAGGTTACACTCTGGAGATGTTTAAATCAGCGGTTGTGGAGGGCAAACATCCCGATGGAGAAGCCCTCAGTTACGAGATGCCCCGCTGGCAGATGAGTGACCAGGACCTGGCAGACCTGTTCGAATTCCTGAAAACCCTGCCCTGAGGCCTATCCAGTTGCATCTTCGTTAAATCTAAATCTCGCCTTCACAATTTCTTCATAAAGGAATGGTATGGTTAAGGTGTAAATAACCACAGATTGTATGCCAATCAGTACGGACAAAGGCGGTATTTGTGTGTAAACTCCCGTTTTCCGTACGAATGAGATAAGAAAGATATGGAGGTATCTGGAATGAAATCAAATCTAGGATGGATCGTGGCCATTGTGTTGCTTGTGGTGATTCTATTGGCGATCCCAGCCCTGGGCCTCTTTGGGGGTTGGGGCGGATATTCGGGTTGGGGAGGCATGATGGGTGGCCGCGGGATGATGGGCAACTACGGCTATTTCTTCCCCATGGGCTTCTTATGGGGCCTGTTTATGCTGGCCATTCCAATTGGGGTGATCGTGCTAGTGGTGTTGGGCATCGTTAGTCTGATCGCATATCTGACCCGCTCCAGCAAATCAGAAGCGCAAACGATCATCTCCGCCAGCCGCACCTGCCCGAATTGCGGCAAACCTGCCCAGGCCGATTGGAACACCTGCCCCTATTGTGGCACATCCCTTAAGTGAGGCATATCGCCATGTGTTGCGGGAATCTGCCACGCTGGATTATGCCTGAAATCCGCGGCGAGGATAGCCCTGCTACAGCTGAGGTGAAGACGCCAGGGCGTGCTGCGGCTCTATCCTGCCCCAGATGCGGGGCAGGTGTCGAGCCGCACTTCACCTGGTGTCCCAAGTGCGGCCTCGCCCTGCAGTCTTATCCCTGCGCCTACTGTGGTCAGATGCTTTCCCCTGACGAGGGGCAGTGTAGCCATTGCGGCGCCCCTGCCACAGCCTCGGTGCCAGCCCGAGCGCCGGCCGTCAGGCCAGGCGGAGCAGCCAGTAGACCCAGCCCTATCAGCCCCCAAAAGGCCTGAGTGCTGAGTTGAGGCGCGTAACCCCCGGCGGCTAGTAGAAGCACCGCCCAGGTTAGGGCAGGCTTTTCGCCCCAGTTCTTAAGCACAATAACACCTGCCAGCCATAGGCTGAGCGCATACAAGGGCCAGGGCAGGTAAAGCGTCAGCCCGGTAGACCAGATACTCAGGACGCCAGCCATAGACGGGTTACGCCAGTAAAAAAGAGAAAAAGCCAATGCCGGGAGCAGCGCCCAGGTGTAAACCGCAAGGTCAGTCCGCCTGGGCGTTCGTTTGCTCGCCCACCACAATCCCACGGGGCTGAGTATGGCCAAAATCTCGCCCAGGTTGAACAGCCCTCCCGAAATGGGCGCTGGGCCAGGCAGATGTAAAGCGGCGTACAGAGCCTGATCCACGTGATGGAGGAGGCCCAATAGAAGCGCTAAACCTGGCAAGAGGTAGACTAAACGTTGGCCCATCTCCTGAACATTGACCCATATCTCCCATGCCTGCCAGATCAACCAGATAAACAACACCAGATAAAATCCCAAAAGAGCCCAGCCCTTAGGCAAGGCAATCAAAAAAGCCAGATTGAGCGCCGCGGCTAGAAGCAGAATAAAGGAGAACAGCCCTCTCCCGCTACGGCGGCTGTGCCAGGCCAGCCATAACACCGCGCTCAAAGTCAGCAGAGCGGCCAGCGTCGAGGCTAACGTGCCTGCCCAGGTCAACCCCTGATAGAAGCGCAACAGCACAGATGATTTAGGCATGAAGATAGCCAGGCGCGCCAGAGTGCGGGTGACCAGCCAATCGGCTAAGGCTGAGAAGACCAGCCAGCGCATTAAGGGAAAGCGTGCCATCATCGCCTAACCCTCATCTGGTAGGCGGAAATAGATCACCGTGCCAATGGCAATGAGCAAGACCAAAACGCCCACGATAATGAGCAAGATCGCTTGATTGGAGAGGCGGCCGGCCTGCACCGCCTCAGCTCCAGGCCGCCCCTCCAGTTGGAGCGAGACCCATTGCGAGGTGGATTTCTCGCCATTGCGCTCGCCATTAGCCCCATCCCAGGCAGCGAAAGCCACAGAATAGACTTGACCAGGGGAGAATTTCACATCGTCCGCTTCAGGGGAGTTGAGATCACGGCTGAAAATCACCCGCCAGCGCCCATTTTCCCAAACGCCATAGCCCTGAACGTTCTGACCCGCGGCTGGCTGAGCAGTGAGCGTGCCAAAACCGCCTGCTACCAAATCCTCGACTGGTGAGAGGCGTGGCATAGCAAACAGGTTGTTCGAGGCCTGGGCGGGCAGGTAATTGATATCCTGATAATCTTCTGGGCCAGGATGATCCCCCTGGGCGAAGGGATATTGATCCACCGCCATGTTGGGATAGACGCTCTCCATATCCTGCCAGGCGATCAGGTCGGCCTGCCAGTCAGCCTTCCAGTGCCAGATGTCCACATTACCACCCTGCATGCCCATGCAGAAGAAGGGTTGGCCCGTCACTTGCGGGAATTGCAGGGCGACGGCATCGCGGAAATCCTGCACGCGAAGCATCTGGTCATTTTTGGTGTCATCCAGCCATTCCACCAGGAAGGCAATCTGAGAACCATTGTGCAGGGCACGCACGGTGACCGACTTTACCCGCGTCTGGCGCAGGATGGGCTTCGTCACTGTCTGGGCACTGAGTGGCACCTCAACCGCGGTGGCCCTTTGCCACACTGGCGAATTCGGGTCGTTGAGAGGCAAATCTCCGCTGATCTGCGCCGCTATCAGGGTGGTGCCCTGGGAACTGGCCAGGGGCACGCGCAGCCAGGTCAACATCACAGCCAACGCTAGAAAAAGGCTCAAAGTCAGAAATTTGCGTTTATTCATTGCACTGCTCCGTTTCGCGAATTCGCTCCAAATCAGGGGGATTTTAAATTAACCGGACAATCACCGCAGGAGATCTCGGCAGGGAGTGGGGTTGGGGCAATTCCACTCAGTGGCAGAGGGTTGACCCTGGCGCCTATGCGCTCTGCCTCGGACTGGATGAAGTCAGCCGCCAACTGGGCCAGCCACAGGTACGGAGAGAAGGGCTGCTCCTGGTCTTCTCCAATCAAGCGCTTCAGGCTGGCGACAAACAGGGGTAACCAGCGCCCCAAATGGTCTTCAAGGAAGCAGCGTTGGGCTTGAAGCGTGGTCTCGAGCCATTCGGCTTGCCCTTGCTCCAGCGCCCAGGCCTCCTTGAGCGCCAGGAGATACATAAACTCCAATTCGGCAGCCAGATGGTCGGGGCGCTCACGCACTGCCCCGCCCACATTAAAGCCGAAGGCGCGATAAAAGCCGCTAATATCAGCCAGTTCCTGGCTCTGGCGGTATTCATGGGGCAAGCCATACTCAGTCTCATAACATAATGAGCCGCTCAGGCCAAAGACGCGGCGGTGCTCCGCCTGTAAATCGCTCAGGTTGAAGGATTTTTGTAGGGGCGTCAGGCGGGTGTCCATCCCTAAATCGGCCAGGATAGGTTGCAGGCTGGGCCAATCTTCCAGCCAGTTCTCCTGCGGATAGAGAAAGGCATCGGCCAGAAAGCGGTACACCTGAGCGCGACGGATAGCCGTTTCGGTATTCATAAGTCTCCTCCAGGAATGACAAGATTTGCCCGCCTAAATCGAATTCAAGCGCTCTTTGGGCCGCTCGTGGATGGGTTCAACCACCGTCAGGCGCACCGCTTCGCGCCCTTTGGCGTCGAAGCCGATCACGGTGTCATTGTACATCTGCCAGGGTCGGCCATCAATTTCGGTCTCCAGCACCAGTGGCCCCTCCTCGATTTCGTAACGGAAGATCATCTTCTGCGTGGTGCGGAAGAGTTGCAGCACCGCCAGTAACTCGCGCGAGGGGGCAGCATAGCGCGCCAGGGCCTCGTCCACGCCGGGGCCAAACATTTGGCGCAGATAGGGGCGCGGCGCCCAACGCGGTGGGATGTAATAGATGTTGGGTTCGGTGCCAAACTGAGGATAGAGCGGCAGAGCCACCTTTTCCACACGGATCAGGTAATACAGCGGGTGCTGCTTTGCCTCCAGCCAGGAACCATCGGGGGCGATTTCCACCAGGCCGTTCAGGCGAATCTTCCCCGGGCAAACCGCCATGCAGCGCGTCTCCATGGGCACGCCATCGCTAAGCGGGTCATTGCCCTCGACGCGGGGATAACAGGCGACGCACTTCTCGCTTGTGCGGGTGGTGCCGCGATACATAGACTTTTTATAGGGGCACTGCTCCACACACTTGCGGTAACCGCGGCAGCGTCCCTGGTCAATCAAGACAATGCCATCTTCCGGACGCTTGTAGATGGCCTTGCGCGGGCAAGCAGCAGCACAGGCAGGGTAAGTGCAGTGATTGCACAGGCGCTGCAGGTAGAAAAACCAGGTCTGATGCTCTGGCAGAGAAGCCCCTTGCTGGCTAATGCCCAGGCGATCCCCGCTGTAGGGGGTGGCAGTATCTTCATAAAAATTGGGGGCGCGCCACTCCAGATCCGTGGGGATATAGCCCAGGGCTTGCTGGTCAGCTCCAGCGGCCTCGGTGATGGTCAAGCCCTGATAAACGCCATAAGGGGCATTCTGGTTGACCTGGGAGGCATCCCACTCGGCTTTCTTGCCAGCTACCTGGTGGGCTTCGTCGAGCATTTGCAGAATTTTGATGTCCCAATGCTGAGGATAACCACCGTAGGGCTTGGTCTCCACATTGTTCCACCACATGTATTCTTGCCCCTTGGAAAAAGTCCAGGTGGCTTTACAGGCACCGGTGCAGGTCTGGCAGCCGATGCAACGGTTGATATTAAAGACCGCTACAAACTGCTTCTTGGGGTGGGCCTCATCAAAAGCATAACTCATCTTACGGCCCAGTTGCCAGTTATATACTTCAGCCATAGAAGTCTCCTTGTTGCGCTTTGATCTCCGCGCTCACCGCGGTTTATCTTGCTCTGCCCGCGGGGCGAGCGGCTCAGGGGCAGCGGACGCGCCCTGAACAAAACCCCATCGGGCCAGGGTATCACGGATCAACTGACGCACATAAGCCTCACCCATCTGACGGTAAACGCGGTGAGTGGCCAGGAACATAGGGTTGATGAAAAGGGTCATCAGGCGCGGCTCATCCCAACCCAGACGCACATATTCTTCCACAAAGGTCTGTGCCATGGCCTCCAGTTGTCCTGCCTCGCCAGGCAAGACCACCCCTATCAGACCCATAGGGTCTTCTTCAATGAATTCATCTTGAAACATCTCAACCTCCCGCTTTCTTCACTTCAACCAGACCGCCACCCAGATACTTGAACATGAATTGATTCTCATGGCCGGGGGTGAAACCGCTTTTGGTCGGCTCCCAGGGGCCTTTGCCACCCAGACCGCCATCTTCGGCTTTGGTAATCTTCACCAGGGTCTCTTTGGGCACGGTATTGAGGGCGTGGTTATCGGCCTCGCCCCCGAAGATAAATTGCATGGCGGTCTTTTGCTTATGGAAAAGGGTATCGGTTTGATGCATGGGCATGGACCAATCGCGCGTGACCGATTGTTGTGAACCATAGCGCAGGTTGGCCTGATAGCCACTGCCCGCCGACCTTGCCAGCCCATCAGGGCGGGTCTCGTGAGCCAGGACAGATTTCTCGGTCGCCATGAAGGGCCCGTGCTTGAGCATAACAATATGATAGGGATAAGCCGGATTGTATTTGACGCGTAACATCAAGCGCGCTACCTTGTAGAAGGGGTCATCTGGTTTCCAACCAATGTAAGGGCGGTCAGCAGGATTGGCATCCACATAGACGTAATCGCCATCTTCCAAACCCAGGTCCTTAGCCGCTTGGGGATTGATGTGCAACTGATGCTCACCGGCGGCCGGCTGGCGTTTATCCATGCGATAGGGATCCCCAAAGTTGGAATCCAGGATCAGGGTCCAGTCTACGGTGCTCCAGGATGAGTGCACGCGATGGCGAGTCTTGGGGGTAAAGCAGTAGAACTTAAAGCCGGCCTCCCAAAGTGGATTTTGGGTTTGCTTCACCTGCTCCCAGGGCATCTTCACGTTGCGCACGGTGCGCTCGTCCCAACCCATAGCGTCCAGAGGGATGCCGTAATCCTCCGGGCGCACAAAGCGGCTGTTGGTGACGATGACGTTGGGCAGATAAGGGGTAGCCTCCGGGCTTTCGCGGTGGCTGATCAGGTTCTCGCCATATTCGATGGCTTCGGGGATGTCGCAATAGGTATTGAGGCGGCCGGTGTCAGTATAAAAGGGGACGGAATCGTGCACCTGTTCCCAGAAGGGGATGCGCGGGTAGGTGCGGAAAAGCATCAACGCCGCCCCTGGCTCTCCGTACTTGCCGGCAATAATATCCTCAAACTTGTAGCCGGCGGTAGTTAGGGACGAATCCAACAGGCGTTGGATGTAGACCTGGGGACGGCCTTCCAGGGCAAATTTCCAATAATCGCGAAAGCGCTGATCGCCGAGTTTATCCCCCAGGGTGGCGGCCAGTTCGGCCAGGATGCGCACGTCATCGCGGGTGTCATAAAGCGGAGGGATGCCACCTTTCCAGATTTGCAGGAAGGGGTTGGAGCACGAGGCGGTGATCTCATACGTCTGAAATTCCGCCCATGAGTTAGCCGCCAGGGCGAAATCGGCATATTCGATTGATGAAGTCATTTCAATGTCAATCGAGATGATCAGTTCAATGTTGGGATTGACGTTTTTGATCATCTCATAATGGTGTTTGGCGTTATTCAACAAGTTGACGTTGGTAAAGAATTGAACCTTAGTCGGGGTAGGCATATGGGTTTGGCCGGTGAACACTTTACGGCCGTACTTGGGTGTGTCTACGATCAACGGGCGCTCAGAGTGATTCCAATAGGCGGGTTCCTCATCTTTGGTGTAGCCATGGGCTTTTATGTCTTTGCCGTGAGCCTGCTCGTCCAGGTTGGGTTCAAAGGGGTCTTCGGCCACCCAACCTTTGAAGCCGGGACCCGTTTGAGGTGAACCCTGGAACAGGGCTGCTTTATAATTGCCGGCCCAGGTGTAGACCCCCGCTCCCGGCCGGCCAATGTTGCCGGTGAGCATCAACGGCAGGAATTGCGCCCGGTTAGCCAGAGTGGCGTGAAACCAGTGGTTGACGCCTTCGCCAATATGCAGGGCGACCGGACTGAGAGTAGCGATGTCATTTGCCAGGCGCAACACCAGATCTTTAGGGGCATGGGTGATCTCCACTACCGTGTCCAGGTCATAATCTTGGAGGTGTTCGCGGTACATGCTCCATAGCGTGAGCACCTCTACCTGGCTCCCATCCACCAGAGTGATCTTGCCTGACCACTCCAGGGCAGGATCAATGCCCTTGGCGTCCATCGCCGCCCCGACATCATCGCGGGTGATGGCTGCTAAGGAAGCCGATTTGGCGTCGAAAACCACAAAGTCACCCAGTTTCTCATATTGCTCTGCCTTAAGGCCTTGCAGTTTGAAACTGGGGCCATCGGGACTGAGGCCGGGCTGATAATTGGGGAAGACCTCATCTGCCCGCAGGCGTTTCAGGGTGTCGGCCCGCACCAGCAAAGGCAAATCCGTGAAGCGCTTGACGAAGCCCTCGTCATATTTCTTGTTGTCAATCAACCAGCGGGCGATGCCCAAAAAAAGCGCAGTGTCGGTGGCCGGACGAATCGGAATCCAGTAATCCGATTTGGTCGCCGGCGGGGAATATTCTGGGGTGATGGTGACGATCTTTGAGCCGCGTTCCATGGCCTCAATGAAGAAGTGCGACTCGGGCATCTTGTTTTCCACCAGGTTCTTGCCGCATTGAATATGCAGGCGCGAATTCCGCAGGTCGTTAAAGTCTTCATCGGAAGCCTGCAAGCCGGTTACAAAAGGAATGCCCGGCGCCTGGTCGCCATGCCAGGTGTAATTAGACCAGGTGCGTCCACCTTTGGCTTCTTCAGGTTTGACCCCGCGCACATGCACATCCAGCAATGCCAGCATGTTGGCGAAACGGTACATGCCATATTTGCCAATCACCCCCAACAGGCCCATGCCCCCTCGACACTTAAAGGTGCGCGTCCCCGCTCCGCCCATGGCCTGGATCATCTCTTCAGGATAACCCTGCTGACGCAAGAGCGCTGCCCCGTCTTCGCCAGAATAACGTTTGGCAATAGCGATCATGCCGCGGGCGATGTAGTCGTAAGCCACATCCCAGGTCACGGGGAGCAATTCATCCAGACCGCGGGCGTCGAACTTGTATTTGGCCTTGTTAGCCGCGTTGAGTTCCGGGAAGCCGTCGTCAGCCCATTCTTTCCAGCCTTTGCGCATCAGAGGGCCTTTGAGGCGGTGCGGCCCATACAGGCGGCGATGGAAGGTCTGTCCCTTTTTGCAGCCGCGCGGATGCCAGTGAGCTGTGGCAGTATTACCATACAAATCGCTGTAACGCTCCACGTCATAGTTGGTTTCAGCGCGCAGGATGATCCCATTGCGCACAAAGGCGCGCAGGCGACAGGCATGAGTGTCGTTGGGCGAGCAAACAAAGGTAAAGGATGAATCGTAGCGATACTGGTCGCGGTAAACTTTTTCCCAATCGCGGGAGGGATAAGTGGCCAGGGGATTATCCACGCTGATGGGTTCAAGCAGTTTCAACTCCAGTTGAGAGAGCGCGGCGCCTAAGGCTGTAGCGCCGGAGAGTTTGAGAAAATCGCGACGGGAAATCTTTGCCATTACTCCATCTCCTTAGTAAATGTAAATTCAACCCTCCCCAGGCGGCCTGGGCAAGGAGGCAATCGCCGCCAGGAGGTCGTTGGATGAGTGGGCGATCAGCCGCTGACTGACAATGACCTGAAGGTCGTTGCTGGAGAGATCCAGGCAAATCACAGGCAGTTGAGGGCAGGCGGAGAGAAAACGGGCAAAGGCAGCATCTGGCTGGCTGGCAACCCGAGCGACAATGACCACGTCGGGATGACTATTGGACAACAGGGACAGGGCACCCGCCAGGGTGGAGGCCGTGCCAACGATTTCCACCACCTGCTCTTGCCCCAACAACTGGGTCAAGGTCTCGGCAAACAGGCTGTCGCCAACGATAAAGATGCGGCGCTTTTCCACGCCTTGAGGTTATAAGAAAGGATCGCCAGAGTCTATCCACCCTGCGAGGGTTGAAAGAATGAAAAAAGAGCGATGGTGACCATCGCTCTTGAGCCCAAAGAATTAGGTCTTTCAGGATTTTTTCTTCACCCAGCCTTCGCGCTGAGCCAGGTTGGCTGCTTGACGGCGGTTATTGGCGTGCAATTTGTTCAAAATATTGCGCACATGGGTCTTGACCGTGTGCAAACTCAGCGCCAGTTGCAGAGCAATTTCCTTATCACCGAGGCCGTCGGCGAGCAGTTGCAGCACTTCCTGCTCGCGTAGGGTCAGTCCATGGGCTTCAGGGGACGAGCCACCCGCCGTCAGGCGGTTAGCCAGGCGGGCAAATTCCTGGAGTAAACGTGCCGCCAGTTTGGGAGGTAGGGCTGCCTCTCCTGCCAGCGCAGCCCGCACGCCTTTCAGGAAATCTGCCGAGTTAGTGTTCTTGAGGAGATAGCCGCACGCTCCGCACTTGATGGCTTCAAACAGTTTTTCATCCTCATCGTGGACGGTGAGGATGAGGATGCGCGCTTCCGGCCATTCGGCACGGATCAGGCGCGTCGCCTCCAGGCCATCACAAATAGGCATCTTGATATCCATCACAATCAGGTCGGGATGCAACTGGCGCGCCAGGGCATAGGCTTCCAGGCCGTCTAACGCCTGACCGACCACTTCCATGTCTGGTTGGGCGTTGATTAGGCTGGCCAGACCTTCGCGAAAAAGGTCGTGATCATCTACCAGGAGAATGCGATGAAGGCTCATGACGGCTCTTCCAAAGCAAAATAAACAGCGACTCGCGTTCCAGCGCCGGGAGCAGATTCCACCACCAGGGCACCGCCGCTGCGCTCGGCGCGAGCGCGCATCAAACGCAGGCCTAAGTGTTCACCGTTTACCACTATCTGCGGGTCAAAGCCCACACCGTCATCCTCGACGGTGAAACATGCTTGACGATCGTTGCGCCTCACGCGCACGCACACATTCCTGGCTTGAGCATGTTTAAAGGCATTGGTCACCGCCTCGCGCAGGATGAGCAAAGCCTGCGCCTGAACCAGGCGTGGGAGTTGCAAGGCGGAGGTATCCTCGATTTGTAATTCAACCTGCAGGCCACCCTTTTGGCCCATTTCTTCCAGGCAGGCTCTCAGGCGATGCAGAAAGTCATCCGCCGCGGCCAAGGACTCGCTCAAGCCCACTAAGGCTCCCCGTACTTGATTATAGGCCGCCTCGACCGCGCCTTTGATTCTGTCCAACTCATCCAGGGCGCGCTGCACTTGACCGGTGGCCAGCATTCGCCGTATCTGGTCGGCTTGCAGATTTAGAAAGCCCAGGGTTTGAGCCAGATTGTCGTGCAACTCACCCGCCAGGCGTTCGCGCTCAGCGAGAATGGCAGTTTGAGCCGCCTGCTGCCGGCCATCCTCAACCAGGCGAGCGTTGATGATGGCAATGGTAGCCACATTGGCCAATAGGGTTAGGGCGCGGGTTTCGTCAGCATCGAAGGCAGCCTCCACCTCGCGTACCACACACAGCGCTCCCAGGGTGGTCTCCCCGGCGCGCAAAGGAGCCACGGCGCATTGACCAGGGTGATGGGTGATTAAAAAGCCACATTGGGCACAATCGGCGCACAGGGTGACAGTTTGTCCCTGGCTCACCACTTGATAGGCCGGGTCGCGTTGCAGGCTTTGGCGAAGGGCGAGTGGGGTGATGGGTTCACCACTGTGAGCCGTCAGGATCAGGTGGCTCTGGTCCTCATCCAGCAGACACAGAGCTGCTGCCCTGGCACGCGCCAGGGTGCGGGCGCGCTCTGTGACCGCCCGGAGCAGGCGTTCCAGGTCTAATTGGGTGATGATCTCCTGACTGAACTCGAAGGCCGCCGCCAGTTCCTGGGTGCGCTGAGCCACCCGCTCCTCTAATCCTCGTCGGGCAGCGGACACCTCGCGGCGCATGGACTCGAAGGCCTGGCTCACCTGTCCCAGTTCGTCATCTCTCATCGGTGGCAGAGGCTGCTCCAATTGTCCCTGGGCCATGCGTTGTGCCGCGGCGTATAACTGGGTCAACGGATATAAGATTTGCCGCCGCGTGAGCCCATAACTCCACCCCAAGAGCAGCACAGCACAGACAAACGATAACCCCTGGATAATTTGCACGCGCCGCACCTTAGCGCGCGCCTGAGCTTCATAATGGCTCACCAGCGCATCCAGCCGTGCCAACAACACAAGCGATTGAGATTGCAATGAATCCGCATCCAGAGGGTAGAGGTGGGCGCGAAAGTCATCCCAAAACCGCGCCACCTGATCGAGATCGGCGCGCAGGGCAGGGTCTGTGGTGGGAGGTAAAACCACCTGCGGCGCAGCCTCGGCAGACAGGGAGGCAGAGCCCGTGCCATAGTAAGTGGATCCGCCGTCGCGCAGGGCGCGCTGGGTTTGTTCAAAGAGTTGGATCGAGGCTTCTAATTCAGGGCTATGCGGTTGAGCCAGGGCCAGCCAGGTTATCTTTTGGGTGAGCATGCGCTGACGACCCGCCAGATTGATCACCAGGGCGTCGGCCTTTTGCGTCTCAATGCCCCAAAACGTAACCGCGACCGAGATGGTGACCAGAGTAAAAAAAGCCAGGAAGAGCAGTCCAATTTTCCTGCGGATGGCCTCTTTAGTCTTCATGGGCGCCTCTCACCCAGTTTTATGCTAAAGGGTAGGTCTATTATAAGGTACAAATGGGGAGAGGCAAGGGGCAGTTAGCCCGAGGAAAGAGGGCAAGACCTGGGTGCGATCCCTAACCCAGGCGTCGCTCAGCCATTTCGCCTTAAGGTGGTTTGGGCGTCGTAAACCAGGATGGATCAGCCGTTATCAGGAACGAACAGCCATTTTCGAGACGCCTCTATTATTCGTCCTGAGACAATAGCCTGAGTGGGGAAACTTAATCCTAGTGGCTCAGGCGCGAGGCGCCATAAAGTTGTTCTTTGATCTCCAGCACCTGCCGCCGCAGGCGATCATCCTGTTCCAAAAGTTCAGCCACCTTCTCACAGCCATACATGACCGTGGTGTGATCGCGTCCGCCTAAGGTTTCGCCAATTTGGGGTAAAGAGATGTTGGCTTCTTCGCGCAGCAAGTACATGGCGATTTGGCGCGGCAGAGCCACCTCGCGCGAGCGATCTTTGCCCAAAAGGCGTTCCAGGGGCAGACCGAAGACATCGGCCACCTTGCGTACAATTTCTTCGGGCTGCACCTCCTTGCGACGCGGGAGCAAATCTGCCAAAACCGATTCGACCAACGCCAGGGTCATGGGCATGCCGCTCAGGTTGGCAAAGGCAGCAATGCGGGTGAGCGCGCCTTCCAGTTCGCGAATGTTGGACTGCACGCGGCGAGCAATTAATTCCAAAGTCTCACCAGGCATATGGTAGCCAGCGCGGTCTGCCTTGGAGCGCAGGATAGCCAGGCGGGTTTCAAAATCTGGGGGCTGGATATCGGCGATTAAGCCCCACTCAAAGCGCGAGCGTAAGCGCTCCTCTAGGGTCACCATGGCCTTAGGTGGGCGATCGGATGAGATCACAATCTGCTTATCCTGCCCGTGCAGGGTATTGAAGGTGTGGAAAAATTCTTCCTGGGTGGATTCTTTACCCGCAATGAATTGGATATCATCAATCAGTAGAACATCAGTCCGGCGGTAACGCTCACGAAAAGCCTGAGTAGTATGAGTGCGGATGGCGTTGATCAAGTCGTTGGTGAACTCTTCGGAGGACACATACAACACATTTAAGCCGCGTCGGGCGCATAAATTGCCTATGGCATGCAGCAAATGGGTTTTCCCCAACCCAACACCCCCGTAAAGAAAGAGAGGATTATAGGCACGGGCAGGATTTTCCGCCACAGCCAGTGAGGCGGCATGCGCCAGACGATTGCTCGGCCCGACAACAAAGTTCTCGAAGGTATAGCGGGTGATAAAGGTAGAATTTTCGGGTTGGGTGAGCAGCGATTCTTGGCCTGATAGCGTTTCGTCTGGGGAACCAGGTTCCGCCTCATGGGGATCGCGGATGAGGGGTTCATCCGCGTTCTGCCAGACGACGAAGCGCACTTCCACACTGCGGTTCATCATCCCTGTCAGCAAGCGCTTCACTGTGCTGGTCAGACGACTCTCCAGCCAATCGCGCGCATAAGCGTTGTGCACGCCAATAATAAAACTACCATCTTCATAAGCCACTAAGTCAGCATCGCGCACCCAAGTGTTGAAGGCAGCTTTGGGCATCTCCATTTGCAATTGCCCGATCACGGCCTGCCAGGCTTGCTCTGGTCTCATAGGGCCTTCCTCCTCACGTCAAACATGAATATTAACCCTACCCTCCTGGCATTACCTACAGCCAGGGGGAAACAAACGCTTGCCAGTACCGCTCGTCATCGTTTTTTGATTACAGAGAAAGCACCTCTCCCCACCACTCAGCGCGTGCTGCTTGATTTTAGCAGGAATCCGAGGTAAGAGGCAATACGTCAAACCTACGGTTGTCTAAAAAAAGACAAAACTTTAAGATTGTTAAATGTTAAAGAATTTACCCCTTCTTTTAGAGTGAGCCATAATAAGGCGCAACAAAATGGCCTACCACAAATGGGGGGAGGACTAATGTGTTTCCCTATATCTGTGCACTCAGAAGCAACATAATCTGAAAAATGTTCAACCTGACGCTTGTCTTAAAAAGTCGCAGGCACGAAACTTGCGTAGCAGGGATAAGTTTTAATGCCATTTCTGGCATGTCAGCGAATTTGACAACTTTCATATGCTCTGTTAACGTTCTTCTTGCATTCTCGGATTATGCTTACACCGAAAACAGGCGGGGTCGAGTTATCCCTCTACCCGCCCTCTTCAGAGACACCCAACTTCACACGCATATGATCTTCAAGGTTGCCAATTATCTCGGTCAAGGAGAAGCAGCGATGATCTCGTAGCCAGGCCTTGACCGTAGAGAACCTTGAGAAGGAGGAGGATTATGTCCAAAATTATTGGTATTGACCTGGGTACCACGAACAGCGTGGTGGCTGTCATGGAAGGCGGCGACCCCACCGTCATCCCTACCGCTGAAGGCTCGCGCCTACTGCCATCGGTGGTTGGCTTCAATAAAAACGGGGAGCGTCTGGTCGGTCAAACTGCCAAACGCCAGGCTATTATCAACCCTGAGAACACGATCTATTCTATCAAGCGCTTTATGGGGCGGCGCTATGATGAGGTCGAGACCGAGCGCAAGATGGTGCCCTATCGGGTGGTGCGTGGGCCAGCGGGAGATGCGCGGGTGCATATTCCAGTCACCGGGCGCGAATACACGCCTCAGGAAATTTCGGCCATGATACTGAGTAAACTCAAAGCCGACGCCGAAGCCTATTTGGGCGAGCCGGTGACCAAGGCCGTGATCACCGTCCCTGCATACTTCAATGATAGTCAACGCCAGGCCACGAAAGATGCGGGCAAGATCGCCGGGCTGGAGGTGCTACGCATCATCAATGAACCAACTGCAGCCGCCCTCGCCTATGGTCTGGACAAGAAAGAAAACGAAACTATCCTGGTCTTCGACCTGGGTGGAGGCACCTTCGATGTCAGCATCCTGGACGTGGGCGAGGGTGTGATCGAAGTGCGCGCTACCAACGGCGACACCCACCTGGGCGGTGATGACTGGGATCAGCGCATTGTCAACTGGGTGGCGGATGAGTTCAAGAAAGAACACGGCATTGACCTGCGCCAGGATCGCCAGGCGCTGCAACGACTGCGCGAGGCAGCCGAAAAGGCGAAGATCGAACTCTCCAGCGTGGTAGAGACCGAGATCAACCTGCCCTATATTACGGCTGACGCCTCGGGCCCCAAGCATCTGCAAATGAAACTCACCCGCTCCAAGTTTGAGCAGTTAACCGAAGACCTGGTAGAGCGCCTGCGCGGTCCGTTCAACGCCGCCCTGCGCGATGCCGGCTTGACCGCCGCAGAGATTGATGAGGTGGTGCTGGTGGGTGGAGCCACCCGTATGCCCATGGTGCAGAACTTAGTGCGCTCGCTCACCGGTAAGGAGCCTCATAAAGGGGTCAACCCGGACGAGGTAGTAGCCGTAGGCGCAGCCATCCAGGCCGGCGTGCTGGGTGGTGAGGTCAAGGATGTGCTCTTGCTGGATGTCACCCCGCTATCCCTGGGCGTGGAGACCCTGGGTGGTGTGATGACCGTGCTCATTGAGCGCAACACCACTATCCCGGTGCGCAAGACGGAAATCTTCTCTGCCGCCGAGGACAATCAGACTGCAGTGGATATCCACGTGCTTCAGGGTGAGCGCCCAATGGCAGCTGACAACATGAGCCTGGGTCGCTTCCGCCTGGAGGGCATTCCGCCTGCGCCGCGCGGTGTGCCACAAATTGAGGTTACTTTTGACATTGATGCCAATGGCATTCTCAACGTCACCGCCCGCGATAAGGCCACCGGTAAGGAGCAAAAAGTCACCATCACCGCCTCGACCAACCTGAGCAAGAGCGATATTGAACGCATGATTAACGAGGCGCGAGCACACGAAGCGGAAGACCGCAAGCGCCGCGAACTGGCCGAAGCGCGCAACCAGGCCGACAACCTCATCTACCAGACCGAGAAAATGCTGCGCGACCTGGGCGACAAGGTGCCCTCGCATGAACGCCAGAACATCCAGGACAAGGTCAACGCCTTGCGTGAGGCAATGAAATCCGACAACACCGCTCGCATCCGCAGCCTGCATAATGACCTGCAGAACGCCTGGCATGCCCTCAGCCAACAGATGTATGCACAACAGGCTCAAACAGGGACAGCCTATGGCGGCGATGGCGGAGCCAGACATCCAAGGCCAGAGGATGAGGGCGAAGTAGTAGAAGGCGAATTTCGCGAAGCCTGATAGCCCAATTGCTGGAAAAAGCCTGAGGGCTTGCGGGTCATGACCCGCAAGCCCTCTTTCATTTCTGTTGCCTCCTTAACCAAGAAACGCAAACAGGCAATGGCTTCCAACAGTCTGTGAAGACGAATTTAATATTGCTTACATTTCCTTGACATTGGCTTAATCTATACTTAAGACCTCTACACTCTGGCCTAAAATTATGTTATGATGAAAAACGGATAAATTAAGTCTCATTTTTATAATAATTATCTGCTTTTTTAGCGTGCAATCCAAGGATTAATTCCATACAAGAGGGCAGGATAAACACCCGATCTGACGGGGAAACCCCTAGGGATCCCAACAGGGGGTAAGGAGAATAGCATGCAAACTACAACATCGAACGTCAACCCTTCTATAGCAGCCCAACTGACGCGGCGGATTTATCGGGCTTCAGATCTTATCTCCAGCCGATGGCAGTGGCGCTTGTTCATTCTGGTGCTGGTCTTCAATGATCTATTGCTAACGGGTTTAGCCTTTCGTGCCGCCTATTATGTGCGCTTCCAGGCGCCCCTGCATATATTCCAAGAAGACGCATTTGACTCCTTTTACTTTTACCAGCGCGTGGGGTTGCTCATGATCCCCGCATGGCTCATCCTTTTTGCCATGATTGGCTTATACCATCGCAAGAATCTGCTGGGTGGAACCCAGGAGTATTCGCTGGTCTTCAATGCCACCACATTAGGACTGATGGCGGTGGTAGCGGTGGGTTTTCTCCTCCCTGACTTTGTGCTGGCGCGCGCTTGGCTACTGCTGGCCTGGGTTTTCGTCTTTCTGTTCACCGCCACAGGGCGCTTTCTCTTGCGCCGGGTGGTTT